>PLJS01000304.1 GCA_003140315.1 Hyphomicrobiales bacterium
GTATCAGATTCCTCCAAATCGCAAAGCGCCCGAATGATCGGCTTCTTTGCGATAGTGTTACGAGTTTTCTCTTTGATGGTGGCTCGCGCAACTCATTGAAATGACTCAGTTTCATTTTCGGTCAGGCTCTTAGACCGTCACCCCTTGTGTAGTGAAAAACCTCAATCGGTTGCTGCTGCCGCGGAAACATGGCGTTCAGGATTCCGTCCGACAGTACTTTGGACCCCGTGGGTTCGACAATTACCAGGTCCTGGATGTGGAGGTCCGCCCGCACCGCGTCGACAGCACCCGCAAGCCCTGAAGATTCGAGAACCGCGAGGAAGATCTCAGTGGCTCTGTCGCGTCGCTTGATGGCATCAAAGATTGGGTGCTTCATACTGGATCGTCCGCGCCTCGCCCTCAAATTCAGAGTGCCAATGGTCTCGGAGCGAGAGTGCTTCGATACGGTGGTACGTAGATATCGCAAAGGGGCCACCGAGGAGCGCCTACCAATTGAAAGAACGCGCGTGACGCTGGCTCGCCCGTTAACGCGAAGTCGCTCCCGTATTGCGCACACAGCATCACGAAGAATCCGGTGAGCGCCCCGAAGGCGTGTTCCAGCGTGGCCTCTTGAAAGTCCTGCTCGCGGTCGTGCTTCACCGCATTGTAAGTGTCGTACCAACGCAGCTCGGCCCTCGGATCGTCCTCTTTCGGCCGCCATTTCTCGAATGGTCGGATGGTCGACATCCAGGGATAATACGGTAGGGCGACGACGTACTCGGACAGTCTCATCGGCCGCGCAAGCTTGACGTAGTCCTTCCTATTGTCTCGCTTACCATTGCTGGCTTTGAGGATCGCCTTCCACTGCGCCTCAACTTCTGTGCATGCCAGAATGAGCACGTTTCGTATCTCGTGCCCGTAGGTCGTGAAGTTAGGTGCCTTCGGATGGACTACTCTGCAGATGTGCTCAAGTTGCTCGATGAGCGCGTGCAGTTGCCCTGCAGCGGTCGCCCGTGCGTTCTTGGTCTCCTGACTGTTATCGGGATTTCGCCACAGGCCGTCGGCGTCGCCGAATATTCGTCGAGCCACGCGCGGATGGTACTCACCGGGACGAAGCCGGAGTTCTTCGAACTCACACTGCGGGATGCCCTTCCGGAGTGTGGTGAGCGCATCGTCGGGAGGCGCGGCCTTGACCCGCCCGAGATCCGATTCCGTCCGATCAATGCGTTCGGCAAGCACCGCATCGACCCGCCAGATGCCGATCGGCACCTCGGGCTCGTGGATTGCGACTTGGACGTAGAACTGCACCCGGCCCATAGGCGTCTATAAGTTGCTCACACGCATTCAGGTAGGTTGGCCTACCTTTGCCTGGCAATCTACTCGCGGTGTTACCCGCAAATTCCTCGACAAGCTTGAAGCGAGGTGACGTCCTGATCTTGCAAGAGAGACTACTCACTTCTTCGATCAGGGCATAGCAAACAGCATTCTTTGTCCAGAATTGTGATCGCCCGATCCCGCATCGGTCGGTGCATTTTGCCGACTACGAAGGGGACTTTATCGAAGGCGGAGCTGATCACGTCGACGATGTGATGCGTCACGCGGGGCGACACACGAGCAAGCCGTGAGAAAAAAATGGCATTATTTTTCCAGATCGTGGCCACCGGCTTGCCGCCCGAAGCCCATCTAGAGTCGCGGGCCGCGCGATTGGATCGCACCTTTCTCCGCCCAGAAAAGATCCCCATGTTTCATCGAAAATGCCAAGAAATTAGCGCGCAGGGCCTACCGCCTGCTGGGATTGATACGGCAGTTTCGGTCCATTTGGGGACCGTGGGATGGTCGATGATCCTGAGCAGGCAAAGCAGCCCATGGCCGCGGCGTTCCGCGCGTCGATCGCGCGCGTGGGCCTCGCTGAACGCGCGGACGCAAAGCCGGGACCGCCGGTGCGTGATGTCGTGCTGTCGCCACAGGAGCTTACGGTGCCGGCGCGACCGCCTTTTCCGGACTTTGACCATCCGGTGGTAATCCATCAGCCGCGGCGCGCATCGGTTTATTCCGGGGGAAATGCTGATCGGCAGCTTGGCGATCATTGATCGACATCGTCGAACGTCGACCGGTCGCTTGCGGATCCAAGCGACCCGCTGCGTCCCCCATAGTGGTCGCCCCAGTCGCGCTCTCCGCCGTACTCGGTTTCGGAGATCGTCGTGTCGATCGCCGTTAGGGCCTTATCGATCAGGTCATTGGCTTCCTTATCGTCCGCGAAGGCGCGCTTGTAGTCTTTTAGTGCCATTTGCAGGTGGTCGTAATACGCAGAGGGGTCTTCTTCACTGCTCCAATTGTCGCGCCAACTGTCGATCGTAGCTTCGAGATCTGGAATCAGCTTTGTGCGGACAACGCCGAGAATGTGCGTAACTTCCGCGGGTCGAAGAAAGCCAACACGCCCGTCGATAAAGCCGGAGTCTGGAATGCTGACGGCATGGTCCTCGACAACGGCTACATGCCGCTGCCGTTCGGGCTCAGGCAGAAGTCCGAGCGCATCCAGCCGCTCGATCACGTCCATGTCCGAGATGGCGTAGAAATAGGAGCGCACGTGCAAGTCTTTCAGAAAGTTCGGAAACCGCCCCATGAAGTGCTTGAGGAACGCCGCGTCGCAGCGCCCCGACAGGAAGTGATGAATTGGGTCCCGGGCATCGCGATCGGCCTTCCCGAAGGCTTCCATGCGTGAGATGACGACGTCAAAACGGTCGGGTGGGATCTGCACCTTTGCGCCCTCCCACTCAACATCGCCGCACGCGATTTCGATGAGCAATTGCCGAACCGGCGTGCCCGCCAAATAGATGTCCATGAGCGCGCGGTCTTCGGCGACAACGCTGCCGAACGCATCCCGGATCGTCGGGTGTTTGAAACGCCACCATGAACTGCCGCTTTGCTGAACCTGAATCAGCAGGCTTCCGTCTAGCGAATTCAGTCCTTCACGTACGCCTGACAGCGAAGCCCCGAGAAGAGCAAGCGCCTGCTCTTCCTCTTTCGCAACCGATATCGGGCTTTCGAGCATCCCTGAGCGCATGAAGATCAGCGCGATCGCGGCACGCATGCCTTCGCTCAAAGTCTGCACGACCTCGCGCAGCAGCGGCACAGGCCGCTCAACGAAGTCATCAAGGTCGTATTTCGAAATGTCGAGCTTCTTGGTGAAAGCGGGATGGCCAAGCCGCCGGGCAATCTCCGGACTAAAGCGCTTATGCGCGGCGACGTCGGGAAGGTAGGGCTTAATTTCTTTTTTGAATTTGTTCGGCTGGCTGCCAAGGCGAATATGGTTGTAGAGAATCTGTTCGCGCTCATCCTTGCTCAACTGCTCGACCCGAATGATGACTTGCGATTCGTTGAGTACAGGTAGGGCTGATTGCTTAAGAACGGTCCGCGCGTTGCGATAGATATAGTCGCGCGACGTAAAGACGATCTTCGCGCCACGCCGTATCGCCGCCCGCACATGCGGAAAGGCTGAGTTCCAGCCGATCGCCGCGCCGATATCGAGCTGCGTCCCGCCGAACGCGTCATCAACCCAAAAGAATTGCCGCGGCTCGTGCGGGTTCGAATGCTTTACGAATTCCTCGGCATCGCGAACCTTGAGGGTCGAGCAGCCCCATTCATCGACCGCGCCCAAGGAGAGCGCCGCCGCGATCGCCGACTTGCCGCACGCGGGCTCGCCCAGGAGGAGCACGAACCCATGATCCACCAAGGCTCGCGCGCTGCTGCGGTAAGCGTCGGTGATGACGAACTTCTCAAGGTCGTCGCCAAGGCTGCTAAGGATTTCCTTCGCCTGGTCGTAGGCACGACCATCGAGAATTTGGCTAAGGTCGCCTAGCCCATACACGCGTGGCACCAACATCCGCAGGCGCGGCGATTCCCGGATGAATTGCGTGATGCGGTCCGCGCCATAGGCCGCGAACCTCTTGATGCCGGGAATTTTCTGAAACGCTTCCGTCATCCGCTCGACGGACACGCCGGTAAGGCGCGCGTTCGTGAGTAGGATGTAGTTGTCGGCAAGCCGGCGCTTGGCTAGCCGCGTTGCCTTTGCGATTTCATCGCTCATGTCGGACAGAGCGAGCGTGCCACCCGGTTGGCTGGTGAACTTGCATTGGACAGTGAACGAGCCCGAGAAGAGCTCGCCCGTCTTCGGTGCCCAAGTGCCGTAGTAAGCGCCGTCACGGCCACCATCGTTGGAGTCATAGAAGCCTTGGACGGTTTGGCCCCAGATCTCCGACGTGATCGAGGCGCAGAGATGCTGAAAGGCCTTCCATCCGAGCGTATGCAGCTCGTAGGTCGGTTCAGACGCTTGCACGCAAGGGCGGGCTGCTTTTGACACGCCCCATTGTCGCGAAGCCAAACCGCCACCACAAGGCGATTTCGCTTAACGCAGTATCCGGGCCTCTGAGCCGTGTTAGGTGTCGCTCAAGCGGCTCCGTCGGGCGGCGCCGCACGCTGGATCGTGGCCTCGACCTTCAGCACATCGTATTGTGCCACCCCTTGGGCGGCGGCTTTCTCGGGCTTGAAGAGCGCTAGGTTGATGCCTTGGCTGACCGAGCTGCGGTAGAGCACGCCATCATAGCCGCACTTCTTGATGTATTCACAAAGATACTGGCTCGGCACGTAGTCGAACGGCGCGCCCTGCGGAAGAATAGGCCGCGTGAGCTCATCGCCGAGCCGTTCAAGAAACATCACGTCGCTCCGCAACGAACCAAGCTCGTCTTCGTCCGCGAGCTGGAACGGCGATATCACGCGCCGCGGGCTCCGCAGGTCGACAAGCTTCAGCCCATCCTGAAGGCGGAATTCCGCGACGCAAGCCTTCTCACCGGTGTGCGGACGGATCTCCGCGACGGCGGTTTCGGCGGTCGATCCGAGATAAAGGTAGGGGATGCCCGCCGGGTTTGCCCGGCCATGCGAGGCGATACGGCGCGGCGGCGGGCCCATGTCCGCAGGGTCAAACGGCTGATCGCCGGTCTGCAAACGCGCGCGGTACCAAATGCCGGGGAATTCCGCCGCCTGGAGATAGCCGAACAGCTCGTCCAGCCGGTCAAGATCAAGCTTCACCGCCGGAAAATACCGGTTCTCGTGCATCAGCTCGGAGCGCAGCTGCTCCCACTTCAGAAGCCGATCCGTCTGATACTTCGGTGACGGCGCGAACGTGGCGCGGACGATCTCGCCGTTGTTCAGCACTTCCGCCAGCAACTCTTTCGCCCGCGCGTTGTCCGCGAGCCGCGGGTGATGAAACAGGTCCCAGTCGTCGCGAAACCACTCGATGAGCAGGCGGCCCTCGGCGCTCGGCTCATAGATGCTGACGATTGGGCCGAAGAGGTCGGCCAATGCACGCGGCGCGATCAGCGGGACGCCTTCGCTGCCGCAGAAGGCGCAAGCGCCATTCTCGGTGGACATACCTTCGATCAGTCGGGTGAGACCCCGGTCTCCGAAGCATGCGGCACAGCATTTGGCGGGAGCGCCCGGCATGGCCCTAGCGACGAAAGAAGGCGCTGAGCGTCTCGATATGATGCTTCATAGAGAGCTTCTTGACGTAACCGAGGCCGGGAAAGTGACCGCGCCGATGCAGGTCGCGAAACTCCTGCACGGCGGTGGTTTCGAGAACGTGGCTGTTGGGCTGCGCCAGCTTCTGCATCATGAGGTCGAGCGCTTCGCCGAATTTTCCCGCCGGGTCCGTCGGCGTATCCCGGCTCCGGGAGACGAAGTGATAAATGTACATCGCCTCGTCTTTGGTCGGGTCAATGAAGGTTAGATGGATCGCCACGGCATAGGCCGGGCCACCGCTCTCCGTGAATTCGTCACCCACGATCAGGAAATCCCCGAAACCCTGCATGCCCTCGTCTTCGAACGTGACATTCAGATCGGAAAAGAGCTCGACCGGCGGGTGATCGCGGTTGCGGCGTCGCTGGAAACCATCACGCAGGAGAATGCGATCGGCGTCCGAAAAGTGCTTGCGGTAAAGCTTGCCACAGGAAGGCTCGAAAAAGACGTGGCGCATATCGGCAACGCGCGCACCGAGCCTATCAGCCAGCGCCCTGGCTTCGGTGAAGCCCGCATGTATCAGGCCCATGTCGTGATCGGAGTGCTCTTCAATGCACGTCATGGCGTCTTCAACCGTCATGTCCTTTTTCAGGAGCACACCCGCCGCGATCTGCTCCTTTTCAAGGAACGCGGCTTTGAGCATCTCTGAGATGTTCTGGCCGTCGCCGGAATGATCGCCGTGATAGGGATTGACCACCACGATGGCGCGGCCATTCGCGTCACACACCGCCTGCAACGCGCGCTCAAGCCCACCAAGCGATTCCTTCACGGGCTCAATGACGGGCGTGAACTTCGATGCGGCCAGAATGCCGGCGGTCTCACGCACGGTGATGAGTTCGTACTGCTTGCCGCGAAAGTAAGGGTGGTACATGCCGGGCTACGTCCAGCAAAGGGCATCGGCCAGCGGCGTGTCCACCGCGCCCACCAGCCGGTCGTGATCCGCCCGGCGCAACGGCACGGACAGCGCCGCCGCATGCAGCGACAAGGGAAGCCGGTCGACAAGGCCGCTCAACGGCTGAAGATCGCGCGTGCGCTTTAAGACCTTGAGCATGTACGCATGCACCTCGGCAGGAGCCAGCGTTTCGAACTGCTCATGCAATGCGGCGCGAAGCCGCGTGTTCGGCGCATCCGGGATCGTGAGGCCAAGCTCGGCCACGATCGCGCAGGCTTCGTTTGTCCGCAGCGACTCGAACACCGCGACCGGCGAAATCCGGCCGGGACGGTCCTTAGCCTCGCGGCGCGTCTGAATGTAATAGCGCGCCGACAGGCTCATGACGCCGACATCCGACGGCGTCGCTTTGAGAACGTCTTCGACATGGTTCTCGCCGGCGATCACGAAGACACTCGCGAACACTTTGCGATAGGCCTCGATCTGGCGCTCGAGGCGGCTCAGCGAGTCACGCTCCGACTTGATCTCGTACGCCGTCGTCGTGCCGTTCAGGATTGCGATGTCAGCCTTGCAGTTCGCGACACGGAATTCTCTCAGCATGCAGGCCGTACGCAGGCTGTGGCGGCCCATCAGCACGCGATGGGTGAGCGCAGCCTTATAGATGTATTCATCGCGCAAGCCGGCTTGCTTGAGCTGCTCGAACGCCCGCTCAAACGCATCGCGGACGCGGCCAGGCGGGGCGGCGCCCTTGGCAAGACCCGCGTCACGCACCAGCCGTGTGAAGGCCGCCGACTTGCCGTGCGACGCCAGCTCCTTGAAGATCGTCGAGGAGAAGAGGCGGGACAGCGCCGCGGTATGCTTCGTTTGCGTGGCCACTAATGATCCTCACTGCCGGTCGACTCCGAACCGCGGCATGCCTAACAGTATAGGCGATACGCCGCTCATTTTGAACCAATCCGCTTGATCAATCGCTAAACCGCTTTCCGGCTTTCGCCCTTCTTTCCGGCTTTTCCCGCCCGTTGCACATCTGCCACCGCCGGAAGGCCTATTGGTACAGGAGCGTACTGCCGTACCGAGCGCCTTGAGGCTTCGGACTGGCGGCGGGGCGGCCCCCGCCTTCGACCGGTCACGCTCCAGTCGCGGCTCGCGTGCGACCGGAGCCGTAAGGCGTCTCCGCCCTTCGGTTGACGATCGTTGCCGCAAGAAAGACAATTAGGGCAAGTGCTGCCGCGTTCCTCTTTCTTTCCTAGAGGCCCCGCCCCCCGCGCGCAAGGCATCCCGACGCTACGCGCCGCCTCCGCACGTCTCCGCACGCCTTTTGCGAAGAGACTTTTGCATGGGGTCCCTCGTGCGGACCCTTGGCGCTTCGCGTCCGGAGCCTCCTTTGCGCTTGCTACCCCCCGGTCTGGCCGACGGGCAGAGGTTCAGCTGGGCGCTGAACCCCAGCCAGCAACGGAGGCAAGCATGAAGAACGACATCTATCAGGAGATCACCGTCCGCGACGTCCAGTGACGAGGTATTCACTTAGCTTTTGCTGGCGGCTTTCAAGTAGTCATCGACGGCTTGACGGGTTTGATCTGTCAGCTCGGACTTGGCGCGCTGTAGCGCGATCGACGGCGTAGGCAGCATCTAGGCTGTTTTGCGATTCAATTTGCGGACGAGAAACACAACGTGGATGATCGGGCTTTCCGTGCAATTGCAAATGGAATGAGCGACGCGGCCGGGGACCACCCAAACTTCGCCGGGCTGCGCCGCCGCTCGCTGCTTCCTGCTCGCAATCTCGAGAGCGACCGCCCCGGCGGCGCCCGATATCGTCACGTGGCAAAGGGAGAGCACGCGCTTCGAACTGCGGGGGAGAGCGGCCATCTCGAGCTGTGTGCCGCCGGTGATTCGCAGAATTGCAGCGCGCTCAAGCGTTCCGCCGAGATTGCCCGAGATGTTCTGCAACAAGGGTTTGATAATCGAGGAAGCGACAAGCTCGCCGGCGTCGGCGCCATCAAAGGCCGCGACGCAGGAGGCGCCGGTTTGTCCCAGCCATGGCGAAGGCGCGCGCGAGGATATTTCGTCATGCAACGCCTCGATTCCCGCCAAGTTGCCGACGAGCCTGATGTCATTTTCGGCGTCCAACTTCGCTTGGTCTGCGGCACCCATCAGGTTCGCTGTCCGGCGGAATGCGAAGAGCTCGCCGGCATTGCTCATCGCCAGATGAGAATCGGTACCGGGAACAAGCGTTATCGGTGCGGTGATTGGCGCAGGCAATTGCAGAGCGCCGACGGGCTGCAAGGCGACCGGATCGATTTCCACGACGAGGCCGCCGGTGGTTGCAACGAAAACTGATTCACCAGCGAGGCTTGGCGATGCGAGCAGCCTTCCGCCGAGCTCGATTGCGGTGCGTTTCGCACCGCGTTCAAGATCGTATACGTGTAAATGTTTGTCCGCCGATGCGACAAAGCAGGTCGCGCCTACCAACAGCGGGGCGGAGCGCACCTCGCCCCCGGTCTGCCATTTGAACCTCTTTGCCCCATCTTGAAGGTTGACGGCAAGGACATCTCCTCCGGCTGTTCCGAACACCGCGAGCTGAAGTTCGTCGGCAACGCATATCGCGCCTCTGACGGCGGATTCGGCGTCCGCGTGCCAGACGAGCGAGCCACTCGCCTCGTGGAGTGCGTAGACCTGGCCATCGGCAGAGCCGAACAGCACCAACCCACTTCCGGCATGATGAGTCGCGGTGCCATGTTGCATCGTACTGAGAGGAAACTCCCACACCTTCTCTCCATCGGACATCGACAGAGCCGCCATCGCGCCGCGCTGCGCTTCAGCCGCGAATTCGAGGCCGATATAGAGGACGTCGCGTTCGACGTTCAAACACGGCGAGGATCCAACCCAATCCGCAACGCCCGCTTGCCAGATTTCCCCTCCAGTCGCGGCGTCGAGGCAGTATACGCAACCGTCATAGGCTCCAAAATAGACGCGCCCCGCGTGGACGGCCGGCGTCGACCAGATTCCCTTGCGAGATTTCGTGCGAAGCGAATGCGACCATCGCACCTGGCCTGAAGCCGCGTCGAGCGCATAGAAGATGCCACTGTCCGCGCCAAAATAGACTAGGCCCTCCGATACCACGGGCGCAGATTTTGGCACGATGTGAAAACGATCGGGGGCCGGCACCGAGAACGACCACGTTCGCTCGAAGTGATCGACCCACTCGGGCCTGTCTGCTTGTCTCGGCAGTTTGAGGTTTAGATTGCGCAGCGCCGTCAACGCAGTGATTGGAATGCGATGGCGCGCCAGCCATGCTCGGCCGCGCTTCGTCTCGAAGTCGACGATGACGAACGCATGAGCGATAGGAGCATTCGTCTCCGCGAGAGCCACGCGGACCTTCTCGAAGGAGCCACCGCTATTGAAAATATCGTCTACCAGGACAACGGGGACCGGCTGGACGCGTCCTTCGATCTGGCGCGCGAGCCCATAATGCTTTCGCTCCTTGCGGACAATGAGAATATTGGGGCTCTTGCCGTGTCGAGCGCCCTCGAGCGCAATGGCAGTCATCAGGGGGACCGATGCGAGCTCGACGCCGCACAACTGGAACGGCCATTTGTCCTGCATGGACTCCCAGAACAACGCGGCCACTTTGTGCAAGAAGTTCGGTTGCAGCAGAAGATCGCGGACGTTCAGGTACCAATGAAGAACCTTCCCGCTAGCAGAACGCATGCTGTCGCCGAAGCAAAGAGCGAATGCGTCTCGTGCCAAAGCTTGCCGGATCGCCTGCAAGGCCTCCCGGTTTTGCGGCGAGATGACGAAATTCTTGGCAGCTACCGACGAAGGCTCGCCCTCGGCCGCTATCTCGCCGCGGGCGATCACGAGATCAGAACGGCGTACTTTTCGCCGCGGCTTGTCGGTGCGCATGCTGCGCTATTGTCCGGCGACGATGAACTCAAGATAGAGATCTTGAAGCCCATCAAAGATGCTGTCCAGGTTGGCGCCGGCTGACTGGTGCTCAGTGAGCGTGAGCGTCCACTGCCCGAACGGCGCGCAGTTATAGATTGCGTTGGTACCGAAACGCTCCGGACCACCGGGCCTGTCGATGGTGGTCACGCGCGAGTAGCGCAGCGGTTTCACGAAGCTCTGCTGGCAAGCGTATTTCTTCCCGTCCGCGTGCACATAGTAGCTGTTCGCCGGCACCTTGATCACCGTCGAACAGGTCCCTTGGTGAACGCCGACGGCGGCGACCGAGATCGCGCGCAGGCGAACGTAACGCTGATCCGGGAACACGCCGTCGCCGATCTGGAACGTGATCGGCTTTTGCGTCACGAACTGGACCCATTGCGTCTGCGAAAGCAGGGCGCGGAGCCCGATCGACACCGAATAGACCTGCTCGGTCTCGAACATGCGGCTGTGTTGGCTGCCGATATTGTCGAGCCATTGCTGCGCGGTGTCGAGGATGTTGTCGGAGGGCGCGGGTGATCCACCATGGGTGATCAGGTTCGATATGGTTGTCGGAAGCGGCGCCGAGATACCGAACACCGTGGAAAACCCGGTGGAGATGGCGGGAAACCGCGCCAGCGCATCTGATAGCGTCGCGTCGAAACTGGTCTGGAGGTTAGCGAGGCGCTCCGTGAAATTCATCGCGCCGCCCGGCTGGGTCACGACGTTGTGCCGGTCGCCGTAGATCGCGCGCATCGCCTGCGTCTGCAACTGACGGAACGTCTGGTTCTTCTGGTCCCAGGTCGCCTTGCTCTGAAGCGCCGAAGTCTTGGCATTGAGCGCCGCAAGCTGGGCGCGGCGTGTCTCGAGGTCCGCCGAGAGCTGGTTGAGCAGAGAGGAAAGCTGCACGTCGCCCTGGGCGACGGCAGCCTTGTAGCAATAGCTGATGACCGTGTCCTCGACGCCGTTCCAGGACACCCTCGCGGTTGCGCTGCCGCTGTTGCCGTAGGCGCTGATATGGGACAGCCAGCCGAGCAGCTGGATCCAGCCATATTGGTCGTCGTAGGTCGTCGTCAGGCGGTTGACGAGCGTGTCGACCAGGTCCGACGCATAGGTGAGCGACGAGATGTACACACTGTTGCTGACGACATCCGCCTGCGAGAGAGCGAAGTCGAGATCGTAATAACCGTTGGCTTCCTGCAGCTGGAAGATCGCGTCGAGGCGGTCGAAGCGCTCGAGGTCGGACAGGAACGCATAGGAAGCTTCGTAGATGCCCTCCCAGTCCTTTCTCGTGATGAGGCACCGCGCCAGGAGCGCGGCGGCTTCGGTGGCGAGGATGTCGCAACGAATGTCAGGAAAGGCCGGGCCGGCGGCGCCAAGCCTGAAAGCGGTCTCGAGCCTCGTTGCCGGTATTGTGCTCAACAGGGACTTGCGCGCGCGCAGCGTGTCCGCGACCTGTGCGGATTTGGTCTTGAAGTCGGCGAGATTGTTTGGCGCGGCAGGCGGCCCTGCGGGCTTCGCCGCGGGCGCAGACGTCGTGGAGCTTGTCGCTGGCGTTTGCGTAACATTCGGCGGCGGCGGAGCCTTGACACGCGCGGGCCGGGTCGTCGGCTGTGCCGGTTGGATTGGAGCCTGACTGGGCGGCGGTGCGGGCGTCTGCGCTTCCGCGGTTTGTGTCGCGAGCGGCACGAAGGAAACCGCGCCGAGGGCTTTGAGCGCGTCGCGCCTGTTCTTTGGATCAGTGTGAGTCATCGATTGCGTCCATTATCATGAGGTGCGCTAGCGGAAAGCGTCGTAGAGTTGGCGCGCTAGGCGTTCGCCTTCCTCCGCGCCCTTGGGGGCGAATTGCATCGATGCCGAGATAGCGACGAAGGCCGCCAAGGCTCCGGCGGTGATCGCGATGGCCGGCGTGGCGACGACGCCGCCGGCGGCCAATGCGGCGCCCAGGGCGATGGTTGAAATCTCTCCGACCAGATAGCCGCCGACGTATCCGGCACCGATCGACCCTGCCAGCCGCCCGGCCTGAATGACACCGGTTTGGACGTGGTTGTCCGAATAGTAGGTCGCCTTCGCCGCGGAGTAGACGCTCACGAGCAGTGCGGCGCCGCCGAGGAATTTGAACCCCGTGCCGACCAAGCTGACGGCTGCGTTGGGGACGTTGGCCGACCCGGCGGCGGATTCCACCGCTTGTTGGTAAAATGCCGGGTTATAGGGGTTCTCAAACATCCCCACGCCTTTCGGCCCCAGTTCGGGCCGCGCAAGACGGATCATGGCGCGCGACGTTGGTGAATCGAAGGTGCGTGCAAGCCCCTTGTTGAGCGTTCTCAAAAAGCCCTCGTCGCCATCGAGCCCGCTGACGGCAGCATCGTAGGCGCTGCGGACGAGACCGGACTGCAAAGCCTGCGCGCCGGCGGCCGCGGTCGCCGGGTTGAAGGAGTTGTTGGGAGCATCGCTGGCGGCGTTCGACCGGGCGCTATTCTGCGTTCCGGTGTCCCAATCAGCCCAGTTGTGGTCGACCTTGTCGGGCCTATCGCTGTTGCCCGTACCGTCTTTCGACTTGTCCGAGTCCGGGGGGTTGCTTTGATCGGGTGCAGCGTCCGAAAGATTTGTGCGTGAATGATCTCGGATATCTATAATCGAATATCCCACAAAAACGGGGCCGCCATTGTCCTGCGTGCCGCCGCCTGTCTTTGCCGGATCTTTGGCGCCGTCGCCATCGCCATCGCCATCGCCGTCGCCATCCCCGTCGCCATCCCCGTCGCCATCGCCGTCGCCGTCGCCGTCGCCGTCGCCGTCGCCGTCGCCGTCGCCGTCGCCGTCGCCGTCGCCGTCGCCCGCAGCGGCGAGCATCATCGGTGCCTGCGCAAAAAGCAGGTCAAGAAGCGAAGCCATTGGCACCTCCCTCACGGGTGGACGTAAGCTTGCTGCAAAGGCTGAACTTTTTCACAATTTTCATACGTGAGCAACTACACGCTGAATTTTCCAGTGGACGCTGCGTTGCGGGCCGGGACGCAAAGGCGCTCGGGACGATCTCGGCCAGAACTCGCTTGCTATGTGCTTGCTAATGCAGCTGGATTAAGTCACCGGCGCGACCTAACTCATTGATTTTATTGGCGCGCCCGAAGGGATTCGAACCCCTGACCTCTGCCTTCGGAGGGCACGAGCCGAAGCTCACCAAAGTGCAGGAAGTCACGGTGAAGAAGGTGGCGCGGGAGTTGCCGGCGAAGTTACAGGAGCAGCTTGCGGTCGCCGAGTGGCAGACAAAGCAACATTGCCGCCGCGTTCCCTGAAGAACCCGGTGTTCCAGTTCAAGATGGTGCTTCTGGCTGCTGCGATTGTCGCGACCGCGATCTGCAGGCCGGCGCTGAAAATCAGCGCTTTTTGGAGTCCCTCGATGGGCGGCGTCCTGCACGTTCACGATCAGCCACCGGCTGTTGCGTAAGACTTCACAGGTCGGATAGATTGATGGTGTCCCAGGATGCCACTCAGAGGTAGAGTCAGTCTACTGAATGGCGCGACTGAAGAGGAGGACAGCTTTATGATGCGTTCGGCGCTCATCATCGCGATGTTCCTCGCGATCTGCCTCTCTTCTTCAAACGCGCAGAAACTTCGAGCGACAATGCCGCCGGAGCTTGTCGGCGAGTGTGGGACCCGGACTCTGCGGCTGGTGGGTGCGGCAGCTTGTTCAATGTTAGGCGCGATGGCTATTCGGGCAGGCAGACAGTGAGGGATATGGATGCGCACTCACAGGCATCAAGGAGCAAGTGTCGAAACATAGAACGTCGAGCGCGGCGTTTCTTTGTTCGGGTGAAGACCCTCGAAAAGTAAGGGTGGCAACGACGTTCGACCTTTGAGGGGTTGGTCAACCGAAGTGTTTTGGCGAGGGCGCTTATTGTGAGTGTTCGGCAGATTGAGATGGCGCCGGCAGCAGGAGACGTAGGGGGAGCCGATGAGGGGAACACTTCTTGTGCTGTTTAGTCTTTGCAGCTTTGGTCAGAATGCAGTAGCGGCTCAAGTATTGTTTGCCGAACACAATGGCTCAAGAGTGAGAATGCAAATAGGCGAAGCGTCAGAAGACGTGTCGACTTTTTCGATATATTATACTGATCCCCGGCCTGCCTTGCGCAAAGAGGGGGTCGTATCCGAGACTCTGTTATTTGAGGGAAGCATCGAGCTCGAAACTGGATTTGTTAGCGGCCAGGCGCGGACGTTCAAGTTCGGTTGTGCGCCGCTGCCGTATGTGGTTCTTGGCGCTTATTCTAATATTCTGACGCTAAATCAAACGCTCGTTCTTTCGGGTCCCGCGCCGGTCTTTAACAAGGTCGGGTGCGCCTTTGATCATTTCATCACAGGTGATCGCGCGAAGCTGATATTCGTGCCTCTGCTTCCCGGCAGACACTAAGCTGTTATGGATCGATCAAGAGGAACGGAATGTATCTAGACGCTGGCCTGTGGATCGCCAGAACCGACGAATCCCTTTGGCACGGCATTGACGGCCGCACGGAAGTCTATTTTTCTTGAGAAGCCGTGAAGAAGTCGGAGTTTCCCCGCCTTCGCTATTGCGGCCTGCGCCCGACCGAGGCCTCGAGATCCGTCTGATGATTGACCGCCTTGCGGAAAACGTCGCCTATATCGGACATACCAAGAACGGCGAGCCGCGTCCCATCTTCTGCTGCCGGACCTCGTCACCGCGCTCCCCCCCCTGGCATGGCGAGCGCGTCTTCCGCTTCCACAAGGGCAGCGGCCTCGCCTATACTCTCTCAATCGGGGGCGCACGGCACCAACGCCACCCGTAGCGGCGCACGGCTCGCGGGCCATAAACTTCGAACTCNNCGGCGGCTGCGGCGCCCTGAATCCCAGATCGGCCGAACCAATTGTTCAAGTTGAAGGAAATACCGCGATACTCTAAGTTGCCATATCGTGAGCATTGGCAGCCGCCGAATGCGAGGATTGGTGGCATGTTAGGCGTATGGGCTTCATCCATTGGCGCGTTCGCAATTGCCGTAGTTGTCGGTACAAATGCCGCCGCGCAAGAGAAGTGCTATTTCCTTGAGTGCACTCCCCCGCAACAGCCCATCCCCACGCCTTCGCCGCCGACGAGCCCTAGTCCTCCGGTATTGCAAGGCTTCGTAATAAGCGAGGGGATTGATTTCTGGGGCGATGATATCGTTTGGCTGACTGAATACAGTCTTGCGACTTGTGGTGAAGCGTGCCGCGCGAACAGCGCTTGCAAGGCATTCACATTCAATACTGAAACGCGCGTATGCATTGTGAAGCACGGGTTGGGCCAGCGCGTCTCATTTCCCGTCGCAATATCCGGGGTACTGCAGCGCGTAGCTACGTCGCCAGTGCAAGCGCGCATAGAAGTCAAGGAAGGCATAGATTACGAAGGAGGTGACTATATCGACGTGCGATATGTGTCATTCGATGAGTGCAAGACCAAGTGCAGCAACGATCAAAAATGTGCCGGGTTTTCTTATGTTTTATCGAAGAACTGGTGCTGGCTGAAGCATACCGTCACGAAACCTCACCGGAACAGGGGCGTAATAAGCGGCGCAAAATATTGAAGGCTATTTTGACCCAACGAAGGGTTTCCGTTCCGAGAATGACTGCTTTTCGGCGACAATACGCAGGTACGCTTGTTCAATAGCCGCAGAAGATATCCGGCCTTCGGAAACAGCTTTCGTGACGGCAGAGATTACGCGATCGACGATAGTGGGATCGGGACGCTTATTGTTTGCAATAATAATCAAATCCGCGCCCGCCGAGATCGCAAGTACGGCTGCTTCTTCTACCGAGTAACGCGCGGTAATGGCTTCCATATCTAGGTCGTCAGTCACGATTAGACCCCGAAAGCCTAGTTCCTTTCTTAGGACACCTTGAATTGCCAGCTTGGAAAGGCTAGCTGGCCGATCGTCATCTGAAAATAGCGGATGAATCACGTGCCCAACCATAACCATGCGAGCGAACTTATTACTGATGAGGTCGCGGAACGGAATCAACTCACGCTCGTTCCAGGTGGCCGTGATGTTGACAATACCCTCGTGGGGATCGACCTTTGCTGAGCCATGTCCGGGAAAGTGTTTGATCGCAGTCAACACTCCGGCTTCATTATGGGCATTGATAAACTGCTTGGCGTAAGAAATAACCCTATCGGGACTTGAACCGTAACTACGTCCTAGGCGGCCTATAACCGGGCTTTCCGAGTTCGCGTCGAGGTCCACAACGGGTCCAAAATTGACATTAATACCTAGTGTACTTAGTTCCAAAGCCGTCCTTCGGTAGAGGCGATATGCTGATGCTTGATCCAGCCGAGCTACGCTTCGCGCCGATTGTAGACCGACAAATCCCTTTGACGACGTGAGCCGCTGAATTGTGCCGCCTTCCTGGTCAATGCAGATAAACGGGAGTACCTTACCGTTGGGCCGGCTGATCCAGTCGACAAGTGATTGCACTTGCTTCGTGTCAACCACATTGCTGGAGAACAGGATCGTTCCGCCGACCTGGCCGGCATGAATCATCTTCGAGATTCGATCCGGCCATTCTTCGCCGGCCTGCGTTCCAGGGAATCCAAGAATTATCATCTGTCCGATCATGGACGGTAGCGTCGGCCGTCTAGTCGCTGGTGCTGGTTTCGGAATTGGAACGGTCGCTTGAGGAAATGACAACGCAGAACGGGCTTCTGGACTCGACTGGTCCGGTACCGGAGCGAGGAAGGCCGGAGGGACACGGGACGTCCCTTGGGCACTCGCGTGAACGAGTCCGAGCCCCGCCAAAAGGATCACATGCCCTATAAGTGTCGGGATTCTCATGAAAACCCCCAACCGCAGCGTGCGGTTGCATGGGATGCCTATTTTCGTTAACATTTCGCTAACCATAAGGTTGTGGCCGTTAATAAATTGGAGCTTGGAGGCCGGAATAAGGCAGTCTCGCGCCAAGGGGGACCATGTGCTTCAGACTAGGCGTACCTTACTTGCTTCAGCATGCTCTTGCGCGTGCGGAGTGGCCCTGTTGAAGTCGACCGCGGCGATAGGGCAAAATCGCGCTCGCGATAGCTCGGTGCCAGAAAGCTGCGCCCTTGAGATTTCCGATGTCGAGACGCTCCGAAAGCGATACCCTTGGCTCGGCGACCTAAACGCTGGAGAGATCCGCCCTGGGAGCATGCGCCGTACTACCGGCGACTACGATGTAGATGTTGCTCTCGACAAGGCGATAAAACGCTTGGCCGATACTTTTGACGTGAAGCCCGGCTTTGGCTTTTACGATGACGGTGAAGCTCCAAATGCGTGGGCGACCCAGGCCAGCGTCTTTCCGGGCACCGTTCATACGGTTCTGTTCGGGCAAAGATACTATGAAACTTGGATAAACTATGATCCCTCTGGCGTGTCAGTGCTCGCAGTGATTGCTCATGAATTTGGTCATATTATGCAGTTCAACTCCGGCCTCTACCAAAGAATACAAGGCGGACTTTCGACTAGTAAGAGGATAGAATTACACGCCGACTATATGGCCGGGTACTATGTCGGTTTGCTAAAGCGTAGGAATCCTACTGCGTCGTTTTGGAAAGCTGGGGATAAATTTCGTCAAATCGGCACTTATGATGATAAAAATCCGAATTTTCATGGCACCCCGGAAGAACGGGTTGCTGCGTCTCAGCAAGGCTTCAGTGTTGGATTTTACGATGGAAGGGGAGCAAAAATTGCGTTTGATCTAGGAGTGAGTTACGTTGACACTCGATGAAGGCGTTCAAGCCCGCAGCTAATGACGCAGCATTTATGACGCCCAGTGGCGTCGAGGTGCGCGCCCATCTGCGCCGCCTGGTACGACACATCCGCACGCGGTGGCACAAGACGCGCATTACGTTCCGTGGCGACGGGCACTATGCTCGGCCGGAGGCGATGACGTGGTGCGAGAACAACGGCATCGACTACCTCTTCGGCCTTTCTGGCACCAAGCCGCTCGCCAGAAAAGTCGACGAGGTCGCCGACGCTATCCGCACACGACGTGCCATCGAGAACTTACCTGTTCTGCGCGGCTATGCCGAGACGCGCCACAAGGCAAAGTCCTGGGATCGCGAACGGCGCGCCGTCGCCCGTATTGAGGCGACGAAGCTCGGCCTCGACATCCGCTTCGTCGTCACGAACCTCGATATCGGCTCGGCCGAGTGGATCTACGACAGCCTGTATTGCGCGCGCGGCCAAGCCGAGAACCTGATCAAGCTCCATAAGACGCAGCTCGCCTCCGATCGCACGAGCTGCCGTTCGGCGCTCGCCAACCAAGTCCGTCTCGTGCTCCACACCGCCGCTTATTGGTTGATGCTTACAGTGCGCGACGCCATTCCCAAAGCCCGGGAATTGGCCACTGCCGAGTTCGCGACGCTACGTCTTCGTCTCTTGAAAATCGCCGCCCGCGTCGTCGAGACCACGAGCCGCATCCGCCTTGCGTTCGCCGCGGCATGTCCCGAAGCCAACCTCTTCCGCAGCTTGCCTGGCGCGCTGCTCCCGCTCGGTCCGTAACCCGACCGGGCCTGCGCCCGATCACCAACCCCATTCCTCCAACGCGTACAAAACAGGTTTGGTCCAGAACCCCGGTGAAAAAAGCCGGACGGTCACACACGCCAGCTGTCAATCCCACGCCAAACGTCAAAACCGGATGTGCTCTCGCGAATAGATCGGGCTAGGTGCCTCCGGTCGGCCCCGCACGACGCCCACCGTTCACCGTCTCACGGATCATCGTTCGGGCTATTGGTCACCGTCGCTCCGCGCCGGCGTCGCGATAGTCCGCAGCGTATTAGGTTGAGATCGCACAGCCGCCGGCAGGTGGGCGTGAATACACCGCGGTCTCGGAGACGAGGAGACGGTTGACGGAGAATCAGTCGCGCTGACGTCGAGCGAAGACTATTTGCATTCGAGATAGACCGAGGTCTCCATTTCAAAGGGGAACGGGGGCTTCATTCTCCGTCCCGTATCGTCGCGATAGTCCCATTGTCTGATTGATGTTGTCGTGAACAATTTGCGACCTTCGACGGTCCCGAGATGCCAGACTTCCTGGAGACGCGAACTCATCCCTTCGCCGCCGCAGGCCAAGTCAACTACGGCATCAGCGTATGACGGATCACCACCAGGGGCATGTTTCACCTTCACCCCCAATATCCGACAGCCCGATTCATAATCCAAAATCTCTCGCTCGTTTACGCTAATGATCCGTTCATCACCCGCCGGTCCGGTCCAATCTGCTCTCGTGCATTTAAGGTTAGGGCTAATCGCCTTTATCCATGTTCCGATGAACGCCGCCGGCAAATCCTCCGCTTCAGCCAAGCTTGGAAGCAACAGCGTAAGCATCAGGCTGACCGCGAAGAAGAATCTCATCCACAACTCCAAAGAGCTATTCGTCGACGCGACTGTTATACTTATCCTAATGCACGCACTTGCGCGCCTCAACCGTTTCCTCCGGCGCCTCGCCTGCTTCATCGTCGGTCACAAGTGCCACAACGCATCGATCGCAACAGTCGGCGTCACAATCTGCCGTCGTTGTCGCGCATCGTCGAGCAAAGGACGGTCAGAGCCCGAGTGACGCACGGCGAGATCGAGCAGCGCATGAAACCGAGGCTTCCGACACGAAGTAGCGCTCGGCATCGGTAAAACGCACGGCCAGTTTGCGGGGCGAGAGCTCCGGCTCGTCGAGGGCCAATGCGACGATCCGCGCGCGGGCGTCATCGGGGATGCGGTTCTTCGATGACAAGATTCGCGACATCATTCGCGCGACCGAGCAGATAGATTGGGTCCGCGGTTGGGAGGTGAGCTACGACAAGCGCTACCTTATTAGCTCGCTCACGACGTTCGCCGCGACGTTCCTGCTCACCGGAGGCGTCGCCATCCAGAACGGGGCTCTCGGCAACGAAGCCATAACCAGTTCGGCAGTCGTCGGGGTCGTCATGGTCGCTCTCCGGGCGGCCGTCAAAGCCGTGATAGAGGGGTTTGCGGGGTCTGGCGATCCTGAGCCGACCGTCTAGACGAACTGCAATCCCATATATAAAGTTTGCGTCTCGACGCGCGTTGCTTGAAGCCCGGTTGGGAGGCTGTCCGATGAGAAAGTCGCTTCTCGCGCTTTTCACTTTCTTGATTTTCACCGCTCAATCCTTCTCGGAGCCGTACCTTCACAACAATTCACTCGTCGACCTGCAAGAGGAGGGAGCTGGCGTCACAATCATATACACCCAACCTAGACCGGGCCTTGTAGAGGTCGGCGTCCAAAATGGGACCATCTTGTTCAATGGCGCCGTCAACCGCCGCACGGGCTTTTTGAGCGGAGTTGCGTACATCTATGGCGGTGAATGCGGCAATTTCCCTTATACGGTATCCGGATATTACAACGACGCCTCCGTGCTCAGACTTCACGGCTCAGCACCAATCGTCAATCATCGGTCCTGCCGCGTTATCGGATACAAATCCTTCGGCCCTAACGCGACTTTGGAGTTCTTCCGCGTTGACCACTGAAAAGCCCTCTGTCCGATGTCCCCTCATGGGCTGAAGACAATCACAATCGCGACGGCTCGAATTCCTTCCGCACCTTCAGATCGTTCACGATCTTCTTGAACTTGGCGCGCGGAATTTTGAACGGACGGTAGGTCTCCGAGCTATTCTTAACGACTAGGTCCGGACCGCGCCTCAGTTGCAGCCAAAAGCCTGCACCAAGTTCGCGCTCACCCAACCGTTCACCTGCCTTAACGCCACCACCTGGCGATTTTGAATCTCAACAATAGCGTGGACGCGCAGCCACGTCCCGGGGGCGACCGTCTCCAATTCGATTAGCTGCCCGGCCACCAGCCTCTCGATCATTGGGCTCTTAGCGGTCGGTGCCAAGGACGCCGCGGCCATCGCTGGGGCCACACGACGGGCAAGATCGGCTTCCACGGCGGCAAGATGGAGATCGACCGACCACGGGTTCGTGGCCGCGATGGCAAGGAGCTATCGCTGGCGAGCTGGGATCAGGCGATGGCCGAGGACTGGCTCGGCAAGTGGGCGATGAACCTGATGCTGATCAACGTCTCGACGCGGAGGTTCGGCCGCGCCGTCCGGCTGCCTGAGGGCGATGTCCCGGCGCCTTCTGGCTCTGGCGTGTCAAAATCGGCAGCCTCACGCCGCTTCGTGGCGCTCTCCGCCGAGCGCATGAAGCAATGGATGGGCTCGGACCTGTCAAAGCTGGACCTCCTGGTGGTCCAGATCGACGGCATCCACATGACCGGCGAACTGGTGCTGGTGGCGGCAATCGGCATCGACGGCGAAGGCGTGAAGCATCCGCTCGGGCTCATTGAAGGCCCGACCGAGAACGCCGCCGTGGTGCAGGCGCTCATCGACAATCTCCTCGCGCGCGGGCTCGATCCGGCGGTGCCGCGGTTGTTCATCATCGACGGATCGAAGGCGCTCTCGAAAGCGATCCGGCGGAGCTTCGGACGCGAGGCGTTGATTCAAAGGTGCCAGATTCACAAGGCTCGCAACATCATGGAGCGGCTGCCGAAGCCGTTGCATGCCGCTGTCCGCCGCGTGCTACGCCAAGCCTGGGAGTTGGACGACGCCGAGAAGGCCGAGAAGTTGATCCGCAATCTCGCGCGACGGCTGGAACACGACGCCGCGTATCGGCGAGCATTCTGGAGGGCCTCGACGAAATCCTCACTGTCACGCGGCTCGGCCTGCCAAAAGAACTTCGTCGGGCGCTCGCCTGTACCAACATCGTGGAGAATGTCATGAGCACAGTGCGTCGCGTCTGCCGCAACGTGAAGCGATGGCGATCGGCCTCGATGGCGCTGCGCTGGACTGCAGCGGCTATGCAGGAAGCAGCTAAAGGCTTCCGCCGACTGAAGGCGCACAAGCAACTACCAACGCTCCGTGCCGCTCTGGAAGCACATCAGATGAAAGCCTCAACTCACGGCGTCCTTGCTCGCCAAGCCAACGTCGCGTAACGTCAACCTCGACAGCGACCGCTTCGCAATGTTCAACAAAGAGCGGGACATCCCCAACGATCATGGTACCCCCCGTAATTTGCGCTCGTCAGTAGTAGAGCCTAGGGTCTGTACCCACATAGATTGTTGAATAGCGAGGCTGAACGTGATTCACCGTAGCCGGAGGTGGATCATGCGATTTGATTTGAGCGATGAGGACTGGGCTCTTCTGGAACCGCTGATGCCGGCGAGTCGAAAGAGCGCGCGCGCTGACGATCGAAAGATCATGAATGCGATATTTTACGTGCTGCGCACCGGGATGCCGTGGCGCGATCTGCCGGAACGCTACGGGCCATACACAACGGCGTACAATCGCTTCAACCGTTGGTCTCGACGTGGCATCTGGAAGCGGATTTTTGACGCGCTGGCATCGAAATCGCGCGACAGCCTGTATCTGATCGACAGCACGATCGTGAAAGCCCATCGCGCGGCAAGCGGCGCAAAAGGGGGGAGCAAAATCAAGCGATCGGCATCAGCCGCGGTGGCCGCTCGACGAAAATCCACGCGGTCGTCGACAGCAAAGGCCGGCCACTGAACTTCATCGTCACAGGCGGACAGGTCCATGACAGTCAGGTCGTCGATGAAGTGCTCAATACTCCCAGATCGCCGCTCGCCGTCTCTGCAGACAAAGCTTACGACAGCGAGAAAGTCCGTCAGNNATTGTCCCAAACGCATCTACCGACGCCGGCATTGGATCGAAAACTACTTCTGCCGGATCAGGGACTGGCGGCGCATCGCCACCCGCTTCGACAAACGCGCCCGAAACGTCCTTGCCGCCAACGCTATCGTCACTAGCCGCTAGTGTCGCCTTTGCGCGCGAGGCGGACGAGAGCCTGTTCTTTGGGCTCGCTGACGCTCGCTCGGCGATTGGCGCTTGGGCGGCGGACTACAACAGCACCCGGCCGCATTCCTCGCTGACTTACAAAACACCGGCGGTGTAGCCGCCAATCTCAGCGCAACGGCGCCACAAGACGTATCAAGGGGGTTTTGTCAGATGAAATCCGCTGTGCTCAAGCTTGAAAGATGGGTCGCGCCGGCAAGCTCGATGACCAAGTCTTGTCCGGCCTGATAGCCCGCATG
>PLJS01000078.1 GCA_003140315.1 Hyphomicrobiales bacterium
GCGTGCAGCAGCGTCTCGACCGAGGGGTTGGGCGCGGCCGGATCGATCAGGTTCGCGCGCTGCAGGCGCACCATGTCTTCGTCGCCGAGCGCATCGCGTGCGCGCAGTTTCTTCAAAGGCGCGAGCCGGACCGCGGGCAAGCCCGGCGGCTCGATCGTGCCCATGTCCCAGCCGGACCCTTTGACGCACAACACCTCGACCTCGTCGCCGTTGAGATCGGCGATGCGCGTCTTCACCGACGTGTTGCCGCCGCCGTGCAGGACGAGCTTGGGGTCTTGTCCGAGCAGGCGCGTGGTGTAGACGCGCAGCGCGAGATCGCGCGGCAAATCTGCGTAGTGGGCGACCGCGGCTTGCGCCTCGCGATCGGCCCACGCGCTCTTCATCGGACGCTATCCGCGCCGCGACCACCAGCCGAAGCGGCGGGGTTTTGCCTCTTCGCTCGCGGCCGGCGGTTCGGGATTTGCCTCGGCGGGCTCCGGCGCTGCCACGGCCGCAGGCACCGGTGCTGCTGCCGGCGCGCTGACGCTGCCGAACACCGGCGCCGGCTCGCGCACCGTCGAGCGGCGCTTCGGCTGCTCGGCCGGGGCTCCGGGCTCGGGGGGAGGGGGCGCGACCTCGCGCGCCACCGGCTCGAACGGCTGCGGCGCAGGCTCGTGCCGAGGTTCGTGCGCGGGCGGCGTTTCCGTGTGCACCGGCCCGCCGAGATCGGCAACCGCATCGATCACTTCGGGCTCCGCTCCGGGCTGAGCCGAATCCTGCTGGTCGTCGTGACCGTCACGATGACCGGCAGGAGCCGCTTCGCCGTCGCGTTCGCGCCGATTGCGGCGTCCACCGCGCCGTCCGCGTCGCCGCCGCCGCCGCTCGCCGTCCTGCTCTTCGCCGGCCGGGCGGCTCTCGGAGTGCTCGCCGTTCACCGCATCGGCGACGTCTTCGTCGTCGCTTTCATGCGCCACCACGTGCTCGGCGGTGTTCTCAGGCGTGCTCTCGGGTGCGAGTTCAGCGCCTTCGCGCGGTTCGCGCTCCTCACGGCCGCGTCCGCGGCCACGACGCCTGCGCCGGCGGCCACGACCATCCTCGGGGTGCTCCGCGGTCGCCGCTTCGCCGGAGGCTTCGCTTGGTGCTTCGCTCGGCGCTTCGCTTGTCTGTTCGGCGTCTTCTTCGTGTTCTTCGCGTTCTTCGGTTTCCTCAACCTCATCCTCGAAGACTTCAGCGTCTTCGGGCTCCTCCACGTCGGAAGGCTCGACGGCCAGTTGCAACTGCGCCATGAGCGCGCGCGCGGCCTCGGGCGAATGCACCTGCTCGCCCTTTTCGATCACGAAGGGTTGCGCGGCTCCGACGCTCTCGTCGGCACTGACCGTGATCGCGATCTGGAAGCGGCTCTCCAGATCGCGCAGATGCGCGCGCTTGTGATTGAGCACATACAGCGCGACCTCGCCGCGCGTGCGCACCAGGAGATTGTGGGTCCCGCCCTTGAGCAGCATCTCCTCCAGCATGCGCAGGAGTTGCAGCGCGACCGAGGATACCGAGCGGACATGCCCGGTGCCGCCGCAATGCGGGCACTTGTCGGTCGAGCTTTCCAGCACGCTCGAGCGGATGCGCTGGCGCGACATCTCCAGCAGACCGAAATGCGAGATGCGTCCGACCTGGATGCGCGCGCGGTCGTGCTTCAGGCACTCCTTCATCCGCCGCTCGACCGCACGATTGTTGCGGTGCTCGTCCATGTCGATGAAGTCGATGACGATCAGGCCCGCGAGGTCGCGCAGACGGAGCTGGCGTGCGATCTCCTCGGATGCCTCGAGATTGGTCTTGAGCGCGGTGTCCTCGATGTGGTGCTCGCGCGTCGCACGGCCCGAATTCACGTCGATCGAGACCAGCGCCTCGGTCTGGTTGAGCACGATGTAGCCGCCGGAGCGCAATTGCATCACCGGCGTGAACATCGCGTCGAGCTGGCTCTCGATGCCGTAGCGCGTGAAGATCGGCTGCGTATCCTTGTACGCCTTCACGTTCTTGGCGTGGCTCGGCATCAGCATGCGCATGAAGTCGCGCGCTTCCCGGTGGCCCTCGTCGCCCGCGACCAGGATCTCGTCGATGTCCTTGTTGTAAAGGTCGCGGATCGACCGCTTGATCAGCGAGCCCTCCTCATAGACGAGCTTCGGGGCCGTCGATTTCAGCGTCAGGTCGCGCACCGTCTCCCACAGCCGCAGCAGATATTCGAAGTCGCGTTTGACCTCGGTCTTGGTGCGGTTGGCGCCGGCCGTGCGCAGGATCACGCCCATCCCCTCAGGGACTTCAAGTTCCTGCGCTATCTCCTTGAGTTTCTTTCGATCCAGCGCGCTGGTGATCTTGCGGCTGATGCCGCCGCCGCGCGCCGTGTTCGGCATCAGCACCGAATAGCGGCCGGCGAGCGAAAGGTAGGTCGTGAGCGCAGCGCCCTTGGTGCCGCGCTCCTCTTTGACGACCTGCACCAGCATGATCTGCCGACGCTTGATGACCTCTTGGATCTTGTAGCTGCGGCGGTAGCGCGGTGTGCGTTCCTGCACCTCCTCGAGCGCGTCGGCGCCGCCGACCGACTCGATGACCTCTTCCTCGCCGTTCTCGGCGTGGGGCGCATCCTCGACCTCGGTGACATTGCCGTCGTCTTCTCCGGCGCTCGGGCCGGCACCGTCAGCGCTGTCGGCGGCCGTTGCGGTATCCGGTGCGTCGGTCGCCTCTACGGGGGCGTGGTCGCCATTCTCGGGCGCAAGCGAAGCGGCTTGATGATCGTCCGCGGGCGGGGCGTGGGCCTCCGGCTCGGCCGGCTCATGCGCCTGCGTCGCGTCGGGCGCAGGATGAGTGGCCTCGGCGACCGCGTCAGCCTCGAAGGCGGGGGTGCTTTCGTTGCGTTCGGCGGCGTACGCCTGATCGTCGGCCGGGGTGACCTGCTCCGTGTCGGTTGCATCGGTCTCGGGCTCTTCGGAGCCCTCGACCGGCTCGCTCCGCGTCGCGTCGTGCCGGTAGGCAGCGGCATCGCGGCGCGGGCGGCGGCGAGTGGCGCGCCGGTCGATCTCGGCTTCGGCGTCGCGATGTGCGCGCTCTTCCTCGGCGATCAGCGCCTGCCGGTCGGCGACCGGAATCTGGTAATAGTCGGGATGGATTTCCGAGAACGCCAGGAATCCGTGGCGATTGCCGCCATAATCGACGAAGGCGGCCTGGAGCGAAGGCTCTACCCGCGTGACCTTGGCGAGATAGATATTCCCGCGCAGTTGCTTGCGGTTCGCCGACTCGAAATCGAATTCCTCGACGCGATTGCCGCGCAGCACGACGACCCGGGTCTCCTCCGGGTGCGTGCTGTCGATGAGCATCTTGTTTGCCATTTGCTAATCTCTTGATGGCGCCCGCCGCCGCGCCGCGCCGCATGCGCGGCTTCGGACGGTGCTGTCAGTGCGCCTGATTGGAGTTGATGGGAGAGGCCTTGGGCCTTGCGCGCAGCCGCAGCGAACGCCGAACGGGCGTCGCCTGCAACCCTAGCTTGCTCACCGGGGCGACGCGGACAGACCGCGCCTTGCGCCTCGAGCATGACCCTCAACCTGGACAAACGGCTACGCTCGCGCGCGGCCGTGGTTTCTTCATGTGCCGACGGTCTTGTCAGGCGGATACCGCCTGTGTCTGGATGTCCTTCCAAAGGGCATTGGCCATACCGCTTAAGCGCCGTGGCGCCTCGCGAATTGACCCCGAGGCCGCCCGCCGCGCGTCCCCTTCGTCAGGGACGGGTTGGGCGGGCACTCCGGATGCCCGAACGCGGCAAATCCAGATTCGCAACCGTCTGCAGGACTTACATAACGGTCCGGGGGTGGCTTTGACAAGGCGGCTGATTGGGCCGCACGCCGACCTCAGTTCCCGCGATAGGCCGCTGGCGCCCTTAATTGCCGATTAACTACGCGATCTTAAGGGTTGTACCGGGCGAACGAAACGGGGGACATCCGTGACGCTGCGCGCGGCAGGCTCTGCGCTCACGGCGCTGGTCGGTACGTTGCTCGTCGGCCTCACCGTCGCCGGTGCGGCCGAGCGCGCCGCCATTGTTCGCCCGACCATGCCGGTTCCGCCCGACGCCTATCCTATCGCGACCGACGCCCGGCTCGGCGGCGATGCGAGCCGCACCCGCCTCGTCGTGGACCTGAGCCGCACCGTCGAGGTTGCGGCTTTCACCCTGGCCGACCCCTACCGCGTCATCGTCGACCTGCCGCAGATCACGTTCCAGCTTCCCGCGCGCATCGGCGATCATGGTCGCGGGCTCGTGCGCGCCTTCCGTTACGGCCTGATCATGCAGGGCGGGTCGCGCATCGTCATCGATGCGACCGGCCCGGTGCGCATCGAGAAGGCGTTCGTGCTCGATGCCGTCGACAACGACCCGGCGCGCCTCGTGCTCGATCTGGTGTCGACCGATCGCGACAGCTTCATGCGCAACCTCGCGCTCGAAAGCCGGCCGGCCCGCACCGCGGAGCCCAAGCGCATCGACCGCGACGCAAAGCCCTCGAGCGACGGCCGGCCGCTGGTCATGATCGATGCCGGACATGGCGGCGTCGACTCCGGTGCAATCGCGCCCACCGGCGAGATGGAGAAGAACATCGTCCTCGAATTCGCCCTCGCGCTGCGCGAGAAGCTGGAAAAGACCGGCAAATATCGGGTGGCGATGACGCGCAGCGACGACACCTTCATTCCGCTCAACGAGCGCGTGCGCCTCTCGCGCGCGGCCGGCGCCGCGCTGTTCGTCTCGATCCATGCCGACGCGATCACCCACAATACCGCGGAGGTGCGCGGCGCGACCGTGTTCACGCTGTCCGAGACCGCCTCCGACACCGAGGCCGCACGCCTCGCCGACAGCGAGAACCGTGCCGATGTCATCGCCGGCGTGGACCTTTCGGCCGAACCCGAGGAGGTCGCCGACATCCTGATCGATCTCACCCAGCGCGAGACCAAGAATTTTTCCCTGCATTTCGCGCGCACCGTCGTGGGCGAGCTCAAGGCGACGGCCCGGCTTGCCAAGACTCCGCTCAAGTCGGCGGGGTTCCGCGTGCTGAAAGCGCCCGACGTCCCCTCGGTGCTGATCGAGCTCGGCTACGTCACCAACAAGGACGATCTGAAGCTGATCACCTCGGAGGCTTGGCGCACGCGCTCCGCCGAGGCGATCGCGCAGTCGGTCAATACGTTCTTCTCGACCCGGCTCGCCGGCAGCACGCCGGGCCCGGGCTCGAATTGAGCCGGAACATGACGCGGTGTGGCACCGATGTCGCACTGCAGCGGTAAAGCGTGGTAGCCTCAGTTTGACCATAAAACGGCGCGAGGAAACTTGATAACCCGTTGCCGGACGCCGTTGGCGGCGCAGATCATGCATGCGCGACCGAATGGCGTATCATACGGTCGCAAGAGGAGATTCGCCGGGGGCTCCGCGGCCATGGCGAAAGGGCGGCAATGAAGCTTCTGCTGCGATTCTTTGGCTGGATCTTCGCGGTCGGGACGGTCGTGTTCCTCGTCGGCGTGGCCGGCGCGGCCGGCCTGTTCTGGCATTTCTCGAAAGACCTGCCGGACTACTCGCAACTCCAGGATTACGAGCCGCCGGTGATGACGCGCGTGCACGCGAGCGACGGCTCGCTGCTGGCCGAATATGCGCGCGAGCGGCGTCTCTATTTGCCGATCCAGGCGGTGCCGAAGCTCGTCACCAACGCCTTCATCGCGGCCGAGGACAAGAGTTTCTATGAGCACGGCGGCCTGGACTTCCAGGGGATCGCGCGGGCGGCGCTGTTCCTGGTGCAGAATTACGGCACCGGCCGGCGCCCGCAGGGCGCCTCCACCATCACCCAGCAGGTCGCCAAGAACTTCCTACTGACCAACGAGGCGACCTTCGAGCGCAAGATCAAGGAAGCGTTGCTCGCGCTCAAGATCGAGCGCACCTACTCCAAGGATAAGATCCTCGAGCTCTATCTCAACGAAATCTATCTCGGGTTCGGCGCCTACGGGGTCGCTGCGGCTTCGCTGCTCTATTTCGACAAGTCGGTGCATGAGCTCACGCCGGCGGAGGCTGCCTATCTTGCCGCTCTGCCGAAGGGGCCGAACAACTACCATCCGTTCCGCCACCGCGAGGAAGCGATCGCGCGCCGCAACTACGTGCTCGACCGTATGATCGAGGATCACTACCTCAAGCCCGAGGATGGCGAGAAGGCGAAGAAGGAGCCGCTCAACGTCACGCCGCGGCCGACCGGCGCGCACATCTTCGCGGCGGAATATTTCGCCGAGGAAGTGCGCCGCGATCTCAACGATCGCTACGGCGAAAAGAAGCTGTACGAAGGCGGATTGTCGGTTCGCACCACGCTCGACCCGAAGCTCCAGGTGATGGCGCGCAAGGCGCTGATCGACGGCCTCGTGCGCTACGACGAGGCGCAGGGCTATCGCGGCGCCATCCAGAAGCTCGATATCGCGGGCGACTGGGGGGTGAAGCTCGCCGACGTCAAGGCGTTGTCGGACATCGCGCCATGGCGGCTTGCGGTCGTGCTCGAGTCCAACGATCAATCCGCGCGCATCGGATTGCAGCCCGGACGCGATCCGAGCGGCGCGGTAGCGAAGGAGCGCGCCATCGGCAATGTGCCGATTGATGGCGTGAAGTGGGCAAAGCCCGCGACCGGCGCCGAGCGTTTCAAGGCGCCCGCGAAGGTGACCCAGGTGCTCAGCCCCGGCGACGTCGTCTATGTCGAGCCGGTCGACAAGGACAGCGGCAAGTACCGCCTGCACCAGGTGCCGGAAATTTCCGGCGCGATGGTGGTGATGGATCCGTGGACCGGCCGCGTGCTGGCGCTCGCGGGTGGCTTCTCGTTCGACCAGAGCCAGTTCAATCGTGCGACGCAGGCGCTGCGCCAACCGGGCTCCTCCTTCAAGCCGTTCGTCTACGCGGCGGCTCTCGACAACGGCTATACCCCGTCGACCATCGTGATGGACGCGCCGATCGAGATCGATCAGGGCCCGGGGGCCGGGCTCTGGAAGCCGGAAAATTACTCCAAGAAGTTCTACGGCCCCTCGACGCTGCGTTTCGGCCTCGAGCAGTCGCGCAACGTGATGACGGTGCGGCTGGCCCAGGACGTCGGTATGCCGCTGATCGCCGAATACGCCAAACGCTTCGGCGTCTACGACGACCTGCCGCAGTATCTCTCCTTCGCGCTCGGCGCCGGCGAAACCACAGTGATGCGCATGGTCAACGCCTATTCGATGTTTGCGAACGGCGGCAAGCGCGTCAAGGCAACGCTCATCGACCGCATCCAGGACCGCTACGGCCACACCATCTTCAGGCACGACCAGCGCGAGTGCAAAGCCTGCGACGCCGCGAAATGGCAGAATCAGCCCGAGCCCTCGATGATCGATCGCCGCGAGCAGGTGCTCGATCCGATGACTGCCTACCAGATCACCTCGATGTTGGAAGGCGTGGTGCAGCGCGGCACCGCAACGGTCGTGCGCGAGGTCGGCAAGCCGATCGCCGGCAAGACCGGCACCACCAATGACGAGAAGGACGTGTGGTTCATCGGCTTCTCGCCCGACCTCGTCGTCGGCGCCTACATGGGCTACGACAAGCCGCGCCACATCACCGGCGGTGCATCCGGCGGCCATACGGCAGCGCCGATGGTGCGCGACTTCTTCAAGTACGCGCTTGCCGACAAGCCGGCGGTGCCGTTCCGCGTGCCGCCCGGCATCAAGCTGATCCGCATCGATCCCAAGACCGGCACGCGGCTCGCGGCCGGCGCGACCGGCGGCATCCTCGAAGCCTTCAAGCCCGGCACCGCGCCGGCGGACAATTACTCGATCATCGGCGCGACCGACACCGATGGCCGTCCGATCTCGGTATCGCCGGAAGCGGACCGCGCCGTCATGCGTCCCTCCGGCCTCTACTGATCGGGCGCATTCGATGAGCCGCACGCCGCCAATGGGAACGGCGGGCTGTCTCGGCGCTCAGGGACGTACTATATTTTCAGTCACGTGCACGTCGGCGGCATAGTCTCCGCGCCCAGAAGTTGTATTTTCCGAGGTGCGGATGTAAGGAGAGTTCCATGGATCCTGTCATCGCGATTATCATGAAGGCCGGCAGTTTGAGTTTGCGCGAGCTTTTCAGCCGGGTAGGGACGGATGCCGGCACGCGGTTGCGGGTGGCGGCGCTCTTGAAGAACGGCGAGGTAAAGTTCGAGCGGTTCGAAGGCGCGGACGATACGGTCGTCATGCCGAACCTGGATATTGCCCACCTGACCGAACAGCAGCTCGCTGCGGAGTTCTCTACGATCCCGAGTTCGACCGCAGAAAACATTGCGATCGCCCCGACCGCGAAAGCGTGGCGCAATCCCTTTCATTCTGCATGACGATTCAGAGCGTCATCGGCGCTCTGATCGCATTTTCGTGCGCTGCCGTTGCCGTCGGTACCGATGCCCAGACCGCGGTCCGGGCGCTGTTCGGCAGTCGGTATTACACGTTCATTCTGCGAACGTGGCTCGGCTATGTGTTTATTGGAGGCTGGGGCCTGATCGATGTCGCCTTCTACGTGGCCTTCCTGTCCAATAAGGACTGGGCAAAAGCCGCATTCAATATCGACATCAGCGAAAACCTGTTGTGGACCGGGGTCGTTGTCGGTCTCTCGGCGGTTCTGATCATTCGCTCAAACTTTGCGACCATCGGTTCCGTTCAGCTTGGCGGCGAGTATCCGTACTCGTGGAGTCGCGCCAAGCTTATCGAGCTCTTGAATCGTAAGAGGACGAGGCAGCGGCGCGCTTTTCTGACGCGCCTTCGGCCGTTCTGCCGAAACACGGGCGGCTATGGCAATTATTTCACGTCGCTCGAATCGACGTTGACGACACTGGCCATGGGAAGTACCCAGCGTTCAGACATCGAAGCCCAACTCAGCGCCATCAAGGCGAGCGCAGCAAACCCGAATGCGGACGCCGGCGCTCGCGAAAGTCTCACCGGATTGATTTACGATTATTTTGGGCCCGGAGAGGTCGATGCATGGGCCCAGGATTCCGATTACGGCAACAACTGAAGCGAGCCTCGGTCGCTTCAAGCTTGGAGCGCGTGAATCGAAATCTTCGAACCCGCCGCTGCGAATCTGAGCGCGCGTGACCCTCGATCATCTCCTGTTCGTCGTGATGTCGCTCGTCTGGGGCGTGACGTGGACCGCCACCAAGGCCGGCATCGCGGTGGTACCGCCGTTGTTCTTCGGCGCAATGCGCTACATTCTGGTTTCCGCCGTGATCCTGGTGGCGGTACGGGGGCTGCGCGGCGTGTTCGGGCAGGGACGCGCGCCGCGGCTGGTCGTGACCGGCCTGCTGGTTGTCGTCGGAACCTACGGCCTTCTCTATTGGGGTATGCAGTTCGTGGCCTCCGGCGTCGCGGGCGTCGTCAACATGTCGATGAACCCGGTCTGCCTGTTCGGCTTCGCGATTCTGCTGGGGCAGGAGCGGCCGAGCTGGCGCCACGCGCTCGCGCTGGCGCTCGGGATCGGCGGGCTCGTGATCCTGTTCTCCGGCAAGGCCGATGTCGCAGGCACGACCGCGGAACTGTGGGGCGCGGCCGCGCTCGTTGCGGCGGCCCTGTCTTATTGCCTCGGCTCGGTGCTCTCTCGCCCGTTGCTCGATGAGTTGACGCCGCTGCAGCTCACGGCCGCTCAGGCCGTCGTCGGAGCCGTGGGGCTGACTGTCTTGTCGCTGATGCTCGAACCGATATCGGCCGCCACATTTCGCGCGATGCTCGCGCCGGCGCCGCTCGGCGGCGTGCTGTTCCTGGTGATCGCCGGGACGTTCGTCGCCTACACGATCTTCCTGCGGCTGGTGCGCGATTGGGGCGCGCCGCGCGCGGGGCTTTACTCGTTCGTGTCGCCGGTGGTCGCGCTGATCCTCGGCGCAATCGTCTATGGCGAGCCGCTGACATGGCGCGAAGGGGCCGGCGCCGCGATGATGCTGCTCGCCGCCGCAATCGCGATTGCGCGCCGGCCAGTCCCGGCGGGGCCGGCACCGCCCGAGTGAGCTCTACACCTTCTTCCACACCATCGTGCGCACGCTCATCTTGCCGTCGATCGGATCGTTCGATTGCGGCGTCAAGAGCGTCAGGGTGTCGCCGTCGAGCGTTGCGATCCGCTTCTGCTTCGAGCCGGTGAAGCTCTCGTTCCATGAGATGTCGACCTGGTGTGTCACCTCGTTGCCCTCGATCGTGTACGGCCCGCCATAGCTCAGCATGCTGCGGAACAGCGCCTCCGCTTCGGCGTCGCTCGCGCGTCCATCCACGGGACGCGAACGGTCGCCCCGCGTGATCAGCGCGATCATGCGGCCGTCCGGGCTGTAATTGATGAAACCGTGCGGGCTCTTGCCGAACAGGTCGGTCTTGACGCCCGAGGGGATTTCTTCGCGAACCGCGGACACCAGCGTCCAGGTTCCGATCAGCCGGTCTTTCACGTTCGCCACCTTGTCGTTGCGCCGTCCTGACATTAGGTTCCGGCCCGCGAATCCTCTTTCCGAGTTAAGGCCATGCGCGCGGAAATTCAAACGATTGTCGACGAGATCAAGCAGTCGGTCCGACTGCTGAGGAGGCATCTTTGACTTCGACGAGGCGCGCAGGCGGCTTGACGAGCTCAACAAGCAGGCCGAAGACCCCAATCTCTGGAACGACCAGCAGCGCGCCCAGCGCGTGATGCAGGAGCGCACCGCGCTCGAAGACCAACTCACCTCCATCGGCCGCATCGAGCAGGAACTCGACGACAACCTCACCATGATCGAGCTCGGCGAGGCCGAGGGCGACGGCAAGGTCGTGACCGAGGCCGAGCAGGCGCTGCGCAGGCTCAAGGTTGACGTCGCGCGCCGCGAGATGGAAGCGCTGCTCTCCGGCGAAGCCGACGTGAACGACAGCTATCTGGAAGTCCATGCCGGCGCGGGCGGCACCGAGAGCCAGGACTGGGCCAGGATGCTCGCCCGCATGTATACGCGCTGGGCCGAAAAGCACGGCTTCAAGGTCGAGTATCTGGAAGAGACCGACGGCGAGGAAGCGGGCCTCAAATCCGCGACCATCCAGGTCAAGGGCCGCAACGCCTATGGCTGGCTCAAGAGCGAGGACGGCGTGCACCGGCTGGTGCGCATCTCGCCGTTCGACTCCAATGCGCGCCGCCACACCTCGTTCGCCAGCGTCAACGTCTATCCGGTGATCGATGACCGTATCATTGTCGACATCAAGGAATCCGACGTGCGCACCGATACGCTGCGCTCGAGCGGGGCAGGGGGCCAGCACGTCAACAAGACCGAGTCGGCGATCCGCCTGACGCATATCCCGACCAACATCGTGGTCTATTGCCAGAACGACCGCTCGCAGCATCGCAACCGCGCGCAAGCCTGGGACATGCTGCGCGCGCGGATCTACGAGATGGAGCTGAAGAAGCGCGAGGCGCAGGCCATGGTGGACCAGGCCAACAAGACCGACATCGGTTGGGGTCACCAGATCCGCTCCTACGTGCTGCAGCCCTATCAGATGGTGAAGGACCTGCGCACCGGTGTGCAGACCTCCGATACCGGCGGTGTGCTCGACGGCGACCTCGACGCGTTCATGGAGGCGGCGCTCGCCCAGAAGGCGTTCGGCACCGGCCCGGAGAAGGTCGAGGACGTGGAGTAGTCGTCATCCTGAGGCGGCCGCCGAAGGCGGCCCTCGAAGGATGGCCACACGCGCCGTCGCCCTTCGAGGCGCGCGGAGTTATCATCGGGCCGGCTCGAAGGCCGGACCCGTTGGCGCACACCTCAGGGTGACGGCCTCACCGCGGCAGGAACGCGCTCGCGCCGCTCGCCGTATCGACCAGCGTCTCGACCGCGCTACCGTAGAGCGCTTCGAGCTGCGTTTGGGTCACGACCTCGGCGACCGGCCCGTCGGCGATCCGCTCGCCGTTGCGCAACAGCAGTGCGCGGTCGGCGGCGCGCAGCGCCTGGTTCGGGTCGTGGGTGGTGAAGAGGACACCGTGACCCGCCGCCGCGAGTGCGCGGATTTCGCTCGTGACCTTGCCCTGATTGCCGAAGTCGAGGCTCGCGGTCGGCTCGTCGAGGACGACGAACTGCGGCTCCTGTGCGAGCGCGCGCGCGAGCAGCACGAGTTGGTGCTCGCCACCCGACAGCGTCGTGTAGGGTCGCTCGGCCAGATGCAGGATCGCGAAGCGCTCAAGCGAGCGCTCGGCAACAGCCCGATCTTGCGCGCTCGGCGCCCCAAACAGGCAGCCGTGCGCGGAGCGCCCCATCAGCACCATGGTGCGCACCGTGAATGCGAAGGTCGCGGCATGCGATTGCGGCACGTAGGCGATCAGCCGCGCGCGCTCGCGGCCCGAGCAGCGCGAGCGCCTCCCCGGTGCGCAGCGCAAGGCTCAAGCCCCGGCCGACCACCCGGTCGCGGTAGCCGAAGGTGAGATCGCAGCCTTCGAGCGTCACGACCATGTTCGCTGGATGCGCGTGAGCAGCCACAGGAAGAACGGCGTGCCGATGACGGCGGTGAGGATTCCGAGCGGGATTTCGCCGGCGCGCGTGGAGCGCGCGAGCGTGTCGATCAGCAACAGATAGCCGCCGCCGAGGATCGCGGTCGCCGGGAGCAGGCGCGAGAAGTCCGGTCCGACCAGCGCGCGCGCGACATGCGGCACCACCAGCCCGACCCAGCCGACCACGCCCGCGGCCGCGACGCTGACCGCGGTGACGAGCGTTGCCGCCGTGATGATCACGAGACGCAGCCGGCCGGTCGGCAGGCCGAGCGCGCGCGCTTCCTCCTCGGGCAGCGACATCGCGTTCATGCGCCAGCGCAGCGCGATCAGCGTCGCGACGCCGATGGCGACCGGCACGAACAGCGGCAGCAGGTCGTGCGCGATGACCTTGTCGAGGCCGCCGAGCAGCCAGAACGTCATCAGCGGAAGCTGCGACTGCGGATCGCCGATGTATTTCACAAGGCCGACGCCCGCGCCGAGCAGCGCGCCGACCACGACCCCGATCAGAACCAGCATCAGGACCGGATCGCGCGCGCTGAGCCGTGTGCCGATCAGGTAGACCGAGGCGACCGCCGCAAGCCCGCCCAAAAATGCAAGCACCTGGATCGCGAAAATATCGAGCGAGAAGTAAAAGCCGATCACCGCGCCGAGGGCCGCGCCCGACGAGGCGCCGAGAATGTCGGGCGAGACCAGCGGGTTGCGGAACAGGCCCTGGAACGCGGCGCCGGCGGTCGCAAGCGCGGAGCCGACCATGACGGCGGCAAGCACGCGCGGCCCGCGCACGTAGAGGACAACGCGCTCGACCTGGGGCGTCACGTCGGCCGTGCCCCCGAAGAGCTTTGCGGCCACCACCTTGATCACATCGCCGAAGCCAACCGGAAACTGTCCGATCACGAAGGCCAGCATCAGACCGACGATCAGCACCGCGACCGCGACCGTCAGTCCGGGGACGGGCGAACGGGACGGATCGATCGTCATGCCGCCCTTCACTCGCGGAGCAGGCGCGCAGCCTGCGCGTCGTCGATGCTGACGTGATAGAACAGCGCGTAGAATTCGCGCACGATCGGCTTCAGGTCCTCCGGGAATTCGCCCGGGTAGAGCATCTTTGCGAGCCACCAGAGGCCGATGAGGCGGTTGACCGAGGGCGGGAAGTCGATCCACCCGAACGGCAGCTCGGGCGCGAGGTAGACGCGTCCCGCGCGCACCGCTTTGATCGGCTTCCAGTTCGGATCGGAATGCGCGAGGTCGAAGAATTCCTTCTCGATCGTGATGATCACATCGGGGTCCCATAGCAGCACTTGCTCCATGGAGACGGTGAAACCGCTGCGTCCCTCCCGTGCGACGTTGGTCACGCCGACGACGTCGAACGGATCGAGATTGATCGAGCCCGGCGCGGGCGTGTTGAGCCCGTTCGGCCCTCGCGCGTGATAGACGCGCGGCCGTTGCTCGACGGGAATGCGTGCGACGCGCTCGCGAATGGCCGTGATGGTGCGTGCCGCATAGGCGGCAAGCGGTTCGGCCTCGCGCTCGCGGTGCGTGAGACGGCCGAGCGTGCGGTAGACTGCCTCCGTCGCGCCGAGCCGGCCATCGAGCAGCGCATAGGGAATTCCCGATTGCTGCTTCACGCGTTCGGCGAGCGAGGCGAAGGTATTGCCGAGGCTGCCGAAGTCGAGGATCAGGTCGGGCGCGAGATTGAGCAGCGCTTCCGTATTGATCGTGTTGCCGCTGCCGGTGATGCGCCCGATCTGCGGACGCTTGCAGATGTCGGGCAGCAGGAACTCGCAGGCCGCCGCCGTATTGGCGCGCGGCCAGCCGACCAGCAGGTCGGGGGCGTGCGTGTAGAGCAGGACCGCGGCCGGCGGTCCTGCGGCGAACACCTTGGTCACGCGCTCGGGGATCATGATGCTGCGGCCGACGCCGTCGGTGACCGTGTCGGCGCGTGCAAGAGCCGGACAGGCGACGAGCGCGGCGAATTGCGCGAGCGCGGCGCGGCGGTCGATGATCATGGCAAGGCCCGTTGGGTTCGCGGCACGGGCACGTTACGGGCGGACGGCGGCTGAGCGCAACCGCCTGCGAGGCTGGCTACAGCGTGCTGCCGAGGCGTACGCCCGCGCGCAGGAATTTCGTCGGGTCGACCGGCTCGCCGTCGATGCGGGTTTCGTAATGCAGATGCGGGCCGGTCGAGCGGCCGGTCGTGCCGACGCGCCCGACGACTTGGCCGATGCTGATTTTGTCCCCGACCTGAACGTCGATCGCCGACAGATGCGCATAGCGGGTGGCGAGGCCGTTGCCGTGGTCGACCTCGACCATCTTGCCGTAGCCGGCGTTCCAGCCTGCGATCGTGACCGTGCCGGCCGCGGTCGCGCGCGCCGGATCGCCGATCTCGGCGCGGAAATCCAACCCGGTATGCATCGCGGGTGAGCGCAGGAAGGGATCGGAGCGCACGCCGAAGCCCGACGTCATCTCCAGCTCGCCGGTCATCGGCTTGCGCAGTGGGACGATGTTGAGCGCGCGCGTCAGCCGCTCGACCTGGGTGCGCGCGAGCTTGATGCGGAAAAGTTGCCGGTCGAAGGCCGAACCGCCGACCGGCCCCTTGGCTGGTACGAACGGGCCGCCGGTCGCACGCGGCAGGGGTGCGGCAGGCGGCGCGAACTTGCCGAGATCGAGGCCGAGATCGGCGAGGATGTTGCGCATCCTGCGCGCCTTGGAGTCGTAGCTCTCTTCCAGCGTGTTCAGTGTCGTGGCTTGGCTCGCCTCGTAGCGGTCGAGCGCGGCCTGCAGCCGCGCCAGCGCGCCTTCGATCCCGGCGCTTGTATTCAGTTCGGCGACGCGCGGGCCACCGCTGAGCGGCGTACGCGATTCAAGCCGTGCCTCGCGCTCCGGCGGCGGCACGAGGATCACGGTGTCGTTGATCGGGGAGGGCTTCGGTGTGGTCTGCGGCGCGGCGACGGTGGGCGCGGCGGGCACGCGGGCACCAGGGCGGATCGAACCGGTCGGCGCCGGATCGGGCAGGCCCGAGAGCGCCGAGGCGCGCGACTCGATCGTTGCCTGCCGCCGCACGATCTGTTCGAGCCGGCTTTCGAACTGCTCCTGGTCGAGCAGTTGGCGGCTCGCGACGCGGTCGACCTGGGCGCGCAGGTCGGCGATGCGATCCTCGTAGGCGAATTGCATCTGGGCCTGGCGCGTCAGCAGGCGCGTCAGCACGTCGTCGCGGAATGCGAAATAGGTCGCCGTGACCGCCGACCATCCCGCCATGACGACGAGCGTTCCGACGATGATCCAGAACGCGACCGGCCTGACGCGGACCTGGCGGCTGCCATGACCGAGCGTCCAGTCGGAGCGCCGCGCTGGCTGCTGCTGCGCCGCGCGACGTGGGTGCGACCGGTCGTGACCGGCGTTGCCGTGATGATCGGCGTGATGGGGCTGCGGCCGGTTCGACATCGGTACTCCCGCGCCGGCCCGACCGGAGAGGGCGGGCGCACGACATCGGGACATTTGAGCCGCACATGGTTAATTTTTTCCAAAGCGGAACATTCGCGACGCGGCGTTAACGGATTGGAAACCAGTTTGCGGCGCCACTGGCGTTGCCGCGTCGACGACAGCGCAATCCGGCGAAGTGGATATCGATTCTCCGCAAGATTGCGCGATCACCAAAGAATCTAGACCATGAACCGATCCAATCGGATCTTGGTCCAGGATCGAGTGCGCCATGCCGTCTGCAAGCGCGTCCGTTGCGACCGCGCGATCAAAGCGCTTTTGCCGCCGCGAGCACGGCCTCGGCATGGCCGTCGACCTTGACGCTCGGCCACACCTGCGCGATGCGGCCCGTGCGGTCGATCAGGAACGTGGTGCGCGTGACGCCCATGAACTTGCGCCCGTACATGGATTTTTCGCCCCACACCCCATAGGCGGTGAGCATCTGGTGAGTCTCGTCCGACGCGAGCGCGATCGCCAGACCGTGCTTGTCCCGGAACTTGTCCTGCGCCTTGACGGGGTCGGCCGAGACCCCGACGACCTCGGTGTCGGCGGCAGCGAACGCCCGCTTCAGGCCGGTGAATGCGATCGCCTCCTTGGTACAGCCCGGGGTATCGGCCTTCGGATAGAAATAGAGCACCAGCTTGCGGCCCTTGAAATCGGCGAGCTTGACCGTTCCTCCGCCGTCGCGCGGCAGGGCGAAACCCGGTGCCTTTCCGCCCACGGCGGGATGCGGCATATGCCTTCCTTTCGACGCTTTCGCCGGGACAATGTGCACTTGGACGAGACGCTGGTAAAGCCCTGGCGGCTCTGGGGGGACTCGTGCGAGAGCAGGACCGTGATCGGTCCAGTCGCCGACGCTCCGGGAACGAGGGGCTCCGGAAACGAGGGGGCGTCCGACTGCGTATGACGGACAGTGCGACCAACTCCGCTGTCGCGGCGCTGCGCGCGGCGTGGGCGACTGTGGAACTTCAGGGGCGCGCGCTTGCCGAACGCGCTGCCGACCGTCTGCGCTCCGATCAACATCGTCCGCTACGCCATCTCGTGAGGCCCCATGCGCGTTGGGCACGACCTTGCGCGATCGGCTTCGGCGTGGTCGCGTTCGCCGGTATCGGCGGGTGCGCGGTTTTGTGGTGGTTGCTCGCGACCGGCCCGATCCCGGTCGGCTTCGCCACGTCCTGGCTCACCAAGGCGATCGAACAGCGTCTCGGCGGCGGGCATCGGGTCGAAGTCGGCGGGACCGTGCTCGAGCGCGATGAGGTCGGCCGCATCGCGCTGCGGCTGCGCGACGTCGTGGTGCGTGATTCGACCGGTGCGGTGGTCGCGAGCGCGCCCAAGGCCGAAGTCGGCGTGACCGGCCTGCTCACCGGCAGCCTCGAGGCCGAGCGGCTGAGCCTGATCGGCGCCGAGATGGCGTTGCGCGTCGAGCCCGACGGCCGCGTCACGATTTTTGCAGGCGCCGACAAGCCCTCGCTTGCAAGCGCACCGGCCGCGAGCGCTCCGCCCCTTAATGGGTCGCGCAATGCCGCCGTCGCGCCGAGCACGAATGCCAGCGGACGCACGGTTCCGGTCGAGGTGGCGACCGATCCGCTCGCCGCGCTGCTCGCCTGGATCGACAAGCTGGATTCGCTCGGACTCGACGGCGGCGCGCTCGCCGAGGTCGGTCTGAAGGATTGCACGCTGGTGGTCGATGACCGCCGCAGTGGCAGACGGTTGAGCTTCGAGCACATCAACCTCAGTCTGACGCGACCGCACGATGGCGGCGTCGCCTTCGCGATCAACTCGACGGGCGCGAGCGGGCCGTGGTCGATCATCGCGACTGTCACCCCGCAGGGCGACGGCCGGCGCTCCATCGAAACCGTGGCGCGCGACGTCTCGCCCAAGGATCTGATGCTGGCGTTCCGTATCGACGACGGCCAGTTCATCGCCGACATGCCGCTCTCCGCCGTGCTGCGCGCCGAGATCGATCGCGACGGGACGCTGCACCAGTTCGAAGGGCGCATCGTTGCCGGCGCCGGTTACGTCGGGTCGCGCGACGACGCCGACAGCCGCATCCAGATCGACGAAGCGCAACTCAACCTGCGTTGGAATGCGGCCTCGCGCCAGATGCAGATGCCGCTCGATGCCCGTTCGGGCGCGAGCCGCGTCAGCCTGATGGCGCAACTCGACGTGCCGGCCGACGTGAACACGCCCTGGAACCTGACGATCCCGCGCGGCCTGTTGGCGTTCGCATCCGCCGACCGCTCGAACGAGCCGCCGCTGATCCTCGACCGCGTCTCGGTGCGCGTGCGCATCGATCCCGTGAAGCGCAAATTCGAGATCGAGCAGGGCGATCTCAGCGGCATGGCCGGCGGCCTCGCGTTGTCCGGCGGCATCGACTATTCGACCGCGGATCCGCGCCTGACCATCGCGGTTGCCGGGACGCGCATGACGGTGTCGGCATTCAAGCGGATGTGGCCGGCGTTGGTGCTGCCGCGGTTGCGCTCTTGGGTCGTCGACCGCGTCACCGGCGGCATGGTCGAACGCATCGTCATGGCGACCAACGCGCCGCTTTCGACCCTGGTGCCGGGCGGCCCGCCGGTTCCCGACGACGGGCTCTCGGTCGACATGGTGACGACCGGCAACACGCTGCGCCTGGTCGACGGCTTGCCATCGCTGCGCGACGCCGATCTGAGTACCCAGGTGGTCGGCCGCACCGCGACCGTGACCATCGGCAAGGCGACGGTCGATCTTCCCTCGGGCCGCAAGCTCACGTTGGTCAACGGCGTATTCGAGGTCCCGGATACCCATCCCAAACCTTCGCCCACCCGCACGCGGTTCCGCGCGGAAGGCTCCGCCGATGCCGCGGCGGAACTCTTGTCGCTTGAACGGTTGCGCGATTCCGCGAACGTCGCGCTCGATCCCGAGACCACGAAGGGTACGTTCGTTGCCCGCGTCGCAATGAGCTTTACGCTCACCGGCAGCTTGACGCGAGAGAACGTGAATTATGCGATCGAGGCGGATCTCACGAATTTCTCTGCCGAGAAATGGGTGCGCGGGCAGAAAGTCGAAGCCGCATCCCTCAAGGTGATGGCGAATTCGCAGGGCTTCCAGACCAAGGGCGACGTGAAGATCGGCGGCCTGCCGGCATCCATCGATTACCGCAAGCCGGCCGGCGACAGCGATGCCGAGGTTCGCCTGGTGGCGACGCTCGACGATGCCGCGCGCGCGCGCCTCGGGCTTTCCATGAACGACACCGTGACCGGGCCGCTTCCGGTCAAGTTGCACGGCCGCGCCGCTTACAATGACCGCGAGAGCCGCTACCAGGTCGAGGCCGACCTGAAGGACGTGAAAGTCTCCGAGTTGCTGCCCGGCTGGTGGAAAGTCGCCGGCAAGCCCGCCAAGATCACGTTCACGGTGGTCGACCGGCCGCAGTCGCTGCGCTTCGAGGATATCGTCATCGAGGGTGGCGGGACGCTGGTCAAAGGCATGATCGAGCTCGACGCCAACGGCGAGATCGCGCTTGCGAGCTTCCCGACCTTTGCGCTCTCCGATGGCGACAAGGCGACGTTGCGCGCCGATCGCGCGGCCGATGGGACGCTGAAGGTCACCGTGCGCGGCGACGTGTTCGACGGCCGCGGCTTCATCAAGACGACGACCTCCGGCGCAACCCCGGAGAAGTCCAAGTCCACGCCGCGCGACGTGGACCTCGACCTGAAGATTTCCACCGTCACCGGCTACAATGGCGAGCCATTGCGCGGCGTTGAGCTGCGCATATCGCGGCGCAACGGGGCGATACGCAGCTTCGGTCTCTCGGCGAAACTCGGCCGCGATGCCGCGCTGATGGGCGATCTGCGCGCCTATCCCGGCGGCCGGCAGGTCGTCTATCTGGAAGCTAACGACGCGGGAGCGCTGCTGCGCTTCACGGACATCTATTCGCGCGTCGTCGGTGGACAGATATGGATCGCGGTGGATCCGCCCAACAGCGATCAGGCCCCGCAAGACGGCGTGCTCAATGTGCGCGATTTCTCCGTGCGCAACGAGCCGCAGCTTGAGCGCGTCGCCGCGAGCGGCGAGGACCCGAGCGGCCGCATGCCGCAGGCGATCGGCACCGGGGTGAGCTTCGCGCGCGCGCGCGTCGAATTCACCCGAGCGCCCGGCAAGCTCACGCTGCGCGACGGCGTGGTCTGGGGGCCGGCGGTTGGTGCGACGTTGGAAGGTGCCTTCGACTACGCACATGACGACGTGCGCCTGCGCGGCACCTTCGTGCCGGCCTATGCGCTCAACAACTTCCTCGCGCGCGTGCCGATCGTCGGTTTCTTCCTGGGCGGCGGGCAGAACGAGGGCGTGTTCGGCATTCCCTATGAGGTCGTCGGCACGCCGAGCCAGCCGATCCTGCGCGTCAATCCGGCCGGGATTCTTGCGCCCGGATTCCTGCGCAAACTGTTCGAGTTCCGCAGCGCCGGCGATGATCGCGCGGCTGTGCCGCCTTACTCCTCGCCGACGCGATAGCGCTTCTTCTACACCGGCTTGATCAGCACGTGTTTCTTGCGCCCGAGCGAAAGCTTGATCGCGCCTTGCGGCGTCACATGCTTGAGTGTCAGCACCATCTTCTCGTCGGTGACGGTCTCGTCATTGACCTTCAATCCGCCGCCCTTGATCTGACGTCGTGCTTCGCCGTTCGAGGCGACGAGGCCGGTCTTCTCGGCGAACGCGCTCAGCACGCCGAGGCCGTTCTCGATTTCGGCCTTGGGCACCTCGACGGTCGGCAACGTGGCGGAAAGCGTGCCTTCCTCGAAGGTCGCGCGGGCGGTCGACGCCGCCTGTTCGGCGGCGGCGCGGCCGTGCAGCAGCGCGGTCGCCTCCGTGGCGAGGACCTTCTTGGCCTCATTGACGTCCGCGCCCTTGAGCGCTGCGAGTCGGTCGATTTCGGGCAGCGGCAGCGTAGTGAACAGCTTGAGGAAGCGGATCACGTCGCCGTCCTCGGTGTTGCGCCAGAACTGCCAGTACTCGTAGGGCGCCATCAGGTCGGCGTTCAGCCACACCGCGCCTGAGGCGCTCTTGCCCATCTTGGCGCCCGACGACGTGGTGATCAGCGGACAGGTCAGCGCGTAGAGCTGCGCGGTGCCGAGCCGGCGGCCGAGGTCGGTGCCGGAGACGATGTTGCCCCACTGGTCCGAGCCGCCCATCTGCAGGATGCAGCCGTAGTGCCGGTGCAGCTCCACGAAATCATAGGCCTGGAGGATCATGTAGTTGAACTCCAGGAACGACATCTCCTGATCGCGCTCGAGCCGCAGCTTGACCGAATCCATGGATAGCATGCGATTGATCGAGAAATGACGCCCGACATCGCGCAGGAACTCGATGTAGTTGAGCGTGGCGAGCCATTCGGCGTTGTCCGCCATCACGGCGTCGCCCTTGCCCTCGCCGAAGCTCAGGAACTTCGTGAACGTGCCCTTGATCGACTGCTTGTTGGCCTCGATCTGCTCATAGGTGAGGATGCGCCGTGTCTCGTCGCGCCCGGACGGGTCGCCGACGCGCGTGGTGCCGCCGCCCATCAGCGCGATCGGCTTCTGCCCGGTCTGCTGCAGCCAGTGCATCATCATGATCGAGAGCAGGTGGCCGACATGCAGCGAGGGCGCGGTACAGTCGTAGCCCACATACGCAATGACGTGCTGGTCCAGCGCGGCCTGATCGAGCCCCGCGGCGTCCGAAATCTGATAGATATAGCCGCGCGTCGAGAGCACGTGCAGGAAGTCGGATTTGTAATCGCTCATCGCGGTCAACTTTCACGGAGTTTTAGGGCGAAGCGCGGCAAAACCAGCACCTCGGCCGGGCGGTGGTGTAACAGGTCCGGCGACCGATTCAAAGGAACGACGCGATGCCTGGCGCCTGCGCCATCGGACTGATGAGCGGCACCTCGATGGACGGCGTCGACGTGGCCGTGATCGAGACCGACGGAGAGCGCGTCGCCGCCTTCGGTCCGAGCGGCTACCGGCCCTACAGCGACGCCGAGCGCGATCTCCTGCGGCGCGCGCTCGCCGACGCCGTGAACATGACGGCGCGCGAGGCGCGGCCCGGCGTGCTCGTGGAGGCCGAAGATCTCGTGACGCGCGCGCATGCGGAAGCCGTCGAGGCGCTGCGCGCCGAACAGGCGCTCACCCATATCGCGGTGGTCGGCTTCCACGGCCAGACCGTGCTGCATCGTCCCGGCGACAAGCTCACCGTCCAGATCGGCGACGGCACGGCGCTCGCGCGCCGGCTCAAGCTGCCGGTCGTGCACGACTTGCGAAATGCGGACCTGCAGGCCGGCGGGCAGGGCGCGCCGCTCGTCCCGGTGTTCCATCGCGCACTTGTGCGTGCCCTCGATCGCCCGCACCCGATCGCGGTGCTCAATGTGGGTGGTGTCGCCAATGTCACCTATATCGACGGCGAAACCGACCTGATCGCGTGCGATACCGGTCCCGGCAATGCGCTGATCGATGATTTCCTGCGCGAGCGGACAGGTTACGCGCGTGACGAGGACGGTCGCGCCGCCGCGGCCGGACGCGTCGACGAGGAAGCGCTGCTGCGTTTGCTGGAACACCCTTTCTTCGCAAGGCGCGCGCCGAAGTCACTCGACCGCAACGACTTCAGGGCCTGGGTGGCGCAGCACGCGGGTCTCGCCGGCAAGACCACCGAGGATGGCGCGGCGACCTTGACGGCGCTCACCGCGGCGAGCGCGGCGCGCATCATCCCAATGCTGCCGCGCGCGCCGGCAACCTGGATCATTGCGGGTGGGGGGGCGCGTAACGCGACGCTGATGCGGATGCTCGCCGAACGCGTCGCTCCAGCGCCGGTCGAGACCGCCGATCATGTCGGCTGGTCGACGGACTCGCTCGAAGCGCAGGCCTTCGCGTTCCTGGCCGTGCGCACCTTGAAGGGTCTGCCGCTGTCCTATCCGACAACCACCGGCGCGCCGGTGCCGATGACCGGCGGCGTGCTCGCTCGGCCCTAGGAGCTAAGCCGCGCTCGGCTTTTCGGCGGGCTTGAGCCGCTTGTCGAGATAGCTGGTGACCGACTGCATCAGCGGCTCGATCTTGCCGTCGAAGAAATGATTGGCGCCCGGGATCACACGTTGATCGATGACGATGCCCTTTTGCGTCTTCAGCTTCTCGACCAATCCGGTCACGTCCTTGGGCGGCACGACGGCATCCCGGTCCCCGTGGACGATCAGCCCGGATGACGGGCAGGGGGCGAGGAACGAGAAGTCGTAGAGATTGGCNNATCAGGAGCTGCATGCCGATCCATGCGCCGAACGAGAAACCGGCGATCCAGCACGAGCGCGCTTCCGGATTGATGGTCTGCGCCCAGTCGAGGCTCGATGCCGCATCCGACAACTCGCCGACGCCATGATCGAACGAGCCCTGGCTGCGGCCGACGCCGCGGAAGTTGAAGCGCAGCACCGAAAATCCGCGGTGCACGAACGCATAGTAGAGCTGGTACACGATCTGATGGTTCATCGTGCCGCCGAACTGCGGATGCGGATGCAGGACGATCGCGATCGGAGCGTGCTTGATGCGCGCGGGGTGGTAGCGGCCCTCGATCCGGCCGGCCGGCCCGGTGAAGATGACTTCAGGCATCAGAACCTCGACTTGGGACGTCAATTTCGAGCGTCGCGGCACCCTCTGAAGGGACGACGCGGCTTCGACCTACGGTGCGCTTGACGGAACCGGCAGGCGCGCGTAACTATTTAGAACTGTTCTAAATTCTGGCGAGGCCTCGCCGTGATACCGCCGGTGCACGGGGGCCCAGGCGGGCGTGGCGCGAGTTCTTAACATGATTGCAGGGGCGGAAAGCAAGTTTTTTGAATAGACTTGACCGATAGGCCGACACTCGATGACCGACTGGGCGTACCTCGACTGGAATGCGACCGCGCCGCTGCGGCCGGTGGCGCGCGAGGCTATTAGCGCGGCCCTTGCGCTCACCGGGAACCCGTCCTCGGTCCATCAGGAAGGCCGCGCGGCCCGCCGCGTCATCGAGCTGGCGCGCGCGGACGTCGCCACCCTTGTCGGCGCCGATCCGCGCAACGTGGTGTTCACCTCGGGCGGGACGGAGGCCAACGCCTTGGCTCTCTCTCCGGCAATCGAAATTGCAGGGGACAAGGCGCCGCGCGAGCGATTGCTGGTGTCGGCGATCGAGCATCCGTCTGTTCTGGCCGGCGGACGGTTTGCTCGGGATGCGATTGCGAGCATCGGCGTTGATCCGGATGGAATCGTTGATCTTGGCGCGCTCGAACGTGAGCTCGCCAAAGGGCAACGCGCTCTGGTGTCGGTCATGCTCGCCAACAACGAGACCGGCGTGTTGCAGCCGATTGCCACTGCGGCCGAGATCGTGCACCGCCACGGCGGCCTCCTGCATGTCGATGCCGTGCAGGCCGCCGGACGAATCCCGATCGATATCAATGCGCTCGGCGCCGATCTTCTGACGCTGAGTGCGCATAAGCTCGGCGGTCCCAAGGGCGTCGGCGCGCTGATCCGGCGCGACGAGGCCATCCATCTCGCCGATCCGCTCATCCGCGGCGGCGGGCAGGAGCGCGGCAGTCGCGCCGGCACCGAAAATGTCAGCGGAATCATGGGCTTCGGTGCCGCCGCGGTCGCGGCGCGTGCGGGGCTCGTGGCCGAACGCGACCACATGCTGACCCTGCGCGAGCGACTGGAAACCGGCCTGCGCGTAACGACACCGGACGCCGTCATCTTCGGCGCCAAGGCCGAGCGCCTGCCCAACACGACGCTGGTCGCGCTGCGCGGCCTCAAGGCCGAGACGCTGGTGATTGCCTTTGATCTTGAAGGGGTTGCGCTATCCTCGGGCGCCGCCTGCTCGTCCGGCAAGGTCGCGCCCTCGCACGTGCTCGCCGCCATGGGCGTGGAACCGGCGCTGGCGCGCGGCGCGATCCGCGTCAGCTTGGGTCAGACCACGACCGCGGCCGAGATCGACCTTTCCCTGGGAATTTGGAGAAAGCTTGTGGAATCCCTATCTGTTAAGGAGAAACGCGGCCTCGCCGCCTGAAACCTCTGGGTGATTTCGGGAAACCTGGAACACACACCATAACCGACAAGCCAACCCGCGGTCCTTGAAACCGCTGTGGAGGGATAGAATGCCGGCCGTGCAAGAGACCGTCGATCAGGTCCGCCAGATCGACGTCGACCAGTACAAATACGGGTTCGAGACCAACATCTCGTCCGAAAAAGCCCCGAAGGGGCTGAGCGAAGATACCGTCCGCTTCATTTCGGCAAAGAAGGGCGAGCCGGCCTGGATGCTGGAGTGGCGGCTCGAAGCCTATCGCCGCTGGCTGACCATGCGCGAGCCGCAATGGGCGCGCGTCGACTACGGCCCGATCGATTATCAGAACGCCTACTACTATTCCGCGCCGACGAACTTCAAGGCGCCGAAGTCGCTCGACGACATCGATCCCGAAATCCTGAAGACCTACGAGAAGCTCGGCATTCCGCTGCGCGAGCGCGAGGCGCTGCTCGGCATCGTGCGCGATGAACCCAAGGAAGGTGAAGTCGCTGAAGACGGCGAGGCGGCCGCTCCGCGCAATCGCGTCGCGGTCGATGCCGTGTTCGATAGCGTGTCGGTCGCGACCACGTTCAAGGAAGAGCTGAAGCGCTCCGGCGTGATCTTCATGCCGATCTCGGAAGCGCTGCGCGAGCACCCGGACCTGGTGAAACAGTATCTCGGTACGGTCGTGCCGGTGTCGGACAATTTCTTCGCCACGCTGAATTCGGCGGTGTTCTCCGACGGCTCGTTCGTCTACGTGCCGCCGGGCGTGCGCTGCCCGATGGAGCTCTCGACCTATTTCCGCATCAACGAGAAGAACACCGGCCAGTTCGAGCGCACGCTCATCATCGCCGACAAGGGCTCCTACGTGAGCTATCTCGAAGGCTGCACGGCGCCGATGCGCGACGAGAATCAGCTNNAAGCGCGGCGACTGCCGCGGCGATCGCGCCAAGATCTCCTGGACGCAGCTCGAGACCGGCTCGGCGATCACCTGGAAATATCCAAGCTGCATCCTGCGCGGCGATGGTTCACGTGGCGAGTTCTATTCGATCGCGATCTCGAACGGCCACCAGCAGGTCGACAGCGGCACCAAGATGATTCATCTCGGCAAGAACACGACCTCAAGGATCATCTCGAAAGGGATCGCGGCTGGCGTTTCGCAAAACACCTATCGCGGGCTCGTCTCGGCGCATCGCAAGGCGAAGAACGCGCGCAACTTCACCAACTGCGACTCGTTGCTGATCGGCGACAGATGCGGCGCGCACACCGTGCCCTACATCGAGGCGAAGAATTCCTCGGCGGTGTTCGAGCACGAGGCGACCACCTCGAAAATCTCCGAGGACATGCTGTTCTACTGCCGTCAGCGCGGCCTCACCGCCGAGGAGGCGACCGCGCTCGTCGTCAACGGCTTCGTGAAGGACGTGCTGCAGCAATTGCCGATGGAGTTCGCCGTCGAGGCGCAGAAGCTGATCTC
>PLJS01000195.1 GCA_003140315.1 Hyphomicrobiales bacterium
CGCGCGTGTCGATGCCGGCGAGCCCGACGATGCCGCGCCGCTTGAGCCATTGGTCGAGATGGAGGCTCGCGCGATAATTCGACGGTGCCGTGATGGCGGTGCGCAGGATCACGCCGCGCGCGCCCGGCGTCGCCGCCATGCTGAGGGACTCGATGTCCTCCTCGTTGGTGCCGACATTGCCGATGTGCGGGAACGTGAAGGTGATGATCTGGCCCGCGTAGGAGGGATCGGTGAGGATCTCCTCGTAGCCCGTCATCGCGGTGTTGAAGCACACCTCGCCGACGGCGTGGCCGGCCGCGCCCAGGCCATAGCCTTCGAGCACGGTGCCGTCGGCGAGCACCAGGAGGGCAGTGACCGTGGGCTCGGTCCAGCCGGGGGAGTCTTGTTTGATGGTCATGAGCGGCCTAAATAGCCGCGAGCCGGCGCGCGGTCAAAGGGAATGCGGCCATGCGGCGAAGTTTCACGACATCAATCGGTTAGGGGATTTTGCCGTGCTGCGCGACGACATCAACAACGCCCTGAAGGACGCCATGAAGGCGCGCGACGAGCGCCGCGTCTCGACGCTGCGGCTGGTGAATTCCACGCTCAAGAACGCCGACATTGAGGCGCGCGGGCACGGCAAGGGGCCGCTCACCGACGATGAGCTGCCTTCGCTGCTGCAGAAGATGATCAAGCAGCGTGAGGATTCGATCGCGCTTTACGAGAGGGGCGGCCGCCCCGAGCTCGCCGCCGCGGAGCGGGCGGAGATCGAGATCATCTCAGGCTACCTGCCGAAGCAATTGTCGGACGTGGAGGCGGGCTCGGTCATTCAGACGATCGTGCACGAGATCAACGCGCAGACCATGAAGGACATGGGCAAGGTCATGACGGCGCTCAAAGAGCGCTACGCCGGCAAGCTCGACTTCACCAAGGCGAGCGCCGCGGTGAAGAAGCTATTGAGCGGGGGGTGAGGCGAGGCCTCACGCCCGCTTCTTGCGCTTCGTCGGCCCGCTCGTCTGATCCATGTAGGAGCGCAGCACCGCGTTCATACGCCGCTGATAACCGGCGCCGTGCTGCTTGAAAAAGTCGAGCACGTCCTCGTCCACTCGGATCGAGATCGCTTTTTTGCTAATCGGGGCCAAAAGCTTCGCTTTCGACCAATCTATATCTTTGAATTCTGCCCAATCAGGATCGTCAGCGATCGATTTCTCGATCTCCTTGTCCGTCATATCGCGAAGTCGGTTCCAGTCAGTTTGCCCCTTCATCCGGCGCAACTGAGAGAGCGTGTAGGTACGCACGTTGCTCATTAGGCCATGCTCGTCTGGCTGTTATAATTCGCAGTTTCCTCTCGCGAATTGTGTAAGCAACCGCGATAAGTGTTCCATCTTCCAACGGGCCAACGGCTATCGATCGCCACTCGTCATCGCGGTCCGATCGATAACTGTAGACTCCATTAAAGAAAATCTTTGCGGCGTCGACGAAATCGATACCGCGATCTCTTAGTATTCGAAGACGTTTGTCCTCGTCCCATTCGAAGCCTTCGATTGCATCCATCGAGGAACGTTCCTTGCGTCTATTGCTCGCATTCCGCGAGCAGTTACCGCCGCACGATCGGGCATGACCGGTCTCCTTCGGGCGTTCCTCTGAGCGGATGTTTCTTATGACAATAGCCGCTCTGTGGCTTGTATATACAAACGTATTTCAGAAATCAACACTCTCATCTATTCGACACTACTGTGGATAACTAGGACAAGTTCGTAGAACACGGACGTTCCTGCTGACCGCCCTATATTCAAGCCAATCCGCCACTACCTTGGCGAATCACCATGCGCTTTCCGGCCTCGTTCCTCGACGACTTGCGTGCGCGCCTCCCGGTTTCGGAGGTCGTCGGTCGTCGAGTGAAGCTCAAGAAGGCCGGGCGCGAGTGGAAGGGCCTTTCTCCGTTCAACAAGGAAAAGACGCCATCGTTCTTCGTGAACGACCAGAAGGCGGCGTGGTTCGATTTCTCTTCCGGAAAGAACGGCAGCATCTTCGATTTCGTGATGATGACCGAAGGCGTGACCTTTCCGGAAGCCGTGGAGCGGCTCGCCTCCCTAGCCGGCGTGCCGCTGCCGAAGGTGACGCCCGAGGCGGAAGAGCGCGAGGAACGGCGCAAGACGCTGCACGACGTGATGGAGCTTGCTGCAAAATTCTTCGAATCAACGCTCGCCGCGCGCGCCGGCGCCAAGGCGCGCGGCTATCTGGCGGATCGCGCGATCGAGCCGACCATGCAATTGCAGTTCCGCATCGGCTATGCGCCGCCCGATCGCTTCGCCTTGAAGGAGCATCTCGGCAGCCAAGGTATTCCGGTCGCCGACATGGTCGAGACCGGACTGCTCGTTGCGGCCGATGACATCCCGGTCCCGTATGACCGCTTCCGCGACCGCGTGATGTTCCCGATCACGGACCTGCGCGGGCGCGTGGTGGCGTTCGGTGGACGCGCGCTCGAAAAGGATGTGGCCGCGAAATATCTCAATTCGCCCGAGACGCCGCTCTTCCACAAAGGCGGGATGCTCTACAACGCCGCGCTCGCGCGCCAAGCCGCGCATGACGGGCGTCCGCTCGTGGTCGTCGAGGGCTATGTCGACGTGATCGCGATGGTCAGCGCCGGCTATCCGGCGACCGTCGCGCCGCTCGGCACGGCGCTCACCGAGGATCAGCTCGCGCTCCTCTGGAAGATGGCCGACGAGCCGCTGCTTTGCTTCGACGGCGACGGTGCCGGCCGGCGCGCGGCCTATCGTGCGGTCGATCTTGCGCTGCCGCACATCAAGCCGTCCAAGAGCCTGAAATTCGCCAGTCTGCCCGAAGGCCAGGACCCCGACGATCTCGTGCGCTCCAGCGGTCGCGAGGCGGTGGCGGACGTGCTCGCCTCGGCGCGTCCACTTGCCGAGATGCTGTGGCTGCGCGAGACCGAGGCCGGGGGCTTCGATACGCCGGAGCGGCGCGCCGCGCTCGACCAGCGCATCGGCGAAGTCACCGCCGTGATCGCCGATCCGTCGGTGCGCAAATATTATCGCCAGGACCTCGAGGCGCGGATCGCAAAGCTGTTCGCGCCCGCCGAGCGGCGCGAGGCGGTGCCGCGACGCTTCGAGGGCAGCCAGTTTCGCGATCGGGGGGATCGCTGGAGTGCCGGCAAGCGTAGCGGTCGGTCGGGCAGCCCGCGCGAGGTGCTTGGAGCTTCAAGCGCGCGGCTTGCGACCAGCCAGATCGTGCGCGGCGCGCGCAGCTCCCTGCCATCGCGCGAGGCCCTGATCCTGCTCGCTGCAATCAATCACCTGTGGCTCGTGGATGCTCATGCGGAGGACTTGGCGGAACTCGAATTCCGCCACCCCGACGGCGACAGGTTGCGCCGGGCGATCCTCGATGCGGCCGCGAACCACCTGCTCACGACGTCCGCCATCCGGGACGCGCTCGGCGCGCTCGGACTTGGAACCTTGCTCGCGCGGGTCGAGGCGGCGGTCACTCACACGTCGGACTGGCCGGCCCGGCCCGGGGCGGCGGAAGAGGACGTGGCGCGCTGGTGGACCCACGTCGTCAGCTTGCATCGCAAGTCGCGCACGTTACATAGAGAGCTCAAAGATGCCGAGCAGGCCTTGGGCGCCGAGACCAGCGAGGAGAACCTTGCGTGGCTGCGGGACGTGCAGACGCGTCTTGCAGCGCTCGATGGCGCCGAGGCCCTGATCGACGGGTTCGGGGTGTCTTCGGGCCGGCCGGCGAAGAGCTTTTAGGGGTTTCGGGCCACGTTTCGGCCCAGACCCGAAAAAACCGAGACTCCCCACATAGTATAGGGGGATGTTTTTCGCCGTGCCCGGCACGCGCGGAGGGGTCTCGAAACTCGGTTTGGTCCGTTGTCTTATGGTTAAGGCCGGCTTAAGCGGCCCTGGCTGAGACTGCCGGCCGCGATTCGTGTGGTGCATCTGGTAACAGGGCACCTTTTTCTATCCGCCGGACCCTGAGGGGCGGCGCAGAGGACGGTTTATGGCATCCAAGACGGCAGCAAAGACGAAGACCAAGCAGGCTCCGATCAAACATCCGATGGCCAAGCAACGGCCGCCCGAAAAGGGGCGCGTGGTGGGCAAGCCCGCCGCGAAGCCGGCGTCGGCCAAGCCCGGCGCGAAGTCCGCGTCCGACAAGGCCAGGCCCGGCAACGGCAAAGGGCCGGTGAGCAACGTCGAGGCGATCAAGGCGGTCGCGATCAAGACCGCCGCCAAGACGGCCGCGAACGCCGCCGCGGGAGCCGCCGAGAAGGACGCCGCCGAAACCACCGACAGCCCGTTGCTCGATCTTTCGGACGCCGCCGTCCGCAAGATGATCAAGAACGCCAAGAAGCGCGGCTACGTCACCTACGAGCAGCTCAACGACGTGCTGCCGTCCGAGGAAGTCACCTCCGAGCAGATCGAGGACGTGCTGGCGATGCTCAACGACATGGGCATCAACGTGGTGGAGTCCGAGGAGGCCGGCGAGGACGAGGATAAAGAGGACGAGGACGACGACGATGACGCCGGCGGCGATCTCGTCGAGGTCGCGCAGAAGCCCGTCTCGGAGACCAAGAAATCCGAACCCGGCGAGCGCACCGACGATCCGGTCCGCATGTATCTGCGCGAGATGGG
>PLJS01000276.1:0-5953 GCA_003140315.1 Hyphomicrobiales bacterium
TCGGCGATGTCGAGCTCGACCTCGCGCAGCGCCTCGTCGGAGTTCCCCGGATCCATCTGGTAGGTGCGCTTGTCGCCGGTCAGGGTTTTCGACGAGCCGACCGCATCGCGGAACGGGCCGTAGAAGGCGGAGGCGTACTTGGCCGAATAGGCCATGATCTGCACGCCGCCGTGGCCGGCCGCATCGAGCGCCTGGCGGATCGCGCCGACGCGCCCGTCCATCATGTCGGAGGGCGCGATGATGTCGCAGCCGGCTTCGGCCTCGCACAGGGCTTGGCGGACCAGCACCGCGACGGTCTCGTCGTTGATGATCTCATTGTCGCGCAACAGGCCGTCATGGCCGTGGCTCGTGTAGGGATCGAGCGCCACGTCGCAAAGGACGCCGAGCTCGGGAAATTCCTTCTTGATCGCGCGGATCGCCCGGCACACGAGATTGTCGGGATTGAGCGCCTCGCTGCCGTGCTCGTCGCGCCGCGCCGGGTCGGTGTAGGGGAAGAGCGCGAGGCACGGAATGCCGAGCTTCATGGCGCGCTCGGCCTCGCGCACGGCCTGGTCGACCGAGAGACGTTCGACGCCCGGCATCGAGGCGACCGGAATGCGCTTTTCGTCGCCGTCGACGACGAACAGCGGCCAGATCAGGTCGTCCGCCGTGACGACGTTCTCGCGCACCATGCGGCGCGCCCACTCCGACTTGCGGTTCCGCCGCATGCGGGTCGCAAGATCGAGCCGCGGCGCGCTTTTGAGCGGCGAGTCGGTCTCGACCGGCTTGAGGCGGCTCTCGATCGGCCGACCGTACTTGATCGCCATGGCTACTCTCCAGAACAACTCCTTTTAGCCGTTCCAGATTAGCCGGGCCAGAGCCGGTCGCTCACGGCGCCCCACGTTCCATCGCGATCTCGGCTTCGAGGCTCTCCCGGTCGCGGAAGATCGACGCGACCGCGAGCACTTTGCCGCTCAGCCGGTAGCGCAGGAGGCAGTCCTTGGCGCTGATGTCGCCCTCGATCTCGATGTCGTCCCACTTCTCGGCGTGGCCGACATAGTTGATCGGTATGTCGTAGTGCTGGCTCCAGAAGAACGGCACGGCGGTAAACGGCTGCCGCATTCCGAGCATGTTCAGCGCCGCGATCTGGCCCTGGCGTTCCGCCACGACCCAGTGCTCGACGCGGATGGTCTCGCCGGAATGCGGATCGGGCCAGCGCGCGATATCGCCGGCCGCGAAGATGTTCGGCGCGCTGGTCTGGAGATAAGCGTCGACCTTGACGCCGCGGTCGAGGGCGAGCCCGGCCTGCTCGGCCAACGACAGGCGCGGACGTACGCCGACTCCCGCGACCACGAGATCGGCGTCGAGCATCGCGCCGCTCTTGAGCTTCACTTGATTGGCGGTGATCTCCTCGGATGAGTCTTCCAGATGGAACACCACGCCGTGCTCCTCGTGCAGCTTGCGCACGAAGTCGCCCATCTGCGGCCCGAACACCCGTTCAAGCGGCCGCTTCTCCGGCGCCACCACGTGCACCTCGACCTTGCGGGCGTGCAGCGAGGCCGCGACCTCCAGTCCGATGAAACTCGCGCCGATCACGACAACGCGCTTGGCGGCGTCCGCCGCCTTGATGATCGCGCGGCAATCGGCGAGCGAACGCAGCACATGGACATGCGGCAGGTCCGCGCCGGGAATCGGCAGCCGCACCGGCTCGGCGCCGGTCGCGAGCAGCAGGCGGTCATAGGGGAGCGCGCTCCCGTCCGCGAGGGTCACGGCGCCGGCGCGCGGATCGATCTTTCCGACATCCGATTTGAGCCGCAGATCGATGTGGTTGTCCTTGTAGAAGTCGTCCGGCCGCAGCGGCAACCAGTCCTCGGGCGCGCTTCCGGCAAGATAGTCCTTGGAAAGGTTGGGGCGATCGACGGGCGGCGCATCGTCGCTGCTCAGCATGACGATGCTGTCCTGATAGCCTTGGCGGCGCAGCATCTCGGCCGCCGCGAAGCCGGCCGCGCCGCCGCCCACGATGACGATCTTGCTTGGCGTGTCTGACGGCTTGCCGCGCGGACGCGGCTTCGGCTGCGGGATCTTGGTGCGAACGAAGACGTTCCCGCCCTGTTGCTCGACACTCCAGCATGCGAGCGGGCTGAGCGCGGGCGCGTGCAGGGCTTCACCGGTCCTGATGTCGAAACACGCATGATGCCAGGGGCAGCGCACTTCGTAGCCCTGGACCACGCCTTCGGCGAGTGGTCCGTGATAGTGCGTACACTCTGCCGCGATCGCGAACACGTCCGCTCCCTGCCGCACGAGCAGGACGGCGTCGGCGCCCACATGGCCAAGCAACGAGCCGCCGTCCTCGATGGACGAGAGCGGCACGCCTTGTGTGAGATCGGGGCCGAGTTTCTTGTCCTCTGCCATCTGTCACTCCCTGGCCCGAAGCGGTTGCGATCCGCCGCGCGAGCCTGTTAAGCGGAAAGCATGGACTTTGACCTTTCCGAGGAGCAACGCGCAATTCAAGACACCGCGAGGGATTTTGCGCGCGCCGAGATGATGCCCCGTGCCAAGGAGTGGGACGAAAATTCGACCTTCCCGGTCGAGACATTGCGCAAGGCGGCGGTGCTCGGCTTCGGCGGCATTACCGTGAAGGACGACGTCGGCGGCTCGGCGCTGACCCGGCTCGACGCGACGATCATCTTCGAGGAACTGGCGCAGGGCTGTACCTCGACCGCCGCATATATCTCGATCCACAACATGGCAGCCTGGATGATCGATTCATTCGGAGGCGAGACACAACGGAAACGCTTCCTGCCCAAGCTCGCCACCATGGAGCATTTCGCGAGCTACGCCCTGACCGAGCCGGATTCGGGCTCGGATGCCGCGAGCCTGAAGACGCGTGCGAGGCGCGACGGCGACCATTATGTGCTCGACGGCGCCAAGGCCTTCATCTCGGGCGGCGGCGTCTCCGACATCTATGTCTGCATGGTGCGCACCGGGGAGGGCGGGCCACGCGGCATCTCGTGCATCGTGGTCGAGAAAGGGACGCCGGGACTCTCCTACGGCGCGCAGGAGAAGAAGCTCGGCTGGAAGTCGCAGCCGACCGCGATGGTCATGTTCGAGAATTGCCGCGTGCCGGCCGAAAACCTGATCGGCGCCGAGGGCCAGGGCTTCAAGATCGCGATGGCGGGGCTCGACGGCGGGCGGCTCAATATCGCGGCCTGCTCGATCGGCGGCGCGCAGTTCTGCCTCGACCGTACCGTCGAATATATGCGCGAGCGGAAGCAATTCGGCACGCGGCTCGCCGACTTCCAGGCGCTTGCCTTTCGCGTGGCGGACTATGCGACGGAGCTCGAAGCCGCACGCTTGATGGTGCGGCATGCGGCGACCGCGGTGACAAACCGCGCGCCGGGCGCGACGCGGCTCGCCGCGCAGGGCAAGCGCTTCGCGACCGACGTGGGATTCGACGTGGTGAACGGCTGCCTGCAGCTCCATGGCGGCTACGGCTATCTGCGCGACCACCCGATCGAGCGCGTGCTGCGCGACGTGCGCGTCCACCAGATCCTGGAAGGCACTAACGAGGTGATGCGGCTGATCATCAGCCGCGAGATTTTGGGGAATTGATCGCGGGCTCGGCGAAGTCGTGGCTTACGCCGGTTCCATCCGGCAACGCGCAAAAGTTCCAAAAGTTCATTGTCTATTCGGCAGCGCCAAAATGGTGCAGCGCGGCTTGGGCAGGTTATAACGCACCATGCCGACCGGGATCGCCATCGCCGGACATCTTGCGCTCGTGACCGCCGCAGTGTTCGCGGGCGCAGCCATCTACGTGAACGTCGCCGAGCAGCCGGCCCGGCTCGCACTCGACGACAAGGCGCTGTTGGCGGAGTGGAAGCCGAGCTACGCGCGCGGCAAGGCGATGCAGGCGAGCCTCGCGCTGGTGTCGACGGCGTTCGGCCTGTGGGCGGCGTATCTCACCCGCGACTGGACCTGGGCTCTCGGCGCCGCACTCATCCTCGCGCCATGGCCGTGGACGCTTCTGGTGATCATGCCGGTCAACCATGTGCTGGAGGCGACACCCGCGGAGGCTGCGGACGCCGCGACCCGTGCGCTGATCGAAAAGTGGGGCACGCTGCATGCCGGCCGCAGCGCGCTCGGCGCGGCCGCAACGCTTGTCTATCTCTGGGCGATCCTCTAGCCACTGCGCATGGACTCGAGCGCGTCCTCCGACATCCAGTTCGCGCGCCGGGGCGCCGCCGGCATCGTCACGCTCGACCGGCCGGCCGCGCTCAACGCGATCACGCATGACATGGTGCGGGCGCTGCGCCGCCAGCTCGACGCCTGGGCACATGACGGGGCGGTCACGCGCGTTGTCGCGACGGCGGCCGGCGGGCGCGCCTTCTCGGCCGGCGGCGACATCCGCGCGCTCTACGATCTCGGCCAGGCAGGCCGCCACGCCGAAGCGCTAACGTTCTTTCGCGAGGAATACATGCTCAACGCCGCGATCAAGCGCTATCGCAAGCCGTACATCTCGCTGATCGACGGCATCGTCATGGGCGGCGGCTTCGGCATTTCGGTTCACGGCTCGCATCGCGTTGCGGGCGACCGTTTCCAGTTCGCCATGCCCGAAGTCGGCATCGGGTTCTTTCCCGATGTCGGCGCGACCTGGGTGCTGCCGCGATTGCCGGGTGAGATCGGCACCCGGTGCGCGCTAACCGGCGAACGGATGAAGACCGCCGACGGCGTCGGCGCGGGGATTGCGACGCATCACGTGCGCTCAGAGCGGTTTCCCGACCTGCTCGATGCCCTGTGCGGCAATGTCTCGGTCGATGCGCTGCTTGCGGCATTCGCCGAGCCGGTCAGTGAGGGGACCGTGATGGCGCGCCGGGGAACGATCGATACCCTGTTCGCGGGCGACCGCGTGGAAAATATTCTCGCGGCATTGGATGTGGCGGGCGATGACTGGGCCCGCGCGACCGCCGCGACGATCCGCAAGAAGTCGCCGACGAGCCTGAAGCTGGCGCTCGCGCAGGTGCGCCGCGGCGCCGACTGGTCGTTCGAGGACTGCATGAGGGCAGAATTCCGCATTGTCTCGCGCATCGTGCACGGTCACGACTTCTATGAGGGCGTGCGCGCCGCGATCGTGGAGAAGGACAATGCGCCGCAATGGCGTCCGGCGAGCCTCGCGGAGGTCGACGCCGCCGACGTGGAGCGCCACTTCGCGCCGCTCGCTAACGAATTGAGGCTGTCATGAGCGACCAGATGACGGCCCTGGAATCGCCGGCACGCGAAGCCCGCAAGCTCCCCTGGGGACGGCGGCTGATGCTGTTCCTGCGCATCGTCGCGGGCTTTTCGTTGTTGAAGGGGCTTTATCACTGGGCGCTGGTGCTCGGCATCGGCGACGGGGCGGGCTCGACGTTCGAAGCGAGCGCGATGCCTTGGCAGGCCGCGACGGTGTTCTTCGCGGTGATCGATCTCGTCGCCGCGGTCGGGCTGTGGCTTGCGGCGGCGTGGGGCGGGGTGGTGTGGCTGACCGCGGCCATCTCGATGACGGCGATCGAGCTGATGTTTCCCCAGGTCTATGGCGGGCGGCTGTGGGTCGCAGTGATCGAGATCGCCATGATCGCGGGCTACAGCGTGCTGACTTGGAAGGCCGGCAATGAGCGGCCGGAATAGCCGCCAACGCCGATATCGTCGAACGCCCGCTCACCGAGGTGAAGCGCAATGAATGATCCGAAGATCACGCAGACGCGGAGTCGGTTTTCCCTGACATGCCGCGTCGAGATCGCCATTAATGCGAAGTCTGAAACGATTTGGCCTAGCCAACCCGGCGCAGGAACGTGCGTTCCTCGGTAAGGATGAAGCGCTCTTTTTCGGCGAACTGGAAGTTTTCCATGCCCTCCTTGTCGGCACGCAGGCGTGCCCGATAGGTCTCATAGGCGGCAAGGCTCGGAAACGAGATCAGCGCGAACGCGATGTTGTTGGTGCC
>PLJS01000276.1:5977-6276 GCA_003140315.1 Hyphomicrobiales bacterium
TGACCGCCATATTGCGTCGCCGCCGCGCCGCGACGTTTCGTTGCGCGCCGAAGTGACGAATCCATGCGGGCGAGAATGGGAGGGGTGCGGCGGACAGGTCTTGTGACGAACAATCGAAAGGCGCACGCTCGGCGTGTCATCCGGTGCGACAATCGGAGGCGAAGGGGAGGGGCGCATGAAGGATGGTTTCGGCCGTCGCGATTTCCTCAAGGGTGCGGTCGTCGGCGGCGTCGCGGCGACCACGGCGAACAATCTGGCTCAAGACGCGAAGGCGCGGCCCGCCCTAGCGCCAGTGGCGG
>PLJS01000276.1:6290-18145 GCA_003140315.1 Hyphomicrobiales bacterium
TCTACATGCAGGGGCCGTGGAAGGCCGGGGTGCCGAGCCAAGGCTATCAACTGCCGCTCACCCCGGCGCAGCTTTATCGTGCCGGGATCGAGGCGACGAATGCGTTTTGCCGGAAGACCTTCGGCAAGACCTTCGATCGCCTCGCCGAGCCGCAGCGCCAGGACGTGCTGCTCGGGCTGGCGAGCGGCAAGCTCGAATTCGACAACGGCCTTTCGGTGCGGGTGTTCTGGGGCACGGTCTATCAGACCGTGATGGAGGGAATGTTCTCTGACCCGATCTACGGCGGCAACCGCGACAAGGCCGGCTGGAAACTGATCGGCTTTCCCGGCGCGATCGCGGTGCATCGCGAGCATGTCGAGAAATACAAGGACAAGAAGTTCCCGGCCGACAATCCCCTCGGCATCGCGGACATGAGTTGAGGGACGCGCCATGGTCACGAAGCTGAAGGAAGTCGATGTCGTCGTGGTGGGTCTGGGTTGGACCGGTGGAATCCTGAGCAAGGAATTGGCCGAAGCCGGGCTAAAGGTCGTAGCCCTCGAGCGCGGTGCGATGCGCTCGACCGAGAAGGACTACGCGGTCCCGAACATTCGCGACGAGCTGCGCTATGTGGTGCGTCACGACCTGATGCAGAACACCGCGCGCGACACCATCACGGTGCGCAACAATCCAAGCCAGGACGCATTGCCGATGCGCCGTCTCGGCTCGTTCCTGCCGGGCGAGGTGGTCGGCGGCTCGGCGGTGCACTGGAGCGGCCACACGTGGCGCTGGACCGACATGGAATTCAAGGTGCGTTCCAATTACGAGGAGCGCTACGGCAAGAATTTCATTCCCGCCGACATGACGATCCAGGACTGGGGCATCAGCTACGCCGAGCTCGAGCCCTATTACGACAAGTTCGAGTATACCGCGGCGGTCTCCGGCAAGGCCGGCAACATCAAGGGCGAGATCCAGCCCGGTGGCAATCCGTTCGAAGCGCCCCGCGCGCGAGAATATCCGCTACCGCCGCTGACGCCGATTCTGGCGAGCGAGATGTTCACGAGCGCCGCGAAGAACTTGGGCTATCACCCGTTCCCGCGACCGTCGGCGAACGCATCGCGCGCCTATACCAACCCGGACGGGTCGAAGTACGGCGCGTGCCAATACTGCGGCTATTGCCAGCGCTTCGGCTGCGAGGCGAATGCGAAGGGCTCGCCGCACATCACCGTGATCCCAATCGCGATGAAGAATCCGAATTTCGAGCTGCGTGCCCATTCGTGGGTCACAAAAGTGCTCAAGGATTCAGACGGCAAGCGCGTCACGGGCGTCACCTACACCAACGTGCTCAACGGCGAGGAGTTCGAGCAGCCGGCCGGGATCGTGCTGTTGTGCGCCTACGCGATCAACAACGTGCACCTGATGCTGCTCTCCGGCATCGGGCAGCCTTACGACTCTGTCGCAGGGACCGGCGTGATCGGCAAGAACTACTGCTACCAGACCGGCGCGGGCGCGACGCTGTTCTTCGAAGGCCGCAACTTCAATCCGTTCATCAACGCGGGCGGCTCGAACGCCACGATCGACGACTTCAACATCAACTGGAATTTCGATCGCGCGCCGCACAACTTCGTCGGCGCCTACAACGTGTCCGGCGGCTTCAACACCGTGCTGCCGATCGGCTATCGGCCGGTGCCGCGCGGCACGCCGCAATGGGGCACGGCCTGGAAGGCCGCGACCGCCAAGTGGTACCAGACCGCAATGGTGATCAGCGCCAGCGGAAGCGTGATGGCGAACCGCACCAATTGCTACGATCTCGATCCGACCTATCGCAATGCGTTCGGCCAGCCGCTGATGCGCATGACCTTCGACTACAAGGAGAACGAGCACAAGATGGGGCGCCACGCCGCGCAGGTCGTCAACGACATCGCGAAGTCGATGAGCCCGACGCGGCTCAATGAGGCTACCGCGCGCACCGATCCCTGGACGGTGGTGCCATATCAGTCGACGCACAACACCGGCGGCACCATCATGGGCATCGATCCGCGCGCGAGCGCGCTGAACAAGTATCTGCAGAGCTGGGACTGCCACAACCTGTTCGTGGTCGGCGCGAACGTGTTTCCGCACAACGCCTCGTACAATCCGACCGGGCCGGTCGGTGCGTTCGCCTATTGGACCGCGGATGCGATCAAGCGATACGTGAAAAATCCCGGGCCGCTGGTGGCCGCATGAGACGTGCGCTGCTGATTTGCGTCGCGGTGCTGACGACCGCGGGCGCCGCGCGGGCCGACGGCGACGCGGCGCGCGGCGAGAAGCGATTCGAGGAATGCGCGTCGTGCCACGCGCTCGACCGCAACGCCGAGAGTGTCGGCCCGAGCCTCTACGGTGTGATCGGGCGCAGGGCGGGCGCGCTCGCCGACTTCCGCTATTCGCCCGCGCTCAAGCGCTGCGGGATCACCTGGGATCAGCAGAGCATCGATGCGTTCATCGCGGACCCGCAGGCGGCGGTGCCGGGCAATCGCATGCCGTTCGCCGGCGTCGCGGATGTTGCCGCGCGCGCCGACCTGATTGCTTATTTGGTCAAGACGTTTAAGTGAGCCGTAGCTGGCGCCAAGGGAGAAACGCATGGCACGGATCGGTTTCGTCGGGCTCGGCAATATGGGCCTGCCGATGGCGCAGAACCTGCTCAAGGCCGGGCACCAGGTGGAAGGTGTCGACGTCAGCGGTGCCGCGGTCGAGAAGCTGCGCGCGGCGGGCGGCGCGTCGGCCGAGACGCACAAGATCGCCGCAGCGCGCGCCGACGTGGTCGTCACCATGCTGCCGGCCGGCCAGCAGGTGCGCGAGGTCTATCTCGGAAACGGCGGGATCATCGAGAACGCGAACGAAGGCACGCTGCTGATCGATTGCTCGACGATCGATGTCGAGACCGCGCGTGCGGTCGCCGCCGCCGCGGAGGCGAGGGGCCTCCTGATGCTCGACGCGCCGGTGTCGGGCGGCGTCACGGGCGCAGCCGCAGCGACGCTCACCTTCATGGTCGGCGGCAGCGAGCGGGCGTTCGTGCGCGCGGAGACGATCCTGCAGACGATGGGCAAGACCATCGTGCATGCGGGCGGCTCCGGCAACGGGCAGGCGGCGAAGATCTGCAACAACATGATGCTCGGCATTTCGATGATCGCGGTGTCGGAGGCGTTCATCCTCGCCGAGAAGCTCGGGCTCGATGCGCAGAAGCTGTTCGACATCGCCTCGAAGTCGTCGGGCCAGACCTGGGCGATGACCGGCTATTGCCCGGTGCCCGGCCTGGTGCCGACATCGCCTGCGAACCGCGACTATCAGGCGGGCTTCACGACGGCGATGATGCTGAAGGATCTGAAGCTCGCGCAGGACGCCGCGCGTGCATCGGGTGCGACGACGCCGCTCGGCGCGGAGGCAGCCGCGCTCTTTGGTCTCTATGCGGGACAGGGGGAGGCGGGTCGCGACTTCTCCGGCATCATCCGTTTCCTGCGCGGTAAGTGAGCAGAGAGCCACGCCGCCAAGGTTTGTTCCCGGAGCGTACGCGCGCTCACGCCCGGCATGTTTCGCGTTGGTACAGATCGGCGTCGTCAGGGTTACCCGGACGTAACAGATGTCGCTGGTATTCGCTTCTCAATCGATCGTTCACCCTCCCAAATAAACCCTATGTTTATCGTGCAATTTAAGCTGATCTTAGATCATGGGATTTAAGTTCACGCCCAAGGACGAGGGAAACAGGGCCCTCGTTTGCTAGAGAAAAACAAAGCCAACAGGGGCGTCATGATCAAGACCGTCGTCAAAGCGGTCGAACCCGCCGAACGTCAGGCGCGTTTCGACCACATCCAGCCGCACTATCTTGAGGCCTTGACGCTCATCGAGCGGCTGCATCGCCGCCTGCTTGACGTCATCAAGGACGAGTTCGACCGCCGCGGTCGCGCCGACATCAACGCCGTGCAGGCGCTGCTGCTCTTCAACGTCGGCGACAAGGAGCTGACCGCGGGTGAGCTGCGCACGCGCGGCTATTACCTCGGCTCCAACGTCTCCTANNGTCTCCTACAATCTCAAGAAGCTGGTCGAGATGGGCTTCCTCGATCACCAGCGCTCGCGCGTCGATCGGCGCTCGGTGCGCATCAAGCTGACCGAGAAGGGCCGCGAGGTCCGCAACATCGTGGGCGCGCTCTACGACAAGCACGTGCGCACGGTCGAGCAGGTCGGCGGCATCACGGTCGACGAGTTCTCGACGCTGAACAAGTCGCTGCACCGGCTCGAGCGCTTCTGGACCGATCAGATCCTGTATCGGCTGTAAGAGTCGCTTCAAGGACCGGCCACAGGACACGAAAGAGCACCCCGGTCACGGGGTGCTCTTGCGTTCGGCGCCAGTTGGCGTCGGTCACTTCACGCCCTTGCTTGACACTTCCTGCGCGTTGAGAGGGCACTTGGCGTGCGGTGGCATGAGAGGGCGCTTCGCGCTGCAGACCCCGCAGAATATCATCGGCCATCTTCCGCGGGGCGTTCAGAGACTGCGCCGCCGAATTGTATACCTCAAGCGAAATGCAAATTATTTAATCAACAAAGGGGCCGGACTGTTCTGTAAGGAAAGAACGGCCCCGCGCCATCACGCTCACAGGTTTTGAACCTCGTCAACGCGCCTGCATCAATCAGCTATTTCGATCTTACAAACGTAAGAACACCGCGGGTCTGGCTCCTGTCGGGCATTGTCCACCACGGCGTCATAACCTTCAATGTATCGGCCTCGATGGTGAAGTCTCGCTTCTGTGCTGTGCCAACCCACTCAGGCACCCAGGCCACGTCAACGTCAGTTGTCCAGGTATTACCCTCGACGCGATACTTGCCGGTGTACGAGAGGCTTCCCAATGGAGCCGCGCCCTCGTTGGTCTTTCCCGGTTGCCGGTCGCTTGCGGAGAGCACAACAAAGACCTGTTCCGGTGTGAAGTGCACATAGCCAATGGGATTTTCGCCCATGGTTGGACCGGTTTGACCGGTGGATTGCACCTCATAGTTATTTGAGACGAGCTTCCATGTGCCGATGTTCACGCTCGAGTCATGTCCGTTGCGAAAGATCGCCTCGGTCGTCCCCTGCGCGAATGCAGAGGTCCTGCGATAGCTCGCGGCCGACGCCGACGTGGTGAGCGCAACCAGGAAGATCAGAACCAAACGCATCGCCAGCGCGTCTCCGCTGACAATTTGTGTCAACTGCCCCCTGGAAGGTTCAATCTCGGTGCTCGGGAGGCCGGGCCGGCTACACGGCGACGGTCAGTTCACTTCGCGTAGCCCTGCGAGCGAAGCCAATCGATGCGGCGGCTGCCCGCAAGCCACTCGTCGGCGTCGGCTTTGCTGGTCAGCCCCTTGATGTAGCGGTCCTCGGTGCCGGGATACTCGGCAAGGATCTGCCAATCGTCCTCGGCAATGCGTTTCAGTCTGAAGTTCACGCGGGCTTTTTTCATGCCGCCTTATGCCGAATATCCGGGCGCAAAGCAAAGAAACTGAGCGTCCCTGAACCGACCGCCGCCTCGCGCGTTAGCCCTGTCCATCAACAGGAGACAGGACGCAATGGCCGACTTAAGCCGCATTAAGGAGCACATGGAAGTCATCGGCGCGGACGGAGCCCATGTCGGCACCGTCGACCGCGTCGAGGGCAAGCGCATCAAGCTGACCAAGCAGGACAGCGGGGAGGGCCGTCACAAGGGCCATCACCACTTCATCGACACCGCTCTTGTGGCCGATGTCGAGGGGAACAAGGTCCGTCTGTCCGCCAACAGCGACGTTGCAGTCACGATGGAGCAGGAGGCCTGAACGCAAGACCGTAGCCCGGCTTGAGCGGAACGAAAGCCGGGGGCGGTCGTGCGGTTGATCCCGGATTTCGCTCTGCTCAAGCCGGGCTACGCGCTACTATGCGGCGACGGGCGAGACTAACCAGACAGGTTCAATGATGGCCGCCGACGACAAGAAAGCAAAGCCGAAGGAAAAAGCCTCGAAAGAAAAGACGGTGGCCGAAGCTCCAGCGAAAGACAAGGCTGCGACGGAAGCCGCGCCCGCTGCCGAGGCCAAGACCGAGGCCAAGACCGAAGCCAAGACCGAAGCCAAGACGGAGGCCAAAACCGACGCCAAGCCGGATTCGCCGAAGAGCTACAGCAGGGGCGAGGGCCAGAAGGCGGTCACTCAAGCCTACAAGGACAACTGGAACGCGATCTACGCGAAGAAAAAGAAGAAGCGCTGAGGCTGTTGCGCGGCAAGCATAGCAAGCGTAGCCCGGATGAGCGAAGCGACATCCGGGACTGCCCGACCCGAAAGAGTGCCCGCGATCCCATGGTTCGCGACGCGTCGCCACGCGACGCTCCTCACCATGAGGGATGCTCCGATTGACCTCATCCTGATGAGCCGCCGAAGGCGGCGTCTCGAAGCGCGGCGCGACGGAACAAGCCTAGGAACGATGTCGCGTTGAGGCCTTGGGAGCCATTGTGCTATCTGGGGCGCACGGAGTGTTCATGCGCAAGCGAAGCGACGATCAAAGTGCACGACCCACCCGCCGCCGCGTTCTGACCGGGCTCGCGGCCGGCGTTGGCGCGGCCGTGACCACCCGCGCCTTCGCGCAGGCCGAAGACCCGCTGCAACAACTGATCCAGCAGAATCAGAACGGCGATGCCGGGCCGAATTTCGATTCCACCTCGCGCACCATCAAGATGCCGACGTCGTCGCTGCCGACCTTATCCGCCGGCACCGTGCAGACGACCGAAGCCGCGATCGCCCGCTACGAGCAGATCGCAGCCGCGGGCGGCTGGCAGATCGTGCCGCCGGTGGAGCGGCTGCAACTCGGCATCCGGCATCCGAGCGTTATCCCGATGCGGGGACGGCTGAAGGTTGCGGGCGACCTCGATCCGAGCGCCGGCGACAACGATATCTATGATTCCTACGTGGAAGCCGCGGTGCGGCGCTTTCAGGCGCGTCATGGCCTGACCATCGACGGCATCCCGCGCACGCTGACCTTCGCGGCGCTGAATATTCCGGCCGATCAGCGGCTCAACCAGTTGCGCACCAACCTCGTGCGCCTGCGCGTGCTCTCGGCCTCGCCCGGCCGCCGCTTCGTGGTGTGCAACATCCCGGCCGCGCAACTCGAAGCGATCGAGAACGGCGTGGTGATGTCGCGCCATTCGACGGTCGCCGGGAAGCCGGACCGGCCTTCGCCCGACATCAACTCAAAGATCATCGAGATCAATTTCAATCCGTACTGGACCGTGCCGGTCTCGATCGTCCGCAAGGACCTGATCCCGAAGATGCAGGCGGAGCCGGATTATCTCGACAAGAACCACATCCGCATTCTCGATCCGAAGGGCGCCGAGCTCACCCCCTCGCAGGTCAACTGGTTCTCCGAGGAAGCGGTGAGCTACCGCTTCAAGCAGGACCCCGGCAGCTTCAATTCGCTCGGCTCGATCCGCATCAATTTCCCGAGCCCGCACGGCGTCTACATGCACGACACGCCGTTGAAGAACCTGTTCGGCGAGGACATCCGTTTCCATTCCTCCGGCTGCATGCGCATCCAGAACGTGCGCGAGCTGGTGGACTGGCTTTTGGTCGACACGAAGGGCTGGTCGCGCCCGGAGATCGACGAGGTCATCAAGTCGGGCGAGCGCAAGGACGCCAAGCTCAAGCCCGCGGTGCCGCTGCAGTGGGTCTACATCACGGCCTGGGCGACGCCGGATGGCGTGGTGCAGTTCCGCGACGACATCTACAATCGCGATGGGCTGAGCCTTCCCGCGACCGCTTATTCGCGCGGCTAGGGCGGCGCTTCATTCATGATGGTCGGGCAGGAGCCCATGAAGGCGCTTCCGCCGCGGGCGGATGGCTCGGCGCTGCGTTCTCCAACGCGTATCTGCTTCTCGCGCTCGCAGGGCTGTGCTGGTCGGTCAATCACATCCTCGGCCGCGCGATCGCCGGCCATGTGCCGCCGTTCGCACTCTCGGTCGTGCGCTATCTGCTCGCCGCTGCGATCCTCTGGCCGTTCGTGCGGGGGCATCTTGCGCGCGACTGGCCGCTGATCCGACAGCATGCTGGCATGCTGATCTATCTGTCGGTGATCGGCGGCGGGCTGTTCAGCGCGCTGCAGTTCCTCGGCCTGCAACTCACCACGGCGATGAACGTCTCGGTGATGAATTCGCTCGGGCCCGTGCTGATCGCGGCGGTGAGTGCGATTTTGTTCGGCGATCGGCTCAATGTCCGGCAAATTCTCGGGATTTTCGTATCATTGTCCGGTGTTTTCGCGATCATTTCCCGGCTTGATCTGACGGTTCTGACCACGCTGGGGTTCAACGCCGGCGACGTGGTGATCCGGTTCAACATGCTGCTCTGGGCAATCTATTCGGCCTCGCTGCGGCTGCGCCCGCCGATCCATCCGATGAGCTTTTTGTTTGTGTTTTCAGTGATTTCCGGCATCACCACGTTGCCATTGTGGATCTGGGAGCATGCATCCGGCTTCGTGCTGCAGCCGACCTGGCTGACCGCCTTTGCGTTCTTCTATGTGACTGTATTTTCGACGATAATTGCCTTCGCGTTCTGGAACCGCGGCATCGAGTTGATCGGCGCCAACCGCGCCGGAATCTTCCTGCATCTCATCCCGATCTACAGCGCTTTTCTCACCGGCGCAGTGCTCGGCGAGCCGCTGATGGGCTTCCATGTCATTGGATTCGTTCTGATTCTCGCCGGCGTCTGGCTCACGGGCGGCGGGCGTGAAGTCGCGCTATACTCCGTGCGAGCGGGGAGGGCCGGGTGCGAAAAGACAGCAAGCCGATCGACTGCGACGTCCATCCAACTGTCTCTGATATCAAGGTGTTGCTGCCGCATCTTGAAGGCTATTGGCGCGACTCCGTCGAAGAGCGCGGCATCGGTTCACTTGAATCCGCCGCCTATCCGCCGAACGCGCCGCTCACCGCGCGTCCGGACTTCCGCGGCGAAAATGGCTATGCGGCAACGAATGTTAGCGAGCTATCCTCGCATGTGTTCGACCGCTGGGGCGCCGGCACCGCGATCTGCAATTGCCTCTATGGCGTCCAGCTCATTTTCAACGAGGATATGGCGCGCGCTTTTCACCGCGCGCTAAACGATTGGATCGCAAAGGAATTCCTCGACCGGGATGCGCGGCTGCGCGCCTCGATCATCGTGCCGATGCAGAACGTCGAATACGCCGTCGACGAGATCGAGCGTTGCGCCAAGGATCGGCGCTTCGTGCAAATCATGGTTCTGGCGATGCAGGAAACGCCGCTAGGCCGCAGACATTATTGGCCGATTTTCGCCGCCGCGGAACGGCTCGGTCTGCCGATCGGCATCCACGCGGGCTCGAACTACCGCAACCCGGTGACCTCGCTCGGCTGGCCGACGTCTTACGTCGAGGATTACACCAGCCAGGCGCAAGGTTTTCAGAGCCAGGTCGCGAGCCTGATCACCGAGGGGGTCTTCGCCAAGTATCCGAAATTAAAGGTGGTTTTGATCGAGTCCGGGGTCACCTGGCTGCCGGCATTCCTGTGGCGCTTCTCGAAATTCTGGCGCGGGGCGCGCACCGAGATTCCATGGGTGGATCGATCGCCGGCCGAGATCGTCCGAGACAATTTTCGCCTGACCATTCAACCCTTTGACGGTCCGTCCGACCCGCACGATGTCGAGCGCATCGTGGATCACTTAAAATCCGACGACATGCTGTTGTTTTCCTCCGATTTTCCGCACTGGCAATTCGACGGCGACGAGACGATGCCGCGCGGAATCCCGGAAAGGTTGCGGCACAAGATACTGGTGGAGAATCCGCTCGCGACCTATGATCGGCTCAACGACGCGCCCGAACAGGCGTGAACAAGTCCGGGCTCGAGTCATGTTCGCGCGAACGCCCCCGGGGAACTCGCAATGAACATCGAACTTCGCCAGCCGGTTCGCGCACAGCGCACCCGCTACGGAATCGTCGACTGCGATGTCCACCCGCGGCTGAAGCTGGAAGATTTTCGGCCGTATCTTTCCAATCAGTGGGCATCACACCTGCAGACCTATGGGCTTCGTCCGCGCCACGGCTTTGCGAAAACCTATCCGATGCCGAAGATCACGCCGCTCGCCTCGCGGCGCGATGCGTGGCCGCCGAACGGAGGCCCGCCCGGCAGCGATCTTCCTTTCATGCGCGAGCAGCTGCTCGATCTCTATGACATGGACTTCGGAATCCTCAATCCGCTCGCGCCGAGCGGGCAGGGCGACCAGAACCCCGACTTCAGCGCCGCCATGACCTTCGCGGCGAACGAGATCCAGTTGGCGCAGTGGACCAGCCACGAGAAGCGGCTGAAGGCCTCCGTTGTTGTGTCGTATGAAAATCCCGAAGACGCGCGCGCCGAGATCAAGCGCCGCGCCGGACACAACGATTTCGCGCAGGTGCTGATGCTCAGCCGCACGGCCGAGGCGCATGGCCGGCGCCGCTACTGGCCGATCTACGAGGCCGCCGTCGAGGCCGGGCTGCCGGTCGGCATCCATGTCTTCGGCTATGGGGGCTGGCCGCTCACCAATTCGGGCTGGCCGTCGTTCTACATCGAGGAGATGACCGAGCACGCGACCGGGCAAGCGGCGGTCGTCGCCAGCATGATCTTCGAGGGCCTGTTCGAGCAGTACCGCGATCTCAAAATCGTGCTGATCGAGTCCGGCTTCGGCTGGCTTCCCGCGTTGGGCTGGCGGCTCGACAAGCATTGGGCGCGCATGCGCGACGAGGTCCCGCATGTGAAGCGGCCGCCGTCGGAATACATCCGCGAGCACTTCTGGGTTTCGACCCAGCCGATGGAGGAGGCCGAGGACCCCGAGCACGTGATCGACGCGATGCGCTGGATCGGCTTCGACCGTATTCTCTTTGCGAGCGACTACCCGCACTGGGATTTCGACGACCCGTTCACGGCGTTGCCCCCGGCGCTGACCGAAGAGCAGCGCCGCATGATCTATGCGGGCAACGCGAAGAAGCTGTATGGGCTGGCGCAATAACGTAGCCCGCATGAGCGAAGCGACATGCGGGGTTGTACGCGCGGTCCGCCCCGGATATCGCGTCGGGCGCACGGTGCGCCCGATCGCTCATCCGGGCTACGACAACTGAGAGAATCATGTCCAAACACGTCGTCGCCCCGGTCGGCGACATCCCGCCGGGCGGCCGCAAGCTGGTCGAGGTCGCGGGCCGCGCGGTCTTGGTGTTCAATCTCGGCGGCGAGTTCTTCGCGCTCAACAATCGCTGCCCGCATCGCGGCGGCAGCCTCTGCCAGGGCGTGACCACTGCGCTGGTCCAGTCATCCGAGCCGGGCGAATACCGCACCTCGCGCCGCGGCGAGATCATCCGCTGCCCGTGGCACTCCTGGGAGTTCGACATCCGCACCGGGCAGTCGTGGTGCGATCCGCAGCGCCTGCGCACGCGCAAATACGCGGTCTCGGTCGAGCCCGGCGCGAAACTGGTCGAGGGGCCCTACAAGGCCGAGACATTTCTGGTCAGCGTCGAGAACGAATACGTGGTGGTGGAGGCGTGACGTCCGCCGCGGACGGTTCAGCCCAAGCGCCGCGCGATGTCTATTTCGAATTCACCGCCATCGGCGCGGTGGTGAAGGTCGTGGCGATCGACGCGGCGACCGGCACCGAGGTCTCGGTCATGGGACCAGCGGGCGCCGCGCAGGCTGATCTGGAGCAGTTGGCGATTGCCAAGCTCAAGGCACGGCTCAAACGGGATGCGGGTTCGTAACGATCTTGTAGCCCGGGTTGAGCGAAGCGAAACCCGGGATAGGACCCGCCGCGGAGAATCCCGGCTTTCGTTTGGCTCAAGCCGGGCTACAACGGCAGCCCCAACTTATACCAACCCGCCGATTGGC
>PLJS01000024.1 GCA_003140315.1 Hyphomicrobiales bacterium
CATTGCGGCTTCCGTTCCAATGGGAGCGGATGCAGCCGACGTTGTCGGGGCCGCTCGATCCGACATACCTCGGATACGTGCAAGGCGTCGTGAATTACGCGGCGTCCCAAGGCATGACGGTCATTCTCGATGCCCACAATTTCGGCGGCTATAACAGCAACAAACTCGGCGACGGCACGCTCACGAATGCGGAGTTTGCCGATCTCTGGCAACGGCTCGCNNATGTGGCCTATGACCTCATGAACGAACCCAACAACATGCCCTCGCCGACGGCTTGGCCCTCCGCCGCGCAGGCGGCCATCACCGCGATCCGCGAAGCCGACCCAGCCGCGTTCATCTACGTCGAGGGGGACGGGTATTCGTCGGCGTATGCGTGGGTTGCCGACAATCCGACATTGCAGACGCTCAGCGACCCGAGCAACAAACTGATCTTTTCGGCGCACGCCTATGCCGATCGCGACAGTTCCGGTTCGCATTTCAATTGGGCCGCTGAAGTTGCGGCCGGTGACCAGTTGGACGGCGGCGCGCCGCTCACGACAAACATCCTGGTCAAACGCTTCACACCGTTCGNNGGCAACAACGATCCGAACTGGCTTACCGCGATGGACAGCGGCTACGCATATTTACAGGCCAACGGCATCCCGATCACCCAATGGGCGGGCGGTCCAGCGTGGGGCTCTTATGCGCAAAGCGTCGAGCCGGGCCAATGGCTCACGGGATACCCGTCTACGATTCCGGCATCAGACGCCGCGCAGATGGCCGTCATGACCAAGTACACCGGCGCAGCGCAACCGACTGTCTACTTCTTGACCGGGCCGCAAACTGGCACGCAGGGGGGCGCGTCGACGAATTTTACCGTTGCCTATCGCGGCAACCTGTCGGCGGCGGTTACGGTCACGCCGAACGACGGAGGAGCCGGCGGCACCTTTGCGCCCTCGACGGTCACCTTGGCGTCCGGTGTGTTCAACCCGACCGCGACGTTTACGTACACGGCGCCTTCGTCCGCGACCTTTACCATCGGCGTCACCAACAGCGCCGGTCTGACGAACCCGCCAAGCGTTGGCTATTCGACCTTTACAGACCGGTTCAGCACAANNCAACGCGCAGGCCGATTTCGGCCAGCTTCCCGATGGCACTCTTGATCGCCAAGCGATCCTCAATTGGGCCCAGGGATCGAGCGTGCGGCTGGTCATCGGATATGACCAAAGCAATCGAGCCGCGAACATCACTCCCGTCACCTACGGGGGCAACGTCGGTGCCTCGACGCCGCGCGACTACCCGCCCTTCATACTCAACGATGCCGACGGGCATCCGACAATTTACTTCGACGGCACCAGGAGAATGGATAGCAACAATCCGGTCACCGGACTGACTGCGCAGACGTGGATTACACAACTTAAACATATCAGTGGCAGCCGCGCGCTGGCGTGGGAGTTTGGCGCTGGATATATTTTTCCCGACGGCTCAACACCCGCAAAATGGTCCACTAACGGAGACAGTCCCGCAGCGCTTGGTATCGGTGGAGACAACTCGTGGCACGAATATGCGGGCCGCTGGGTAGGGGCGACGACCAACGGCAAACAGTCGTTCAAAGACGGTACGATGATTGCTCAACAAAATACGACTCCAGCCCAACTCTCTACTGCGGTGATTGATATACTTCACGTAGGTTGGTTCGTCTTTGGCGGATTCGTCGGTTCTGCCGCATGGACCGGTGACATGCGGGAGCTCGTCGTGTTCTCCGGCGCTGCCTCCACGACCACCATCCAAGGGATAAGTAACGACACGAACACATTCGATGCGACGCCGCTTCCCGCCCTTACGCCGCTCGCGGATGCCGCTCCGTATCCGNNGCATCAATCTCGCGAGCGCCGAGAGCAACCCCGGCATTTGGAAGACCTACGGCTACGACTACCTCTACCCCACAAATCAAGAAATCGACTACTACGCCTCCAAGGGTTTCGGCCTGATCCGTTTGCCATTCGATATTTGCCGCGTCTACACCACCGCAAACTCCGCGCTCAACATGATCGAGATGGCGCACATCAAGGCCGTGGTGGACTATGCCGGCACCAAAGGCATGAGCGTCCTCTTGGACCCGCACAACTTCGGCTACATGTGCGACAGTCGTATATCCAACACGGCAAACAACTCGGAGATTGGCGTGACGGCGGGTTCGACGGCACTCTTTGCCGACTTTTGGACGCGAATGGCCAAGCTGTGGAAGAACTATCCGAATGTGATCTTCGGTCTCATGAATGAGCCGAATGCACAGACCGCCGCGCAGTGGCAAGCGGCGGCCAGCACCACGGTCGCGGCTATCCGCACCGCGGGATTTACCGGCAAGATCACCATACCCGGCACCTCGTACACGGGAGCTGAGTCATGGGTCTCGAGCGGCAATGGCGTCGCGTGGGCGGGCTACACCGACCCGGGCAATAATTTCGTCTTTGAAATGCATGAGTATCTCGACAGCGACAACAGCGGTACGCATTCGACGTGCGCATCTGGAAAAGGTTCGACCGCTCTCGCGGCTGCAACGAACTGGCTGGCGGCTAACGGGTATCAAGCGCTGCTTGGAGAATTTGCCTGGACAACGGACTCGTCGTGTACCGCAGAGGGTCCCAACTTGATGAGCTACATGAGCAGTCATTCGGCACAATGGGCGGGTTGGACGTGGTGGACCTCGGGGCCGTTTTACGGGTCCTACATGTTCAACCTCGTCCCGAGTGATTTCTCCAACCCGGTCGACAAGCCGCAGATGGCAACGCTCGTCAGCAATTTATAAGCTGGGACATTCCCGAGCGGCAGTGATCCATCGCAACTGACGACGCTCAAAAGCCATCTACCCCATTGAGCCGTGAAGCTAGCCAGGTCACTTGATCGCGAAGTCTTCCTTCNNTCGCGCATCCAGATCGGCGTCATTCCCCGGCCGGACCATTTGAGAGACTTGTTCTTCTTGCTTTGATACTTCGGCTTGGCCTTCGCGCGGACACCCTTTCGCTTCTTCTTCACAGAACCGTTCGCGATCCTGCCGTCACCAATCTTGCGTCCGTCGCTAAGCGCGGCGAGCTGCGCTTCCAGCTCTCCTCGCCGAGCGCTCAGCAAAGCATCAATCTTGCCGCGCAGAGCCAACAGCGCGCCTACATCCATTGTCTTAAGTTGTCTTCCGGCCATGTCGTTTCCTAGGGCTCAGGCGGCTTCACACGGCGTATAGCGAACTCTCGACCTTCTGACTTCTCTTTATCTGCACTTTATATATCCCGCAATAGATCCTCGCGAGTCGCATAGCCGCGGGGCATGAACAAATTGCCCCTGCAATCCCACGTCGAAATCCTCTCCATACTGGTTGAACGGTCGTCCCTTCGCTCGATCTCAAAAAGTTCATCATACCGCTTTGAGGCTAGGTCGGCCGTTTGCTCGCTCAGGGGGCTTTGTGTCGCCGGTTAGACCGAAAACCAAGTTCTCCAATTCATCAGGCGGCAGATGTAGATCAGCGGCGACTTGGTTCTTGGAAATCCGGTCGCTCCAAAGCTCAGTAAAGACCTTCTTCCAGAGCACCGACTCTTCGCGCGGCAGGCCGTTTGGTTCCTCGCTCCGATACCCACGTTGGTTTATCTGGATGCAAAACATCCTGTATTGCCAATCGCTCAGTATCCCAAGCTTGTGCAGACGGTAAGCAAGCGCCGCTGTGGAAACTCCCCATCGCTTCTTTGCAGCCACCAAATCATCGAGCCGCCCGACGAAGGGAAGGCGCGATCTCACGTCCGCTTTTGGCATTAAGAAAGATGATGCGAAGTTATTGGCTTCAATCTCAGCATCGCGCCCTTGGCGCGGACCGCCATGCTTGTGCAACGTTAGATGAGCCAGCTCATGGGCTGCGTCTAGCCTGCTTCGCTCGGCGGATTTGAACGTGTTCAAAAACACGTACGGAATGTCATTCCGCCAGCACGAAAAGGCGTCGACGTTCTTCGTGTTCTCGGCGAGAGAGAACACCCGAACACCCTTAGACTCTAGCAGCTTTATCATGCTGCTGATTGGCTGCTCTCCGAGGGCCCAAGCTTGACGTACTGTTCTCGCCGCCGCCGCGGGATCGCGCTCGTGCGACAGGTCGATCAACTTGGGTTCGGGCAAGTTGAATTTCGCCGAAACATAGTCAGCAAGCAGATATGCCAGCGAACCGGATGCCAATGCGGCCTCGCGCTCTCGCGCCGTCATCNNGTATGTCGCCGCCAAAGAAAAATTCACGCGGGAAGCCGAGGGATTTCGCAATAAGTTCAACAGTCTCCGGCTCTGGCTCGTTATTCGCTTTCTCAAGACGAGTGACCGTGACCGGTGACATGCCGATCAGCTCCGCGAATCCTTTGCTGCTGAGCCGTCGCCTTTTTCTGGCGAGGCTCAATCTCTTTGGATTGAACATGAGCGTCAGCTTTTGCGCGTAACACTGATGTCGAAATCTTGCGCAGGCGGCTCGCCGTCATCGGCCTTCGGAATCATACTCAACCATTCGCCGGGCTTGATGATGTAGATGCGCTCATTGAAGCCTTTGAACTGCCCGTCCTCGATCCGCTTCGGAAATGACAGTTCAGCGCGAACATCGTCGCCTTTGATGTACACGAACAGGTACCAGAGCGCCGCGTTCTCGCGCTTCCGCTTCTCCTGATCTTCGATATCGTATTCAGGGAAAAGGCTGGCCTGCCCGATATCGACGGCCTTGGTCGCAGCCGGGCCCTTATCCGAAATTGCCCTCGGGTCACGCTCGTCTTCGCACGCACTGTCGGCGTTCTGGAAGACGATCTTCATGCCGGTTCTCGGATTGTAGGTGGCCTCGATGTTGCCGGTGCGGTCGATCTCCCACCCTTTGGCGCGCAGCGCATCGCGCACGGCGCCTGTTCCATAAATATATGAAAGCTGACCGGCTGCATTGAGAGGATGATTCAATACAAAGTTGGCTTTCGCCGCTACGGCTTGATGAACCACGCCGATCAGCTCGCTCGCCGAGAGGCCAAGCTGGGCAAGACGT
>PLJS01000201.1 GCA_003140315.1 Hyphomicrobiales bacterium
GGACCGACGGCATCTGAAAATCACAGACCGCAGTACGTTCGACAAGATCGCCGATAATACGAATGCATCTTCAGCGGCAGGATCGGTCACGCAGTGATGACCGCCTTCAGGATTCTGTATTCACCAATGTGATGAACAACTTTCGCAGCCTACCCACGAGAACGGAAGCGCAATCCCGACTGCGGCGATGATCAGGCTTGTCGCAATAACCGGCACACTGGCCCTGCTCTCGAAGAATGGCACCTTAGCGGTGCGGATGATATGGATGTTCGGCGTCCGGGTGAGCAGACTCTCGACAAACCAGCCGGTCTGGAACAGCGGAGGCTTGTCCCACGCGTGGAAGATGGCGAGCAGTACGACGAACGTGATGTAATCGAAGATCGAGCTGATCGGGCCGATCAACAGCACGAATTTCGACATGTTGCTGATGTCCCACCGTCGCGGGACCGCGAGGTACGTCAGCCCGAGCGCCCACGCCCTAATCGTTGCAGAGCGCCCGAGACCAGTTCCAATGGGGAGAGAGGTTGCGCCTGCATCGTCGCAGGCCGATCGCGCTTTTCGCGCACGAGCTGGATTTCGCGATCGTGAAACCGCTCGAGACCCGGCCGGTATCCGGCGCGAAACAGGCGAAGAAAGAGATCGTCGTCTTCATATCCGGAAAGTCTTTCGTCAAAGCCGCCGACAGCCTCAAAAGCCTTACGCGATATCAACGAAGCCGACGGCAGAATGAACATGTCTTCGCCCAGGCAAGAGAGCAGGCGCCGCTTCGGATGTGAACCAACTGACCAATCTAGCACGCGTCGATTCATCAAGTCGCCATGCTCGTCGATCTCGGCCCGCGCGGGATAGCCCTGCGCGTTTGCCACGCGTGCGACGGCTGGAAGACCGATAGCGATCGTAGCCAGATGCAGGAACTGGCGGCGAGGAAGTTTCATCGCAGTCCTCCCGGAAAATGCCGACTGCCATAAACGCATTTCGGCGCAAGTGGCGGCAGCCTCATGTAATCCGCCCCAGAGCGCACAGCGAAAAGGATGAGGTCTTCGTAGCTCCTTCAGTGAACTTTAAACTTAACCAGCCGCGTTTGCAGCCTCAAAATCTCGACCCATCCAGGCTGAAATCGGCTGGTCCTGGCACACCGAGCGGGTGATCACGATCATGCTTGCCTCGGAGTATTGAGGTTACCAAGCTTCACGCCAAGATCGGTCAGCTTGTCGTGGAGCGGGATTTTTTGGCCAAAGCCTTCGATCGCTGAGCCTGGATCGGAGGAAGGCAATGATTGATCCCGGTCATCCACGGCTCTCGATCGTGCGCCAATGCGAGTTGGTGTTGATCAGCCGCTCATCGTTCTACCGTGAGCCGACGATGGAGAACGAAGAGACGCTGCGGTTGATGCGTCTCATCGACGAGCAGTTCCTGGAGACGCCGTGGTACGGCTCACGGCAGATGGCGCGGCACCTGCGGCGCAACGGCTGGTGCGTTGGCCGCCATCGGGTTCGGCGGCTGATGACCAAGATGGGCCTGGCGCCGATCTATCAGCACCCGAAGACGAGCGAGCCGCATCCGCGGCACAAGATCTATCCGTATCTGCTGCGGCATCTGACCATCGAGGCGCCAAACCAGGTCTGGTGTGCGGATGTCACCTACATTCCGATGCGGCGCGGCTTTCGCTACCTCGTCGCGATCATGGACTGGGCAAGCCGGAAGGTGCTGGCCTGGCGAATGTCGAACACCATGGATGCCGAGTTCTGCGTCGCGGCACTGGAGGAGGCGATTGCTCGCTTCGGCAAGCCCGGCATCTTCAATACCGATCAGAGCTCGCAATTCACCAGCTTTGCCTTCACCAACACGTTGATGGAAGCTGGCATCCGCATCTCGATGGACGGACGCGGCCGCTGGATGGACAACGTCTTCATCGAGCGGCTGTGGCGATCGCTGAAATACGAATGCGTGTTCCTCAATGCCTTCGAGACCGGCAGCGAGGCACGAACCGGGATCGCACGCTGGATCGGTTACTACAACACCGATCGACCACACTCGACCTTCGCCGGCAGGACGCCAGACGGGGTCTATGCTACGCAGGAAAACGAAGAGAAACTGGCGGCGTAATCAAACCCAGAATCCACCTTAGCCAGGCCGCCAAACTGTCCCGAAAATCGGGACCACCTCTGTCTAGTTCGGCAGGTTGGCCGGTCAGAGCCGCTAACCCAAAAAGTAAAGAATGCGTTAACCATAGCGGGTTAGGGTATCCGGCGGCTGGTTCAATCTCAGCGGCATCACGCGTCCAGTTACATCACACGCGAGCGATGTGCGAGCGGGCGCGTAGGTTGTGTATCGAGGAAATGGCGATGATCTCCTTTCGATCCCGACTTTTCGTTGCGTCAGCTGTTATCTTTGGCCTTGTCAGCGTCGAGGCGCTCGCCGAAGACGGCGTCTTCAAGGACAAGATCATCTTCGGCCAGGTTGCAGCGCTCGAAGGCCCTGCCAAGGCGCTCGGTCTCGGCATGCGCCAGGGTATTCTCGCCGCCTTCGCGGAGGCGAATCGCGCTGGTGGAATCGCCGGCCGCCAGCTCGAACTGAAATCTGTCGACGACAGCTACGAGCCCGAGAAGATGATCGAGGCGATGAAGAAGATGCTCAGCGAGGACAAAGTCTTCGCGATCGTCGGTCCGGTCGGAACGCCGACGGCGAACGCCGGCCAGCCGATCGCGACCAATGCCAAGGTTCCTTTCATCGGGCCGTTCACAGGCGCAGAGTTTTTACGCAATCCCTATAAGCGGTACGTCGTCAATATTCGCAGTTCCTATTTCCAAGAAACTGAGGCCTGGATCGAGCATCTGACCAAGGATCTCGGGATTACCAAGATCGCGATCCTGTACCAGGATGATACCTTCGGCTTGGCTGGGCTCGACGGCGTTAAAATCGCCATGGCCAAGCGCAATATGTCGCTCGTGGCCTCGGGCACGTTCAAGCGCAACACGACGGCGGTGAAATCGGCGCTGCTCGAAATCCTGAAAGCTAATCCCGAAGCGGTCGTGACCGTTGGGCCCTATAAGCCGATCGCCGAATTCATCAAGCTGGCCCGCCAGGCCAAGATGGACGCGGTTTTCGTCGCCATTTCCTTCGTTGGCTCGGATGCGCTGGCCCAGGAGATGGGCGACAGTGGCGCCGGTGTGATCGTTAGCCAAGTCGTGCCGTTCCCCGGTGACAAGTCGGTGCCCGTGGTGGCGTCCTATCAGGCGGCCCTTGCCGCGCTCGCCCCCGATGCCAAACCAGGATTCGTCTCCTTAGAGGGCTACCTCGTCGGCCGCTTGGTTATCGAGGCGCTCAAACGCATCCCCGGTGAACCGACGCGCGAGGCGCTGCTCGACGCGATCACCAATACTGGCACCTTCGACCTTGGCGGTATCAAGCTCATCTATGGACCGGCAAAGAACCAAGGCATGGACCAGGTATTCTTCACGATCCTGCAAGCCGATGGGTCGTTCAAGTCGGTCACGCGGCTGAACAAGTGACGTCACGGGCGACGTCGATCAGGGGCCTGATGTGACCTCCGCAGTGGCAACACCTGCTTCGACGCAAGCCGGCCGCAATGGCAGAGGTCAACCGGCCTCGCTCTCTTGGCTGGCCACCATCCGTGCGCGGCTCTATATAGCCTTTGGATTTGCAGCGGCCATGACGGTGGTTTGTTCGCTGATCGCGCTCTACGTATTCACAATTATGAGCGGGACGATGACGGACATCGTCACGCGCAGCATGCCGACGATGGTGGAGTCGCTGCGGCTCGCTGAGGAAACGAGCGGCCTTGTTACCTCCGCGCCGCGTTTGATGACGGTCGAGGACGAAGGCCGCCGCGCGGCTGTGGCCGGTGAGATCGCCAAACAGGCACGCAATCTCACGCTGCGAATTGAACGCCTGCAGAAGCTGGACGCCGGCAGAAGCACGGATATCCAAACGGCACAGATAGCGATGGGCGAGCGGCTCGATGCACTCAATCAGGTCGTGACCGAGCGGATCGCCATATCGAGCCAGCGGCAGGTCGTGGCGGTCTCGATCCGAAAGATCCACGAGGAACTACTCGAAGGGATCACACCGGCGATCGACGATGCCAATTTCGACCTCATGACTACAAGCCAGACCGTGGCAAATAAGGCGGCGCTGAGTGAGTCTCTCGAGACTCTACGCCGGCTTCTCGAGGTGCAGGCGGAGTCCAATTTTCTCGCCGGATTGCTGACGGAAGCCTCGATGGTCACCGAAAGTGCCCGCCTGCAGCCGCTGCGCGAGCTCATTGACGCGGCGCGACGCAAAATCGAGGCGAACCTCAAAGCGCTTCCCAATCCTAAACAGCGAGAAAAATTGGTCAGACTCTATGATCGGCTCGCCGCCATCGCCGCTGAGGGTGGAGTCGTTGTGCTGCGGATTCGCGAACTGAAATCACAACACGAGGCACAACTTGCATTCATGGCAACGCAATCAGAGGCCGTGAAGCTCAAGCGGGCCGTCGATACGCTTGTCGAGCAGCATGGCGAGACCGCCCAAGCGATTTCCGTACGCGCCGCGGAACAGATACGTGCGGGTCAAATCCTCCTAATCGTGCTCTCGATTGCCACCCTCGCTGCCGTGGGCCTGATTGCTTGGTTCTATGTCGGGCGCAACATTACCCGCCGCTTGAGCTTCCTAAGCAATGCCATGCGTCGGATCGCGTGCGGCGACCTGACCGCGGTAATCCCCGAGGACGGCAGGGACGAAATCGCCGATATGGCGCGAACGCTCGTGGTCTTCCGTAAGGCTAGCGCGGACGTCGCCGCCGCACGCGACAGCGAGGCGGAGCGCGCGCAAACATCGGAAACCCGCCGGCAACAGATCGAAGCTGCGACGCAAAACTTCGAAGAAGCTGTATCAGAAATCGTTGGAGCGCTTGACGACGCTTCGAAAGCGATGGACGGCTCAGCGCGCGCGATGGCGGAGAGTGCCAACCATAATCAGGATCAAGCGCTGCTCACCGCTGCCGCTTCCGAGGAGGCGATGACGAATGTCGAAAATGTCGCTTCAGCGGCCGGCGAAATGGCGCAATCCGTCGAGCACATCTCGGCTCAGGTTCATGACTCAGCGACCATCGCGCGGCAAGCGGCGGACGAGGCGCGGGCAACCACAGGCGCCGTGGAAGGTCTCGCAGCGTCGGTGGGCCAGATTAGCAACGTAAGCAAACTCATCCGCGATATCGCTGCTCAAACCAATCTTCTCGCGCTCAACGCGACCATCGAGGCCGCCCGAGCCGGGGACGCTGGACGCGGCTTCGCGGTCGTCGCCCAGGAGGTGAAGAGCCTCGCCGCTCAGACCGAAAAGGCAACTGACGACATCAACCGGCAGATTTTATCTATCGAGGAGACCACATTCCGCGCCGTCGACACCATGAAGGCGGTTGCCGGGACGATTACGCGGCTCGACCGCATCGCCAATGCCGTGGCTGTGACCGCTGCGCAGCAAGGTGCGGTGACCCAGGAAATCGCTCGCAGTGCCAGCGCGGCGGCAGAAGGCACGCGCAACGTCTCGGCGAATATCGGCCAAGTGTCGCGGACTGCAACCCAAACTGGCGAGGTGGCCGGCGCCGTCCTCAACGCAGCCAATGAACTCGCAGCACGATCCAATATGCTGAGAGGAAAGGTCGAAAGCTTCTTGGCGCAGGTCCGTGTCGCTTAGGGTCAAACGCGACTGAATGACGATGTCCGCGGCAGGTCTGCTTTGCCCCCAACAACCGACGTGATGCGGAGCGCCGCGAACGGTCGAGATGGGCCAATCGCGTCACTTCGCACTGCAGATATCCCCCTCGGCGACTGCCGTGGGAACGGGGGAACTCTCTGGCATTCGAGCCGTTGAGACGGCAGCGAAACACGGAGAAGTTACATGAAAAAGCTATTTATCATAGCTATCGCAACGGCGGCGAGCTTTGCGCCTATCTCGGCCAATGCACAGATCGCGGTCGAAGTTCCCGGCGTGGGTGTGCGTATCGGAGAGCCGCCGCGCGAGGAGCGCCGCGAAGAACGCCGTGAAGAGCGTCATGACGACCGGATGCAGGAGCGCGACGTTCGTGGACCTCGTGACTGCCGCACCATTACGGTGCAGGAAAACGGGCCGAATGGCTCCGTGACGCGTACCAAGGAAAAGTGCGACTAAGGAAAATGGAAAGGGCGGCCGGTTGGACCCGACCGCCCCGCTCCAAGGTGAGCTACTCCTCGTCAGGAGGGTCAACGCCCTCCGTCGTGGGAGTACGAGCGTCCTTTCGCAACTTGTCCCATGCGTCTACCTCGTCATCGGGAAAGCCGATGCGACAGTTGCTCCCCTTCGTGCGGATGAAGTGGCCCGTCTTGCTGTCATGAAGACGCACAGGTCGGACCACCTCCAAGTACACACGCCTAGGGAAATCACACTCATCCTCCCACCTATCGATGGTCGAACGAGAGACGCCAAAGCGGAAACAGACTCAGCCACGACCTAGGTAATTGATAGAGCAGGCATTTTTGTCATTTTGCCGGGGCTGGGTTGTCACGAAATCCGGGGTTTTTCGGCGTTTCGCGTAAGGCCGCCTGTGGGCAGAGACAGTTCTGCGTCGGATCTCGGCCCTCGCCGACCAAAAAGTCTCCCGGGGGGCTTTTGGGGGTTCACTTCCCCGTACCTTCGGGGCCGAATGATTTGAGGGTGGGAAGGCGACCGTAAGAGAGTACCGACTACCACCAGCGCCCTCGCCCATAAAACCCGCCCCCGCCGAGAACCAGGATAATCAGGACAATAATTAGAAGTGTGGTCGTATCCATGTCACCCTCTTGCCAGACTGAACGCCGGACGTGATCAACCTATGCCAGTAGGACACCCGACTCAACCAGTTCGGTCACCAATTGTAAATACGCACCGAACATTGACCCCACCTCAAGTCCGGCCCATCCACTTGATATCGTGCGGATATTCCGCATGGCATGCTTGCGGACGAATATTGAGTCCGCTCACGCCCGACATCGTCGGCTATGACGCACTCGCTCTGGCGAGACAGTATCGTGTCCGAGTTACTCGATCCCCGGTGCGAAAAGTGCAACGCGGGGATGACGCTCCTGCAAAAGATCCCGGCATTTCGGCTCGTGCCCGAGGTTCGCGTCTACGAATGCTCTTCCTGCCACAAGACGTCGTATCGGCAGGTCATCGATGACCAGCTGCGCCCATAGCCGCCTTCACCGCGAGTGCAGGCTCAAGAGCCGCCGGGCATTCCCGGCGGCTCTTTCTCTTGTGTCCGCTAAACCCCCGACTCCGGACGTGTTGCTGCGTTGCCGCGAACGGTCGAAACGGGCCAGAAGCCGACATGGCGCCTATCATTTTCACTTCGACAGAGGCTTGGCGACCTCGCGCGCGCAGTCGACGAAAAGCTCCGCGACGGAGCTGAGTGCGCGCTTCTTCAGGGTAACAATTCCATTTGGCCGGCGGGCCATAGGCAGTTCAGCCGGCAAGATCTTGAGCTCCGAGCGTCTGGTGATCTCAATGCGGAAGCCGGGAAAATCGTTGACAGAGCGGCCAGTCGCCAACAGACTAATGCGCGTAGCCACGCGGTTATTTACTGTTCATCTCTTCGAACAGAAGGGCGCCGCCGGTGGCACCTGCGGCCAGCACCACCAAGACCAGCACCGCCACAACTGTCACCCCGCGCCCACTTAACTTACCGCCACTGACGCGCGCAGCGACGGCTCTGGTGATCAAAAAGAGAGCCATGACTGCAGTTGCCGCCATTGCTGCACCAAGATCTCTTCGATTCATTTGCACCCTCCAATAAAGCCGCCGGCGGCCGTCCGGACGCGACGGAGAATGCTCGGCCGCCGTCGATTTCTGGCTTTCGCGATGGCAGACGCTTATGCGAGGCAAGCTACTTCGGACACGGATAAGTCTCTTCAAAGAATTTAATCAGCGTCGCTTGCTTTGACTGGGTGAGCGTGTCGCGATGTTGATCGGCCCAACGAATAAACGCCTGAACCTGCTCCCCGAACGAAACTCTCGCCGCAATGCAGAATCTTGGAGCTCCTCCGGTGAAGACCAGCCCGTCCTTGAAGCCTTGGATGTAACTCAGGCATTGGATCGCATCGGTTACGTTTTTTCGACTGCCCTGTTCATCGCGAATAGTCCCGCGACAAAGGGCAACCAATTCTTGTGTCTCACGTGCAGCAACACTGATGGAAGGCGACTGCGCGACAGCCGACAACGTGCCTACGAGGAGCAGGATTGCGGCGCGGATCATGGCGGCAGGTTCACGTCAGCAGGGGGGGGTTGGCCCATAGGCCGGTAGGCATCCTGTTTCCATGCCTCCATAGCCAGCAGAACAAAGATCGCGTTAGAGGCGATGGAACAAACTTTGCCTATCCACCACTCCGCATTGCCGGAGAGTCCGCTGAACTTCCCGGCCACGTAGGCGAGAATCAAAAGAGAAAGCAGCAAGCCGATCTTTGCCGCACGCGGAAGACGGAGTTGCGATGCCATCTTCGTAGGGTAATGCTTAGCAACGTTCATAATCAAGCGGTCATCCCCTCGATGATGCGCGTGCGTTCCAGTCGCCTGCGAGTGACCTGCCTGACGTTCCGCCGAAAGAGACCGAGCGAGCCATTGGCGATCTTCTGGGACGAGCGGCGTTGGCTGCCGCGCTACGGCACTGCGTTCTCCCGAGCGCTGGCGGTCACCTCCGTTTTCCCCGTCACGGACCGTCCGATCGACCGGGGGTCTAGGAACTGTCGCGTGTAATCGCCCGCCGAGATGTACGCGACGAAATCGATGACACATGTCGCATATTCGCTGCGACGGCCAATGTCCGAAGCGGGTCAATCGCGTCGATTCCGCGATGTCAGCGTTAGGTCCGGTCTACCCCAAATAGCTGCCGTGATGTTGCAGCACCGCGAACGGGCGAAACGGGCCACGAACAGACTTTCAGCGGCATTGCACCGGGAGCGTTGACGTGGAACATTTTCCCTCCTTGGCCGAACGACTTTCGCCAACGAGAACGCGGATTTCAGGTTTTGGACAAGCCCGGAGGCCTGGATGCATTTCCTGATCGTATTTTGTGTCGGCGTCGCGATCTTTGCCTCAACCGCTGTATCGGCCGAGACCGCGCGCTGCCCGCTTTCCGGCCGTGACGATTGCGGCAATTTGGGATCCCAACAACTTGACGAAGAGCTTGCTGCACTTCTGGCAGCGCCGAGCGAGTGGATTGACCGGATGCCCGCGCAGCTGCGCGACAACGCCCGCGCGGCCCTGAAGGAGGCGCAAAACGAGTGGATCAAGTTCCGAGATGCCGAGTGCCGCAGAAAGCTGACTTGGTCGTACATGACAGCGATGGGTGAGCGCGGCTTTCTCGCGAGTTGCGCGCACGACATGACCTTTCACCGGCGCAATGATCTTCTGGAACAGTATAAATTTAGGCCACGGTGATGATGATGAAATCCCGTGTCGTCAGATTGCTCATCTGGTCTTGTCGCAAAAAGTTCGGCGAGCGCGCGAGCGCCCAACCCAACGCATAGGTCTTACCGAAGTGGCAGGTATACCCCTTGCAGGCTCGCCCGCCGACTTCGGCAAGCTCATCGCCGATGAAACGGAGAAGTGGGCGAAGGTAATCCGGGCAGCCAACATCAAAGCAGATTAGGCCCACCCGCTGACCGCCCAAAATTCCAAAGCCTCCGACCCAAGCCAATCATTGGCTAAGGCAAAATCTCGATCGTAGGATGAGCGGCCCACATCGACCGCCCGGTCCCGGGGCAAAAGGTCGGGTGGTTATCCTGCACCCGCGCGTTATGATCCGGACCATGAGGCACGCGAGAGCCCGATCCTTGGGAGGGGGGCCATGAAAATCCTGAAACCCGGGCTGCTGTTGGCCACGCTACTCGCAGGCAGCGCCTACGCAAATGAGAATGTCATGAAAGAACTGGTGCCTACCGGCAAGCTCCGCGTCGGACTGGTGTTTGCGCCCTCGGCGGGCGCTTTCTTCGTCATCAAGGAGTCGGATGGCAAGCCGCGCGGCGTCACCGCCGATCTCGCCGACGCGCTCGGCCAGAAGCTAAAAGTACCGGTGGAGTACGTCCTGTTCCCAAATTCGGGGCTCGCGACCGACGCAACGGAGTCCGGCGCGGTGGATGTTTCGTTTATGCCGGTCGACGATGAGCGCAAGAACCGCGTCGCGTTTGGGCCCGCATATGTTCAGGGTGAGAGCACCTACATGGTGACGGCTGCGACGGGGGCGAAGACCGTCGAGGACGTGGACAAGCCGGGCATGCGGGTGATCGGCATCGCCAACACCACCACAATTCGTGCGGCGGGCCGCACCCTGAAGAACACGACAATCACGCCGGTGACATCGGTCAGTGACGCCGTGGCGGCGATGCGCGACGGTAAGGCGGATGCCTTCGCGCTTTCGCGGGACACCCTGCCGACTTATGTGAAGCAGGTGCCGGGGTCGCTCATGGTCGACGGCGCATTCCAGAAGATCAGCGTTGCGATCGCGGTCGCGAAGGGAAAGCCAGCCGCACTCGCCGCCGTTGCCGAGTTCCTGACGGAAGCGAAGAAGTCCGGCCTCGTGCGCCGCGTGTTCGACAAGCACGGCCTTAAGGACAGCCCGGTTGCGCCGCTGACGCAATGATGCGTGTCCCGAGACCGGAGCTTCCGGCGGTCCCGCATCCGCGGAGCAGCGCTATGCGCTGCCCGAACTCGCGCTCGCGACCAATGTCGCAGATGGGTCATTCGCTACAGGTCGAGTGCGCGCCAATAATCACCCGATGTCCGCTTCGAGCCCGAAACCGGACTCAAGGTCAGAGCACCAGCAAATGACGCGAAGGGCCAACAACTGACATTGCGGACCTTGGCGTGAAATGAAAGAGGCCGCCAACTTGCGTGTGGCCTCCAACAGGATTGTTAGGCGACGTTACACTTGACATACCGTCCTCCAACTGCACATCGCCGAGCGCCCATTCGTATTTGGAATGCCTACTTTGCGCGCCATTTCGACGAAACGCGCATGGCGTTCCGCGTCGGTTAGTTTAGGTTTCTTCACTACCTTTTTGGCCATTCGCAATCACTGTCTTTGCAAGCCAAGGTCCCGCTTGGCCAGCGNNCAGCGCGTACGGGAAACGCCTACCGCAGCCGTGGCGGCTAATTGTAATAGCCAACGCCGCAGCCGAGATCGCCGACTTTGGTGATGAAGACGGTCTTGGGAACCGGGGTCGGATCGGAACCTGGCTTGGGAAGCATAATTCCGCTGACTTCGGCGATCTGGCCTTCCGGCTTCTGCGTCACCGCATCAAAGATCACCTGCCCGAAGTTAAAGCCCTTGGCGTCCTTCAGCGTCCGGTAGTCCTTGCCGAACACCGCCTTGAGATTCGGATTGGCGAAGGGATGCAGCGTGCCGTCGCTGAGATTGAAGCAGTACGGGTAGAGATCGCGATCGCGGAAGCCGCCCTCGNNCCGCCTTCATCAACATTGCTTTTGCTTCGTCGGCGGTGCCGAACGCCCCCTGCTGGGCGAAGGACGCCGACGCGAGCGCGAGCGTAGCGCCGAGCGTGGCAGCGATCATTGATTTATGTAGCATGGATACTCCCCCTGTTGCTTGGTTGCGAGAAAGGACCTGCCGACGGCACTTTTGCTGCCCGTTAACACCCGCGCGGCGACCTCGGTACGCCCCGTTTCGAGGGCAGCTACCTAAAGCCTAGCAGTTCCAGTGAACCCCAAAAAGGGGGGTGTCGCGCTGCGCTGCACGAACATTCAAAAATTGGCGCAGTGTCGCGTTTTTTCTCACAGCCGCATTGCTACGCACGGCCGGACCATACATTG
>PLJS01000291.1:0-24477 GCA_003140315.1 Hyphomicrobiales bacterium
GCGGGTTGATCTTGGAAAGCGGCGCGCTAGCGGTGACGACCGCAACGCGCTCAGCGGTGCTGCCGGACACTCCGACCGTGGGTGAATTCGTACCGGGCTACGAAGCGAGCGGTTGGCAGGGTATCGGCGCACCTCGCAACACGCCCGCCGAGATTGTCGACAAGCTCAACAAGGAGATCAACGCGGGACTTGCCGATCCCACGTTGAAGGCGCGGATTACCGATCTTGGCGGCGCGGTGTTTGCTAGTTCTCCCGCCGACTTCGGCAAGGTCATCGCCGCAGACACCGAGAAGTGGGGTAAGGTGATCCGGGCGGCCAATATCAAGCCCCAATAAGTCCAATCGTCACCGCTCCGATATTCCATAGCCTCCGTTTAGCGAATCCTGCGCGAAGAAACAATTTGCAGTCTCTCCACTCCCGCGCAGCGGGTTAGTGCAATATCCGATTTACGACCCATCTCATCGGCCGGTAGTGGTACAGTTTTGCGGTTTCAGCGCCCGCAGGCAGACTTGCCGATCTGTGGCGCGACACGACCTAACGGATCGGAGGGAAACTCTAATGACGCAACAAGAGATCGAAGATGAACTCAAGGGTCTTCGCGAGCGAGAACAAGCGCGACGGAAGAATTGGCGTTCTATCAGAAGATCAGCCGCGTTTTGCGCCATTGTGTTCGTGATGGGCGGAGTAGGGTTCCTCGCGTTTTCCATAGCTTATCCGGGCACTCGGCATGAGACGCTTCCAGCAGCTGTGATGTTCCTCATGTTGTCTTTGCCTATGAGCCTTCTCGGCTCGGCTCTTCGCGATTGATCCAAACTGTACCACTACCCATCGGCCGGTTCCGTTGCGCTTCAGGCTGCAACCTGCATTGCGGCACACCCCGGATTCGGTTGCACAATTCCGCCGAGAGCCTGTCAATCTTGCACGCCATGAGCCAGGTGCTATATTGTACACATTCGAACACCCATATGGATGACATGACTTCCACAACTTTCACCGTTCGCGTCGATCCGGCCGTCAAGGAGCGCTTGGAAAAGCTCGCCCGGAGCACGGGCCGCACCCGGTCCTTTCTCGCAGCCGAGGCCATCCACGAGTACCTCGACGTGAACGAGTGGCACGTTTCCGGCATCAAGCAGGCGATTGCGTCTCTCGACCGCGGTGAGGGAATTCCGCACGAGCACGTCAAAGAATGGGTCGCGTCGTGGGGCACCAAAGACGAGCGCACGGCACCTAAACGCTCCGGATCATGACGCCGCTATGGTCGCCCGAGGCGATCGAAGACCTCGCTTCGCTTCGCGCCTACATTGAGCAGGATGACCCGGCCGCCGCGCAACGCGTTGCCCTTCACATCGTCCACAATGTTGAAACGCTCCTGGCCGAGAACCCCGAGATGGGTCGACCAGGTCGCGTTCCGGGCACACGGGAACTCGTGATCCCGAGGACGCCGTTCATCATTCCGTACCGGCTGCAGCACAACACAATCCAAATCTTGCGCGTCTATCACGGCGCACGTCGTTGGCCCGAGCGATTTTGATGATCGTGCTGGACTGGCTTCCGGCGCAGCCGGATACGCACAGTCCCCTACCCCAAACCACAGCCACATACGGACCTCTTTACGGTATGTGGTCTCGGTATGGGGTGGGTGCGCTACAAATCACATTGATTTACCTACGTTTCCGCACACACAGTCCGTCGGCCACGCGCGCGAAGGAGTTGATCGGGAGGCGCGAGGACATCGACGCCGAATTGGCGCAACTCCTCTCCGGCACCCTGTCCAACCGGCAGCCTCAGACCTGCGGCAAGTGCGGACAGCCAGGCCACAGCGCCCGGACCTGTCCGGTCGCTCCCCAGACTCAATAAGAAAGCGGGCAGCGGAGCGATCCGCTGTCCTCTGCCGCGATCGACGCCGCCGGGTCATGCCTCGGTGAGCAAATCACGCCCGCATTTCATCCGGAGCGGAAGTCATCTCGAAGCGCCGCCACTTCGCATTTCGGCCAAGAGTAACATAGAGGCGTTTAATCGCCGCCGAGCGGACATCGTGATGAATACCGTGTCAGCGCTGCAACAGATCCCGATGGAGCTGCTCGACGGAATATCGATTGATGCCGCCACGTGAGCTTTTTACCGGTCCGGAAGCATGGAAATAAGAACCGTATCGCGCCGCCAGAAGTGATGATAGAGCGCTGCGGCGGCGTGAATGCCTGCGAGCCAGATCAGAACATCACCAAGCCAGCCGTGAATGTTGGCCAGTACAAGACCGATCTGCCGGGACTGAGGAAGCCAGGGCTGAATGTTTCCCAGCACGAGCACCGTCAGCGGGTGACCTTCGAACCATGCGCCAAGAATCGCGGTGACCGGCACCAGCACGAGCAACGCATAAATCGTCCAATGCCCAAACCTAGCGCCCAGCTCCATCCAGGCCGGCATCTCCGGACTCTTGGGCGGGGGAAAAATCAGCCGCCAACACACGCGCAGAAGTGTCAGGGCAAACACGCTGATGCCGAGTAGCTCGTGCAGGCTTCGGCTGACATCATTGGCCGACGAATAGACGCGCGTCTCGGAGCCGCCGACGCTTGTGATGTAGGCGGCGACGACAAGGAACACAGTCATCCAGTGCAAAAGCTGCGCGGTCGCGCTGTAGCGCTCCACACCATTCATTGGATGAGGGGCCGGCATTTCAACCTCCTACGATGCCCTCGGCATGCTCTGCGCCAGCCGATACAATGGTGGTTGATGCTGCTCCCCGGGACGGAGCGTCAATTGCGCGGCGGCCGAGAAAGCGTGCGCTCGCATAAGCAACGTCACGATCAGCCCAGCGATCCCCGATGCGGCCAAGATCATCGCGACGATAACGAATTGGTAGATGCCCGCGTACACGGGACTGGCGCCCGACACCATCATGCCGGCCATCACGCCTGGTATCCAGACCAGGCCGAGCGACTTCAGCATGTCGAGGCGAGGCAAGAGACTCGCATAGACTGCACTCTGCACATAAGGCGCAACTGTCACAGCCGGGTCGGCACCGAGTGTCAAGCCCGCCTCGATCTGGCCTACATAGGCAATGATATCGGCTCTGAAGCGCTCGATAGATTGCGCGCAGGCATTCATTGCGTTGGCGATGATCATGCTCCCCACCGGCACCAGGACCGCGATATCGGAGGTAAGCGCGCGGGTGGCGAGCATCCCGGCAATCACTATGCCCGCACCAGCGGCGATCGCGTAGAAGGAGAGGGGCAGCGAACCCTTTATGTCTCGAGCGCGGCGCGAGGCAGTCACGGCGGCCGCGAAGGTCATGGCCAGAAGGATGAGCGCCCCCTCCAGCAGGTTTCCGTGCAGCAGCACGGCCAAGACCATGCCCACGAACACCATCTGCACCAGTCCCCGCGCCACCGATATCGCAGTCTCGCGCTCGACGTGCACCGCAAACCGGCCGCACAGGAGCACGACAGCCGCGCAGAGTGCGATCGCGCCAGCCGCTTGGGCCAATCCCATGACGATGTCGCCATTCAGTGAGTTCAGGAGTTCAGCAATCACGGAGCACCTCCTTCGTGAGGCCGATTGTGACCAGCTTGCCGGCTTCCAGGATCATTGTGCGGTCGGCGATCCGATGAGCCTGCGCGGTATTATGGGTGACGATCACGCAGGTCATCCGCCGCTCGTGAATGATGCTCAGCACGAGGTCCTCGATCCCCCGCGCTGAAATGTCGTCGAGCGCCGAGGTCGGCTCGTCCAACAAGAGTGCCTCCGGAGCGTTCGCCAACGTGCGGACAATCGATACGCGTTGCGCTTCCCCTCCCGAGAGGTTGCTCACATCGCGCTCCTGGTACCCGGGCAGGCCAACGCGTTGAAGCAGTATCGCGATCTGCTCTGGCGCGAGCCGCTCACCGCACTGCGCCGGCCCGAACGCTACGTTCGCCGCCACTGTCCCGGGGAAGAGATACGCGGCCTGCATGACCATGCCGACGCGACGCCGCAACTCTCGCGGTGCCAGTTCACGATAGTCCTGACCGTTGAGGCGCACGGTCCCGCCCGTTGGCTCGTCGAGACGGTTGAGCAACCGCAGGAAAGACGACTTACCCGCCCCACTTGGACCGACGACCGCCAGCACCTCGCCAAGCTGCACCTGCACGCTGATGTCGCTTACCAGAATCCTCTCGGCGATGCTGCGGGAGAGACATTCGGTTTCGAGCGCGGGGGCTTGATGCGCCAAACCTGCAGGCCGGTCCCAAGTTGCCTCAGACGATGCTGCGTCACCGATGTAACCAGTGGACCTTGTGATAGTTACCGCAGACATGTTCTTCTTCTTTGTCGATTGCGCCATTTTGGTTGGCAAGGGGCATCCTCGGGCGACACCTTCAGGCTGCAAGCTGATCAGGCGGGGCCATGAATTCCGGACCCACGGCATCCACGATTGACTCCGAAAGAATCCGGTCGATTTCGACCATGGCGGACGAGTCAATATGCCAACCGGACAGGCCGGCGATTGGCGCGAGTTGGTCCGGTCGCCGCGCGCCCCAAAGGGCGATCATTGAGTCCTGCCGGTCGATAAACCAGCGCAATGCGAGGTGGATGACGCGCCTTCCGTAATTCGCCTGCGCGAAACGGTCGAGCCTTTCGATTGCCCGCAGGTATTGGGCAAACCGGGGAGCTTGGAACTTGGGGTCGCGCTTTCTCAGATCGTCGCCGGCAAACCGCGTCTGCTCCGTCATGCGACCCGAAAGCAGACCCCTGCACAGCGCCCCGTAGGCAAGCGCGGCAATGTTCCTGTCCCGGCAATAGGGGAGAACGTCATCCTCGATGGCGCGCTCGAACAGATTGTATGGCGACTGCACCGCATGCACAGGCGCGACCTTTCGAAAGGCTTCGATCTGCGCGGGACTGAAATTGCTGACGCCGATCGCCCGAATTTTGCCGACGCGCTGCAAGCCCGCAATCGCCGCCGCGGTTTCCTCGATCGGCACCTTGGGATCGGGCCAATGCACCTGATAGAGATCGATGACATCGGTGCGCAGACGCCGTAGCGAATCCTCGATCTCCTTGTGAATGCGTGCACTGCCGGCATTGCGGAACGGCTGGCCGTCCTTCCAGTCAAGCCCCACCTTGGTCGCGATCAGGACGCGCTTGCGCCGTGCACCCTCAGCCAGCGCCTTGCCCACGATCTGCTCGGAGCGACCGAAGCCATAGACCGGCGCCGTATCGATCAGCGTGATGCCGCGATCGACAGCCTCATGAATGGTACGGATCGCCTCCGCTTCATCGGTTCCGCCCCACATCCATCCGCCGATCGCCCATGTACCGAGCGCGATGGGCGACGCCTTGAGCGATGTGCCGGGAATGTCGACAAGCTCCATGTTCATTTGAGGCGTTTCGATTTGATGAGCCATGATCTTTCTCCTGAGGGCTTGCGCCAGGGCGGCACGGGCTTTCAATTGACAGCAACGAGATGGGTGACGTTGAGTCCCGCTTCCTCGGCGGCGATCAGACCGAGCGCAGTCCAGTCGAGATCGCCATAGCCGCGAGCGATTCCCGTGATGAGCCGGTCGCGCACCACGTTGACCGATGGCATCGGCGCGCCTGCGTTCTCTGCTTCGGTGAGCGCCAAGCGCACATCCTTGAGCACCAGGGGCATGACGAATCCGGCTGCGTAAGACCGGTTGACAATCTTGTCGCCATAGATTTTGTGCGCGCGCCCGCCGAACATCGTGCTCGTCATGATGTTTATGAAAGACTTGGGGTCGAGCCCGCGCTTGAGCGCCACCGCGACGACTTCCCCCAGCATCTCCAGCGTGGTCGCGGTCATCATGTTGCCGAGCAGTTTGACGAGATTTGCCTGCCAAGGATCGGTACCGATGACGAATGTCTTCTGGCCGAGATTGTCGAATAGCTGCTGACAGCGTTCGACATCGGTCGGGATGCCGGCCGCGACAATGAAGAGCTGACGCGCCTTGGCGGCATCCGGATTTCCAAAGACCGGCGCTGCGACGTAGCCGTGCCCGCGACGCACATGCTCTTTCGCGAGGTGAGACGCAGTGGATGTGCTTATTGTGCTCATTGAGAGATGAATTGCGCCGCGCTTCAATCCCGAGGCGAGGCCGTCGATGCCGAGGTCTTCTCGCCCAAGTACGACGTCGCGAACGGCGGTGTCGTCCGGCAGCATGCTGATGACGACCTCGCGCTCGAATAGGTCGGTGATTTCCATTGTGGGCTTGAGGCCGAGCGCAACAAGCTTGTCCATCTGCTCCGGGCGACGGACATATGCAGTCACCCGATGTCCGGCGGCGGCAAGGTTTGCGGCCATCGCCGTCCCCATGTGACCAAGACCGACAAAGCCAATTTCGCTCTGTACCGGCAGGCCGCCAAGTTGCATCCAGGTCATGTATCGCTCCTTCGGCACATCTCTGCCGGACTGAAACGCCAGACCGGGAGTGCTTCAGAAGCCGATTTATGCCCGCGCCATTAATGTCGCAAATGCATTGTTTTCACGATGACATGCTCATACTGAATAACGAACCTTATAACTTTTTGGTGACCGATACGATGATATCGCGCAGCCAGCGGTGGGCGGGATGACGGTCCAGCCGCCGGTGCCACAGCATCGTCGTCCGCACGAGCGGCGATTCATAAGGCGGCTTGCAGAGCTGCAGCAGGTGGTTGCGCACGAACTCCTGCGCGGTGCGGCGGCTCAAGGTTGCTACCAGATCGGACTGGACCAGGATTGGCGCCGCCGAGAGATAGGGCGCCCGCAAAGCGATGCTGCGCACAACCCCGCGTTGGGCGAGCCAGCGGTCGATAAAGCCGATATCTTCGTGGCTCGATGAAATCTCAAGATGGGGCAGGGCCGCGAAGGCGGTCGCCGAGAGCTTGCGACGGCTTGCAGGATGGTCGCGGCGCATCACCATCACGAATGGATCTTCGAGCAGCGATGCGGCGGCGAAGCGCTCGCCCGGACTGTCCCGACTGCCGAGCGCCAAGTCGAGATCGCCGCGATCCAGCTGCTCGACGACGTCCAAGGTTCCGCTCGGCCGCAGATCGAGACGGACCGCCGGCGCTGCAGCCGACACCGCCGCGACCAGCGGCGGCGCAATCACGACCGCAGCGTAGTTGTTGACAGTGAGCACGAAGCGGCGATCGGACGCGACCGGATCGAACGCCGCCGGCTCGAGGGCATGTTGCATTTCGCTGAGCGCATTGCGCAACGGTTGCGCGAGGAGTTCGGCGCGGGGCGTTGGCACCATGCCCTCGGGCGTGCGAACGAACAGCTCGTCCTTGAGCATGTGGCGCAGCCGATTGAGCGCGTGACTCATCGCCGGCTGGCTCAACCCAATGCGCTGCCCCGCGCGCGTGACGCTGCGATCCTGCATCACCGCATCGAACACGATCAGGAGATTGAGATCGAATGCACCCCAATTCATGACAAACATCTACTTCGGTCGCGAATGCGGAGCAAGCATTAGAGACCCGGCGCCAGTCACGGCACCGCATGGGCACTTCTCACCAATGCGGTCTTAAGGCACCGAGTCCGAAGTAACATTCAATTTCAGCATGTCATCGTGAAAACAATGCATTTGCCGCATTGTGGGACCGCGCTTAGCTTCCGATCGTTGCTGCGATTAACAAGTCGCGGCCTAACCCCGGGAACCTACGGTTTCCCACAACGAGGATGAACATCATGCTCAAGAATCTCACGATCGTAATCGTCTCTGTCCTGATGCTGGGGACAGCTTCTGCCGCTATGGCGCAGCCGTCCAAGGACCATGGCCAGCAGTCCTATGCCTGCCAGACCGACGACGGCTACGGCCGCACGCTCCCGTGCGACTTTGGCGGCGGCGACTAATCCATGACGTGGAAACGGTGCAAGGGCCGCGGTGGCTTGGCCCCTTGCACCGGGCCCGCTTACCGGGCGACCGGAGTATTCGAACACAGATCACCGTCATCACCGCATTAGAGCCAGTTTAATATTTCACCATGGTTCTGAGTCCAAATACGCGAGCGTTTGGGATTGGGAAAGACCCATCGGTGATGGCGGGATTGGGGATGTTTCCTCCTGGATGGGCAACGTACTGAAATACCGGTTGCAGCATCCAATTCGGCGTGATCCAGGCCTGATATGTGACTTCCACTACCGCTTCATAGTCGCGGATCGGAGTGCTCATTCCGCTAAATGACACTGTATCATAATCGAGTGCCCGCGCCCGGCTCGAAATGCTGGCAAATCCGAAGGCCACGCCGAGGATGTCGTTCTCTCGGCCTGGGAACAATCCTTTATAGGTCACTCCTGCATCAAAATAGGACGAGACCAGATTGCGGTCCGACGGGCTAACGGATACGCGCGAAAATATCCCTAACCCCTGATCTGTAGTGCCAGGAACCCGCCAAAGCATTTGGTCGACAATCGCATAGATACCGAAATTTCCACGGTGCTGTTCTGGGATGCCCGAGCTACGCGGATCGGCCAGCGACAGGCCTTCCACGCTGAAGCGTTGATCTGCAAATTGGCCGAAGTGATACCAGCCGCCGAGCTTGGCGGTGCCGGGAAGGCCGACTGCGTTCTTACCCTGATTGTATGCAAAATCAATTTCGCTCATGAACAGTGGCGGATCATTGATCCGGAAATTGAGGCCATATCGATTGCGAGACTGAGGATCGCCCGGCCCTGGTCCCGCTGGGTCTCCATCAAAAACGGCGGCGAGAATCGTCAACTGATCGTTCGGTGAAATCTTCAACCTGACGCCCGGTGTAGCCAGCGGATAACTGGGCCCGCCGCTGGGAAGATCAATTGATGTGATGGCCGGCCAGCCGAACGTTGCGTTGACGAAAACGCCCCCGTACTGGCTTACGAAAAATTCTTGAGTGGGCGCAACTTGCGTTGAGAGCTGGCCCGCTCGTACGGAGACAATGCCGTCAGCGAACTTTTCTTCGAGCCAAAGATTGAAGAGGCGCGTTGTAGGCACGGCCTCGATCCCGCTTACGACGAGTAGATTGTCGAGGTTGCTGCCCGAAAGCCCTTGACCATGAATTTGGTGAATGCTCGCGTGAAATGTAACGCCATTCCAGCCTAGGACCTTCTCAAGGTCGGCATCCACGATAAGGCCCAACCGACCGTCATAGGTAGCGCCTTGCCGCACCCCACCCGCGGGGTTGCCCCAAAGCTCACCGAAATAAATCAGCTGAAGCTGTAAGCCTTTGTTGGCGAGTGCAGCGCGTGCATTCTCTATGTCACGCGGCAGTGTCCAAGAGGACAATGGAGAAGACAGAGCGGTCAGCGGCGAAAGGATGTTTTGATCTTGCCCCTCGATCGCTCTCGCCGGCATGGACGGCACTGCGTATGTGAGAATCGCTACCGCGAACCATAAATAACGCCCTGGCCGCTCGGCTCGGCTCATTTACCGACTCCAACCGTGGTCCAACCTAAGGATCGATCAGCGCTGGGTGGCACACACTTTCATAGACATGCCCCTGCCCCGACGCTCTGACTATCCCGTGTCGGGTCGAAACTTCAAATGAGAAAGATGATACAAAGTTGGGCCCTTTCGGCCATATGTCCTCGGGATGTCCGCTGTGGGTCCTAGCGGACCCGCGCGGACCGGGGACATTGAGTCCGCTTGTCCCGCTAACCGGACTTCGAACGCTCAGGCCCGCAGGTCCGCCTTGGGCCCAACAACCAACCGGAGGAAATCGCGACGCGCTCGCCTGGACATCACCCCGTGTGCCTACGCGGGCACGGGAGCAAGAGCCTTCAGACTGCGCGTGTCGTCCGTCAGCATCCGGTGAGGACCGCGCCGAGGTCACTCGGTTGGCGTGAAGCGGCGAAGTAGGCTGGGGTCAGCTTTGTAGATCTTGACGAGTTCTTCGAGGTTGTCGACGCCCAAGCGTGTGAAGGCCGTCATTGTCTCTTGCCTGGCCCAAGTACGGTGAGGCGGCCGTCTTCTGGATCCATTTCGATGCTGATGTCATGCAACAAGTGCTCGTCCTCAGCCAGCATCTGGGCGACACGGCTGATTGTGAAGACGTGGCTGATCGCGGCCATGGTCAAGCCGCCTGACGGGCCTGCGCGTCGAGCGGGCACCAGTTCCAGGGCAGCAGTTCATCGAGCTTTTGGACAGAATGCTCGGCGATGCGAGCCAGAACGTCGGCGAGCCAGGCTTGCGGATCAACGTCGTTCATCTTGGCCGTGACAATCAGGCTGTACATCACCGCGGCGCGCTGGCCGCCGCGATCGGAACCGCAGAACATCCATGACTTCCGACCCAAGGCTATGCCACGCACGCCGCGCTCGGCGGCGTTGTTCGACAGGCAGATGCGGCCGTCGTCGAGGAAGCGCGTGAACACGGTCCAGCGCTTGAGCATGTAGTCCATCGCCTTGGCGACGTCGTTGCCACGCGAGAGCTTGGCGCGGTGCTCGCGCATCCAGGCCTCCAGATCAGCGACCAGCGGCGCGCTGAGTTCCTGGCGGACGGCCTTGCGCCGTTCGGCGCTCTGTCCGTTGATCGTCCGCTCGATCTCGAACAGGGCGTCGATCCGGCGGACCGCTTCCAGCGCCAGGGGCGAGATGACTGCCGGCTTCTTGCCCTGAGCGCGCGCTCTAACAAATTGCCCCCCCCGCTACGAACCGGGGGTCTCAAGCCACAACCCAATCGGTCGGGCGCGAGGGCGACGATGCAACGCATCCAGACTTGCTGATGGTCAATTCCCGACTCTCCGCTTCAGCGGAAGCGATCCCCGGCCCCGTTTTCAAAATGCGCAAATGTGACGACGGAAGCTCTCAATCCGACCCCTGCGACCCGATGCGACGCAACCCCTCGTGGATCGTAACGACCTCGCAACCGCTCCGAAGCGCAGTAGCGATTGCCCCGTCAAGTAATTGCGGCGTGCAGCCGATCCAGGTCGGGTCCGGCGCGACGTCGTGTGTAAAGAAGATGAGCCACCCGTTGCTCCGCACCGTCTCGTCGACAGCACGAACGATCATCGCGGCGTCGGTCTTATAGTCGATCGGCACTGCCCTGAGCATTCCGAGGTCGATGACGCCCGCATTGATACCCGCACGGGAGCCGCGGCAGGACTGAAACCGAGCCTGGACCTGCAATTTTCGTGGCAGCGAGGCTATGCCATACGGGTAGCAGAAGTTCTCCAGCGCGAGATCCGGCATGAGCGATGCGAAGAACTCTTTGTTACGATCGAGTTCGGAGGCGAAAACGTCCGCATCAAGCGTTTGCACGACGGGGTGCGAGAACGTATGGCACCCGATCTCGTGGCTGCGCCGATGCAGTTCGACGCAGTCGGAAGCATCGATCAGGCGCCGGTCCGTCTCGATCGTCCCGCATAAGCCCCCCGCGATATAGAACGTGCCGCGCGCGCCGCGATCCTCCAGAACACGGGCGCCGTGAATGAAGGCAGTGTCCGGGATATCGTCGAAGGTGAAGGAAACCAGCGGCCGATCGTTGCGCGCATGCACGCGCTTCGTCACGACGTATCGTGCGAGGCCCCGCGACAGCCTCTGAAGCGGCCCGCCGAGCGTCGCGTAGGGGTGGATCACTGGGCTTGGTAGGTACAAGCTCTCCGTCGCAGTCAAGGCGTCATAACTCCCTTTAATGGCCCCCAAAGACCCCCAAGTCGGTGGGTCGCGAGATAGCTCAAACGAAGCAGCTTTAAAGGTCATGGCGCGAGCGGCGCAAATATCGCGCTGCGCTGCTCGTAAACAACGGAGATGACCCGGAGGAATAACAGTTCTGCCCATTAGGGTTGATGACATAGCGTTCACGATGTCGGATAGCGCTGAATTTTAATTCAAGGCAGACTTCGCGATGACGCCCGCAGTCGCCCCGGCGCGTTCGTCAGTTCTCCGAAGATTGGTACCAATCTTGAATGTGCATCGTGGTGCTGAGACCGAAGAGCGGTACTTGCCCCAATGTGGGACGTTGATGTCCGGAATGACACATGCCGTCGTCGTGCGAGGCGAACTCAATGGCCTAGGGGTCATCCGAAGCCTGGCGTGTGGAAGCGTGCCAACAATTTTGGTGGACACGACGCGCCTTCGCGCCGGCACGTGGTCACGGTTCTGCCGGGTCAAGATCGTTGAGCAACTTCACGGCACGAATTTCGTCCGGGATCTTCTCGATTTGCAGCGCGAACTCGGTGGCCGGCCAGTTCTGTTACTGACCGACGAGATGGCCGTTACGACCGTGTCCGAATATCGCGACCAACTGGCAGCCGCCTATCGGTTTCAGCTGCCACCGGCGGACATGGTGACAAAGCTCAGCGACAAGGCGCGATTTCAGGAATTTGCCGAGATCAATAACCTGCCCGTGCCTTGCACCGCCGTGCTGAAATGTGAATTCGACCTCGCCAAGCTGGGCAACCTTCGATTCCCCGTCATCATCAAGCCTGCCGACAAGCGACCCGTGTATATGGGCGAGACTGAACGCCTGCACGTGGTTTCGACTCTGACGCAATGCAACGTGCTCTGCCGCCAGCTCCTGCACACGGCCGGAGAGATCGTTGTGCAGGAATGGATTGATGGCCCGGACAGCGATATCTACTTTTCTCTCTTCTATCGCGGTCACGATCCCGATCACTTGGCGATCTTTTCCGGCCGCAAGATTGTCTGCAACCCGCCGAAGATCGGCAGCACCGCATTCTGCGTGGCGGCTCCCGAAGTGGCGGATGTGCTCGAATCCCTGACGATGGCGTGCATCGAGCTTTCGAAGTATCGCGGGCTTGGGAGCATTGAGTTCAAGTTCGACTCCAAGCACCAGCGGTTCGTCATCATCGAACCGACCGTGGGACGCACCGATTGGCAAGAAGAGATCGCGACCCTGAGCGGCGTGAATTTACCACTCGCCGCCTACCGGCACGAAATGGGCCTGCCTCCTCTGCATCCGACCGAATTGAACCCGGCGGCAGCATGGCAGGAATCCGTCGCGCACTGGACGGGACGTTTTGCTCTTCCCGGCGGGATGCGGGTTTATGACGGCTATTGGCGACTCCATGACCCGCTCCCGGCATTTGCGTTTTACGGCAGCGCCGCCGCCAAACGGCTCCGCTACGTCTTGAGGCCGCTGTTCGGTCCGCGACGAGCCAATCGCTTGAGCAACACCACAACCAAGCCGACGCAAGAACCAACCCTGAGGCATCCGTGAGAGTCATCCATGATGAAGGTTGAGAACATCATCGTCGGCGCAGGCCCCTTTGGCCTGTCGATTGCCTCGCATCTGCGCGAGAACAATATCGAAGCCCTTGTCATCGGGCGGCCGATGGCAAGCTGGCGCGGCCACATGCCGACCGGCATGATTCTTAAGTCGGAGACCTTCGCCTCCAACCTTTCCGATCCGTTATCCCGATACAATTTCGAACGCTTTCTTCGTCTGCGCGGCACGACGTATCGGCCGATCGGAGATCCTCTGAGTCTTTCGGATTTCATCGATTACGCCGATTGGTTCAGGCAGCATGCGGTCCCCGAGGTCAGAGACGTCGAGTTAATCAATCTCCGGCGGATCGAGGATGGTTTCGAGCTCGGATTGGGCGATGGCAGCCACCTGTGGGCGAAACGCGTCATCTTGGCGACAGGATACCTCGCCTTCAGGCAGACGCCGCTGGCGCTGGGCACTTTTCCAGCCGAACTCGTGACTCACACGTCGCAGCATCGCGATCTATCTCAGTTTGCCGGCAAGGACGTGACCGTCATCGGTCGCGGGCAATCCGGCCTCGAAACCGCAGCGCTGTTGCGCGAACGCGGCGCCAACGTCCGGATTCTCGTCCGCGCGGCCAACGTCGAATGGAATTCCGATCCGAATGCCATTCGATCTCTGATCGCCCGGCTCCGCCGTCCGGACGCAGGTTTGGGCGCCGGCTGGTACAGCCTCGCGATGTCCGAGCTGCCCACGGCGTTCTTTCGTTTGCCGCTGCACAAACGCGATCGCATCGTCAGGACAAGCTGGGGGCCGTCGGGAGCGTGGTGGCTGAAACAGCGTGTCGTGGACAAGATTCCTGTTTTGACGTCGCATGAACTTTCTCACGTTGTCGAAAGGAATGGAAAGCTCGAGTTGTCGGTCCAAGCGGCCGGAGAGACGGTTCGGTTCGAAACCGACCACATCATCGCCGCCACCGGATACAAGGTCGATATGAAACGCCTCGCGTTCCTCGATAAGGCGCTGCAATCGGAAATCAAGGCCTTCGACGGTTCGCCAAAGCTCAATGCAGCGTTCGAGTCGTCCGTGCCCGGTCTGCATTTCGTCGGTGTCGCCAGCGCCCAGTCCTTTGGACCCGTCATGCGTTTCGTCTATGGCACGAAGCACGCGGCAGCCATCCTGACACGACACGTCCGCAGCGTGTCGCAGGTCCGACCATCAAAAATTCGGACGGGCGACACGGCGCCTGTGGGGGCTTGAGATATCGCGAAGGCCTCGCGCTGATACATTGGCCGACCTGTGAACGTCAGCCACACCTCGTGGAGGCCGCAATCCATGCGCGCCGAGGCACTCGTCGCGTAGTTGACCGTTGAAGCTTTCGACAGGCGCAGGTACTCGACGGAAGCCCACGACCGTCGAATAGGCTTCCGCCTTTAAGAAGAGATGGCGGTGCACTCAACAATTACCTGCCACCAACAACCGGCCGATCTCCTATAGAGTTGCTGGCTTCCGCCTGCCGGAGTGCCCGGTACAGCCTTTCAGTTTCCTTCAGCGCTTCTTGGATATTGCTGTACGGCGATCCCGCTTCGAGAAATATCACAGCCTCGCAGCTGGGGCATTCCCTCGAATAGCCAACCAGAGATCTTCGTGCCCTATCTCTAAACCTTCTGTGGCATTTGGGACATCGAATTTGAGTTGATTCACTCATAACGAAATACCCATGACGTCTTGTGTGGTGCAAGCTTACAGTTGCCGCGCCTCACGTTTGATGGCGACTACACGTTCAGCCGCTTTTCGCTTTTGCACGCGGAGAAACTGCGAGAATTCTTCGTCGAGAATGCCGCGTCCGTCTGCAAGCTGATTGAGAAAAAAGTCGGGCTTTTCATTCATCTCGATGATAACGGGTCCGGACTCAAGCACCGCGATATCCCAGCCGATAAGCGGCATGTCGCGCATCAATCTTGCCGCCTCAAGCGCTGTGTTTGCCGCTTCCTTTCCACCGGGCACCGAGAGGCCGAGCAGAACTTCTCGTGTATCGGGATGATGCTCGTGAAAACGAAGGCTCAGACCGGTTCCCGCCATGACTTGCCGCACGCACCAGGTCGCCGGATCGATACTGGCAAGAAGATTTTGAGACCGCCAATAGTTGTCAGCTGCGTTGGGCCCAGCAGGTATTTTCCAGCAAGCGCGAAAAATCTTAGGCCCCGATTCGGTCGCCATCGTTACAATACGAAGCGTCGCCAAGCGGGCTCCACATATTTTCTGGACCTCGGGGTGCGGCGTCAAATGGCGTTGAAAAAGATAGCCATGACCGTAGTGCGCGGTGATCTCCGCAGCGAAACGATCGACCGTCATCCAACGGCCATCGAAGGTCTCAAGCATCCCGTCTCTTGCACTGTAATTTTTTAGCGATATTGTACCCAAGCTCTGCAAACCCTCCACGGGCTTGCAAAAGAGCGGATAGTTGTCTTCATTCTCGAGGAACGCTCGCAGCTCCCGGGCGTTATGAAGCACTCGATCCGAATTCGATGATAAATTGTTCACGTAGATCGCGGTGACGGGAACCGTGGGGAACCCGTGTGCATCCAGATAGCCGCACGCTGCGACCTTGTTCGCGAACAACCCTAAGCAATCATGACGGTAGTTTGCTGTTAATACGAGATTACAGTTGCGGCGACGCCCGACGACCTCCCTCCGGTCATTTCCCGCGTAAAACTGTTCATCGAAGAGTCTTAACTTCGTGTAATCGGAAAAGGAAACGCGGCCGGGGCCGATGGCGAGCGTAACATAATCCCGTGCAATCTTTATTGGGCTAATTTTGATTGCCGATGCTATGCGCTTCACAGCGTCGCCCACTGACAGCTCGGCATTTGGCCTTGTGACGTCGAAGGCGGGTACCATGCCCTGGTCGGGGGAAGCAATTCTCGGCACCGTTGTGGACATCGAACAGCGTCCTAATTGCGATGAAACGACAGACAAGTTAGGTACCCTCCGGTAATTAACCGATGCTTAACAAGTGTCGGCGGTAACGCGTAGTCCATCAGCTGCGCACGCCGCAATCAACCTGCCAACTCCGGCGCCAAGGCTGGTGCCGCAAGGTGCAACAGTTGAGGTGCCTCTCGGAATTGCTCCGGGCAATGTTCTTTGGCCTGCTGGAAGTATGGATAAAGCGTATCGGCGCAGACGAACATGGCATAAATCGACCCGTCAGCGGCGGCGTACGAGCCGAGGCGCTTATCGGTCTTTTCGCGGATGAGAAAATCGCACACCGCTAGGAATGCCGCACCTGCGCTGGGGCCGGCAGGGATTCCGGCAGCCCACATCTGCAGGCTTGCTCGAAATGCATCCGGCGCGCTGATATAACACTTGTCATCAACACAGGCGTGCCAGTCGAAGCGAACTTCCTTCAACCGCTTGTCGTCGCGGCAACCGGGAATATCCTGGCTCTGATGCGGAATTGCGCCGACGGTACGCAGTCCAGGGATTGCGTTCCTGAGCGAACCGCCGAGGCCGACCATTGTGCCGGTAGAGCCAAGCGCAGCACCGAACACCCGGATGTTTCCAGCGCCGCTCCGTAAGAGTGCGGGCATCAGCAACTGACGATAGCTCTCTGGGTTTGTAGGGTTGCTGTATTGTCCAAGATTGATCCAACCTTCCCGGGCAGCAAAAAGCTCAGCCATTCGTGCGCCGCCGCAGGTTTCCTTGAGCCCGAGCTTCGCGACCGCCTCGCTCTCTCTGAGAATACGGACGCCACTGGCCTGAAGGGGGGGAAGTTTCCCCGTGGCGATATTGTCGGACACAATCGCGGTGACGTCGAGACCGTGCCGGCGTGCGCAAAAAGCCAATGATAGGGCAAAGTTTCCCGACGAATTTTCGACTAGCATCGACGCATGATGCAACTTTCGCGAAGCCAGCATGCTATCTAGCATCCAGCTCGCCGGAATGTATTTGATATTGAGGGTGGGTGTGTAAAATCCAAGCAGCGCCTGAATTACCACGCTGTGTCCACGCAATGCAGGTGGCATCAGGCAGTCCGGAAGCCGCACGACGGGGACGTTTAGATTCTCGCTTGCCGTAGCAAATTCTTCGGACGACAGAAGATCGAGTCTGGTCATGAAGTGCCCCGGTCGAAAGCCACCCCGCGGAAGCAGTCGGCCGCGCCGCTGCTAAAGTCCTCAGCTTGATGCGAAATTCTTAACGAGTGCCTCAACCTGCCGCATGCCCACAATCCGATTGCCGTGCTAGTGAATGGAATCTAACACTTGATGCCCGCGCCTGACAGCGGCGATGATTCTGTCCGGCTCTGCGGTCCATGTGAATGGTTTGGGATGATGGTTGGTCTGGCGAATGATCTCATTGGTGTCGACACCGTCATCACTCAGCAGGACGATCTCAGCCCGCCAGACATGCTTGTGTGGTGCGTTGCGATCCCGAGCGAGCACCTTCAGACGGCGGTGATCGGCGGGCCACAATCGAAAAAATGCCGGAACCGCCGTGGCCGGCGCAATGCGCGCTGCGCCCGTGGGGCTAGATTTTACGGGTCCGAAAAAGGAATAATGCAAACCGCTAAGAGCCAGGGGGGGTGGAGATGTGGGACCTGCTCTTCGACCGCTACGGCCACATAGACTGGATATTCGTCGGCGTGGCTCTTCTGCTCGCGGTTGGGCTGTCTACCAGAGCGTGGCTTTTTCTGCGACCTCATGACAGGGCGCTCAAGCTGGTTGCGAGATCTCTCACTGTGTTTGTTTTCGTTGGCGGTGGTTGCATCCTTCTGTATCTGGGTAATATCGTCGAGAAGCTGCGGTACTGGGACGTTCGCCTGATCGACTTGGTCGGATGCGTGCCTGTCATTGCGGGCGTCTACTTCTTCTGGGACTTCTTCATTCGAAAGAGCGCCGCATAGAGCAAGGCTGGCGACTTGCGGATTTGGGCCCGCAATGGTCCGCTCATGACCGGGGGCGATCATTGGGCCGAGGTTCGCCTTGTCGTTCTGAACGCGTGCATCAGACGCTTGCCGGATTTGTACAACTGGTTCCTTTCTCGTTCCAGTTTTGGTGCTGTCCTAAAGCGGACCGCTGCCGCGGCCGATGAGTCCAGGCTCTAATAGTTCCCGCCCCATTTCTGCGCGCTGGAGCGGGCGCGGCGCGGGCTGGTCTCGAAGCCGTTGCGCGTCGCCCAGGTTTTGGCGGCGGCCTCCAGCCGGGCGTTGCCACAGTTGAGGAAGGCCTCACTCACGGTCGCCGTGCGCCTCCAACACTGCGATCATGGGCGCAATCGCAGCCTCTTTGCCGTCGCGGATGAAGAAGAGATAGGCGCCCTCGACGGCGACAAGGTCGTTGTTCGCAAGCGCGTCGCGCAGCAGCTTGATGGCATCGTATTTCTGCTCCTTCCAATACATCGCGGCCGCCCCGAGGCCGAAGGCGCCGCCGAGCCGCGTCACGTCATCGCCGCTGCGGAACGCGCCAGTGAGGATCGCGATCGTGTTAGCGTAATAAGCGATCGCCTCGCCCGCCGCCTTGCGGCGACCGTCGTCGCGCTCGCTCAAGCTTGCCGCGAGCGCGGCGAGTGCCTGCGGGTTTTGCGAGATCGCGAGCGCATTGGCGGCATTCTTCAGTACGTCCCGCCGGCCGGAGTCGAGGAATGAGATCAAGCGCGGCATCACGGCCGGAAACTGCGCGGCGACGCCCGGATGACCTCGCGCCAGGATCGGCTGCATGGCGGCGAGGGCCACGATCCGCATCCGAACCGAATCGCCGTCGATCGCCTTCACGAGTTCCGGAAATGCTTCGTCTTGGAGATTGCCCAGCGCGTGCCCCATCTGCTCGCGAAGTTCGTTTTCGAGCCCTTCGACGCAGGCATTGTCGCAATGGTCGCTCTTCTCGTATTTCACGCTTGCGATGGCCTGCAGCATTGCGGGCGCGGTGCGGGCCTCACCGATATCGCCGAGCGCCCAGACGAACTTCAGACGCCCGTAATTGTCCTGCTTGGGAAGAGCCGCGATCAGCGCGTCGACCGCCGCGGTCGCGTGCATGCGCCCGAGCGTTTCGGCGATGGCGTAGGAACCTGGCTGGTCGAGACGGGCGATGAGCGCCGCGATGACGGCGGGCTCGTTCCGCTGCGAGAGCTTGTAGAGCACGTCGAAGCTCTCCAAGCTGTCGATCCGTGAGATGAGATAGCCGGTCGTGTTCCAGTACCAATGGAGGCCGCCGATGACGAGGCCCCCCGCGACGAACACGGCCGCGATCGTGGCGCCGATCCACTTGAACAGCCCGCCTTTGCCAGAAGCGCGCAAGTCACCCGCGAGCTGCGCGACCCCGACCACGAACTCGATCGCGCCCACGATGATCGCGCCGAAGGCGAGCGTGTAGCGGCCGCCTGCCTCGGCCGTCGCGTAGGTCCATACCGTGACCGCGATTCCGCCGCCGCAGATGAGGCCGCCAATCGCGACATTGCGAAGCCCAGCCGGCATTGTTTTGTTCCCTTCGACTCCCCGGTCACTCTGCGTTGATGCCCTGCTCGTAACTTGTCCCCATCATCGCCCACGAATACGAGTCTCCCGCGCATTTGAACCGCCCCTGCGGGGACGGCGAGCGCTATCCTGGTAGCCCGCCACATTCTGCCATGTCATCAAATCGATCAAAAGGCTGCCAACGGCAACGCTCTGACGAGGATGACTGTCGGCAACCCCCGCGGATCGATCTGTCCGCGTCCACGACAGCAGTCGACCGACGACCGTTTCCGCGAGACTGCGGGGAGCCCGTTCCAGCGTCGCATCAGCCGCCTTGAGGTAGTTCATCCGAGACCACACAGCCCAATCCCCAGCGTGCAAGTGGGCATAGCTTGTCCGATTGCTGCGGGGTTCAGCGAGAGCATGCCCGAGTTGAGCCTGCCCGAGCTTCGCGCGCGTTGGAGTAGCCTGTTCGGCCGGCCTGCACCGAAGTCCTTCCGCCGCAAGTTTTTGGCCAAAGCCGTCGCGTACGAGATGCAGGTTCAGGCCTACGGCGGCCTCTCGGGGGCCCTCAAGCACCGACTCCGGGGCATTGCCGAGGCCGCCCGCAACCGCACGTTTGACGCCTCGACGGTTGGACCGCGCATCAAACCTGGCACCAAGCTCGTCCGGACTTGGCATGGGACAACGCATACATTGACCGATGAAGAACACGGCGCGGCTCTGAGCACGTTCGCAACGCTTTTCGGCGACGTGATGGAAACCGGCGAGGCGATGGCAAAGATAGGATCGGTGCCTTCGACGCGCCGGGCCGCGCGTACCGGCACGCGCGGTTCAAATCAGCAGGCAGAACGAAAAGTTGGCCGATTGAGTTTGTAGTACCTGGGTATCCAGGCCGCGTAACCTTGCGTTTTTCCGAGGGGACTCTTGTCCTCCTTTTTCCGTTTGAATAGCCCCGCCGCGACCGCGCCGTGCGCGCCCCTGATCAAGGATATTCGGTCTTGTCGTCTTCACGAGTAAAAATGTTTTGGTTTCGTGAGTGCGAATCGCGGCTGGGCGCATACTTGTGCCGGGTTTCGATCGCGTATTACATCGCTTCCGAGCAGAGGTTACAAATAATTGAGTTGTATTCGGCGGGATTGCGGCACTNNGATAGTGTTACGAGTTTTCTCTTTGATGGTGGCTCGCGCAACTCATTGAAATGACTCAGTTTCATTTTCGGTCAGGCTCTAAGACAATCGCCGCTTCCCGCATCGCTTGCGCGGAAAACATGCACCCCTTTGGTTAAATCATCTGAACTTTTCCTTGCGACGGGTGTTATTCCCAATACCCCGCTGGGGATGAGCGGCGTAGCGAGTCTGAAGTATGAAGCCCCAACCGCCGAAATGCCCTAACTGCTCTCGACCGATGAGGGTGGCCCGCACTATGCCGGGCACGACGGGAGCGCCGGAGGTTAACGTGTATGAATGCAGATCGTGTAGAATCTCGTACACAACAGAAGACCACTTATCGATATCGGGTACCACGTGCGATAGTCGCGGGTAGACAGATCTTGTTCGCCGCGCGCGCAGACGCAGCTCCCTGCGCCACTGGAATATCCATCAAGCGCGAGCACGGCTATCGGCCAAGCGGTTTGTCGCTGGGCGCTTGCAAGGCGGCCAGAGGGATGTCGAGTTCGTACACGACTCCTGTCGGCTCATATCTCAATCGAACATCGCCATAGAGTTGATCGGCGAGGCGATTGATAAGGCGTGTCCCGAAACTGCGCCGAATCGGCTCCCGGACGACCGGGCCACCCGTCTCGGTCCAAGTCAGCTTTAACCGTAGCGCTTTGTCATCGACAGTCGATGTGATGTCGATGCGCCCCGTGGCGTTGGACAATGCGCCGTACTTGACCGCATTCGTGCATAGTTCGTTGAGAGACATGGTGAGCGGCAGAATCGCCCCTGAAGCGATCTTGATGTGAGTGCCTTGAACGACAAACCGTCGGATATCATGGCTATCGAATGGTCCGATTGCGTCATGAATGACGTCACTCAGTTTCGCGCTGGCCCGGTTTGATTCAAGCAGCAAATCATGCGCCCTGCCCAAGGAAACCAATCGGCTTTCGACAGCCAGTCGGCCTTCTTCCAGGCTCTGCGCAGCTCGCAAGCTCTGAGAGGTAATCGCAATCACCGTCGTCAGCATGTTTTTCACCCGATGATGCAACTCCTGCAACAGCAGATTCTGAAATCGCTTAGCAGCATCTATGTCGCGTATCGCGGCGACCACGAATAGTCCGTCGGGGCTACGATGCGGGCTTAGGCTGATTTCGACCGAGAGTTCGCTGCCGTCCTTACGAAGGGCGCGTAGCTCCAACCCAGCGCCCATCATGCGTGGCGTAGGGTCGATCATGAAACGGACCAGATGACCCGCATGAAGGTTCCTGAACCGTTCCGGAACAAGGACGCTAAGCGGTTTGCCAACCAGTTCGTCGGGGAGGTGACCGAACATGGCCTCGATGCGGTTACTAGCGAAATTAATGCGGCCATTCGGGTCAACGATAATTACGCCATCGGGACTTTCCTCTAAGAAGCCGTGGAACTGGGCCTCGCTGCTGAGCCCCGCGCTCGCGTCGGCGAGCCAATCGGCTGGATAGCCACCCCGGGCGTGATTTCGGGCAGTTTTGGGCCGCCGTGTCTTTGAGTTTGGCGTTTTCCTCATCATCAAGACGCAGTTTCCGATGGGCTGACGACGAAATCAGCGAGTTTTGATCAAGCGCAAGGCGGCGATGGGCTCTTCCTGTATTTGTCGCAAGATTCGAGCACGGGAGCACTAGAAAGAGAGCATCATAATGCGCGATTGGCATCCGATATTGACCGGGCCCTTAGACCGCAATCTGCAACTCAGCGTGCACGAGAACGAGGAAGTGCATTCTCTCGTTTTCCCCTGCCGGCGGACAGAAAGGGGATGGGTGGATGCCTCGACGGGGACACCAGTTCTTGTCGATCCTACGCATTGGCGTGAATGGGTGGACTAAAATGGGAGCCAAGGCCGCATCAAAAAGATTACTTGCCCTTGCCCTCCTGCGTCAGCAGCTCTGCCAGCTTAGCCTCCTCTTCGGAGAGCAACTTGGAAATGGTCTGCCGCTTTGACGCGTCTGTCTCGGCCTTCAAAAGACCCTGGTAGTGCTTGATGTTGAGTTCGACAATCATCCGCGCAGACGGGCTCACGGAAGCAACCTCAGAGGCTAGTAGTTGACCCAGAAAGTGCCTAGCGTCCTTCACTTGAGCGCGCCAGAGACGGCCGCAGCAAAAGTTTGATCAGGATCAAACCTCGAGTCGATTTTCCCGGGCAAACTGTTCATCAGGTGACGCGGCACGATCGATCGCCCGCTGCGATGCGAGGCTAACATGCCAAAAGCAAGAGCTTCAATTGACGCTGACGGCCCCGCCATTCGCGCCGTCGACCTGTGGGCTCCATCAAGCGAGAAAACGCCCCAGTTGCTTAGTGCCGAAGAACGCGCCCGACTGGCCGTTATCGCGTCGATTGTTCGATTCAACAAAGGCGAGAAAATCTACGGTGAAGGTCAGCGTGCCCATGCTGTGTTCAACATCGTCACCGGAGTCGTAAAGGCGTATAAGACAGCCCCCGACAGCAGCGAGCATATCACTGCATTCTTGTTTCCCGATGATCTGGTCGGGCTATCCGAAGAAGGAAGGTACACAAACTCGCTCACGGCGATAACACCCGTGACCGCGTATCTGCTTCCGGTGTCCGCCTTGCGGAGCCGACTTTCGAACGACGCCGGTTTAGAATTTCATGTCATCTGCAAGCTCTGCCATGAACTTCGTCAGACACAGCGTCACGCGTTTATCCTATCTCGGAGACAAGCTCTTTCCAAAGTGGCGATGTTCCTTCAACTGCTGGAACAACTTCAAGCCGTTAGAGGTGAACGTATCACCGAGATATATCTTCCGATGAGCCGGTCGGACATCGGTGAATATGTTGGAATGTCGCTTGAGGCCGTGAGCAGAGCATTTCGGGGCTTGACCACGCGCGGCATCATCAAGAGCCGGGACCGACGGCATCTGAAAATCACAGACCGCAGTACGTTCGACAAGATCGCCGATAATACGAATGCATCTTCAGCGGCAGGATCGGTCACGCAGTGATGACCGCCTTCAGGATTCTGTATTCACCAATGTGATGAACAACTTTCGCAGCCTAATGCCAGCCCCAGGCTCAGGAATAGGGATCACAATGGTTTAGATTGGGACTCTGCAAGGAGGCCGAGTACGACTTCGGACACAGCTCGTTTAGAAGCTGGCCCATGTCCGAGACGGGTCAATCGCGCGTCGATTGAGCAACGTCCTTGGCATGTCGGCTTCCGCACTTCATCGACGAGGTCTACACGCACGCTGGCTCCAATTCCGCGCTGGAGCCGCCGTTGCTACCGACGGATTCGCAATCCGAGTTCTACATTGCCTCCACTTTTTGGCCGCGTGTTGGCGATTTTCTCTACTTTCTGTGTGGCGTAGACCACCGACAGAACACGCGATGATGTGCAAGATCACGCACCTATTTTTCAAGGTGGTGCGCCGTGTCGGACTCGGAATTTTTGCGAAAGCATGCATTGGAGTGCCTGCGCTTGGCGGTAGACTCTACGGAATTGGCGGATAACGTTCGTAGTCCCGATTTGCGATCGCACTTCCTTCAAATGGGGAAGCAATGGACGATTCTGGCGGATCAGGGACTGTGCGATGACACGCGGACCCAGCATTGAGCTGAACGGGATCACCTAGCCGGCGCGCTGACTTCGCGACAAGACTCCAAGCGCTCCCATACGGGGCTGTTGCCCGCCGCGATGCGGAATTGACCAATTTATTTCTCTAAGAGCCTGACCGAAAATGAAACTGAGTCATTTCA
>PLJS01000291.1:24506-33775 GCA_003140315.1 Hyphomicrobiales bacterium
CATTTTGAGTCAGACTCTAAGGCGTAGCGCCTGCGAACGACAGATCTCGACATGCACGGCTGGCATATTGCTAGAACCCCGACGGACTTCTTAATTCCCCCGTCGTCCTTTTGTATCGCCATGCACCGCAGTCGAGGGCGGCGTCAAGAAAGCATCGAACCGCGCCTTGACGATGGCGTAGCACTCGCACGACGCCTTTTCGAGCCCGGGACGATCGAGAACCTGAATCTTCCCCCGGTGATAGCTGATAAGGCCGGCCGTCTGCAGCGATTGCGCCGCAAGCGTCACCGATTTACGGTTGGCGCCCAACATGTGTGACAGGAACTCATGCGTGTACGGCAGAGCTTCGCCTTCGGCCCGATCATGCATCATGAGAAGCCACCGGCACATTCGTTCTTCCGTCGTGTGCAATGCGTTGCACGCGACCGTCTGCTGAACCTGTGACAGCAGCGTCTCCGAATAGCTGACGAAGAGATCGCGCACGTGTTCGCTGCGCTTGAATTCCGATTGCAATACTTCGATCGGACAGCGAATCATGCCGCCCTCCAACAGCACAAGGCATCGATTGAAGGAGACGCGGCTGTACATGGCGGCGAACAGGCCGAACGCTCCTTCGCGCCCTATATTCGCAGTCTCGATTGCCGAACCGTTCTCCAAGACGGTTAGCAGCGAAAGGACGGCGCCCTGCGGGAAATAGGCGTGCTTGAGGAGTCCCCCTGCCTCGCAGACGACGACACCGAGTTCGAGCTTGATCGGCTCAAGATGGGGATCAATTCGCTCGCGGCTGACAGTCTCCAATGCGCCGAGCAACCAATTGCCCCGCGTATCGTCCCTTTGATCTTTGGACATACTCATCTCGTTTTGCAATCAGGCGTCTCGCATCCTCAACATTCACAACTCTGCGATGGAGAGTCTCTGGACGCTTGCATCGCCGCCATTGGTCAAAGGAAGCCTGATTTCATCCGCAGCGCCGGCGAGTTGCGCCGAGGCGATCAACGAGCGATAGATGCCGATATAATAGCGCCCTCCGTAGCGGATGCTCCTATTTGTTTTTCATGATCTCGCGTCGGCGGCGATCCTGAGCCTGACGGTTTCCTTCGCTGCGCTGCAGCGAACCGACGCTTCGGCCAATAGGACTGTTTGCACTGCAAAGAACCGTCGGGGCTCAGACGGCAGCATTCTTGTACAACTCAATCGGCTTCCGATTTGTGAGCAGTCACGCTGGCACTGCTCACTATGGTCTTACCCACTTCAGCCTGAAACATGCGTCGCTTGACGTTCAAAGCCGAGGTCTGGAATCATTAGACTGGGAGGGCGGCGTACCATGAGTGAGGCGGCAAAAATCTATCTGGCCTGCACCCGGTTTGGATGACACCCGCTTACGAGCGCGGTGTCGTCGGACATCTGCGGGCGGTGGGCATCATGGTGCTTGTCCTGCAGCCGATCCAGGTTCGCGCCTTTGCACGCGTGCATCTGCGCCGGGCCAAGAACGATGCGCTCGATGCGGTTCTCATCGCCGCCTGCGCGGCGGCGATCGATCATCCGCGGATTGCCCCTGACGCGCGATTGGCCGAACTGGCGGGACATCTGACCTTCGTCGAGCAGATCGAAGAGGACACCGCGCGCCTCAAGGTCCGGCTCGAACATGTCGACGAGCCCCGGCTGCGGCGCCTTGTCATGACCGACATCGCGCGGCTCAAGGCACGGCGCGCAGCCGAGTTGCTGCGGATCGTCCGAATATTGCGTGTCCACGACGATCTCGCCCGCCGTCACGATCTGGTGCTCAGCATTCCCGGCATCGGAGAACGCACGGCACTTGCGATCGTCATCCGCATGCCTGAGCTCGGGCGCGTCAGCCGCGAGGAGGCCGCAGCCCTTGCGGGTCTTGCCCCTTTCGACGACGACAGCGGAACGCACAAGGGGCAGCGCCGAATCGCCGGCGGACGTGGCCGACTGCGACGCTCTCTCTTCGCGGCCGCGCTACCGGCAGCATTCCGCTGGAACAAGGCGCTGATCGGACTATATGCGCGCCTCACTGCTCGCGGCAAAGCCCACAATGCCGCGCTCGTTGCCTGCGCCAGGAAGCTGCTCATCTACGCAAACACCGTCGTCGAGCGCGGTACGCCCTGGGTCGAAAGATCGGCCACGACTTAATGGTTGCTATGCGCCAATGGATTTTGCAGCGTGGATTGAAGTCTATCTCGGCGGTCGCTGGCGCATGTTCGACCCGCGTAACAACGCGCCGCGGATCGGCCGTGTCCTCATCGCACACGGTCGCGACGCCGCTGACGTGCCTCTAACCCACAGCGTTGGGCCCACGACCTTGTCGGGGTTCTGCGTCTGGGCAGAAGAAGCGCCATCGTAATCAACTCCCACTAGTTCGGAGCATCGACTTGGGGATGCCGGTTGATCTGAATCAATGACGACTGCCAGTAGGCGCCGCACCGTATCTCTCCCGTTGGACCAAGCTTTTGGAGAAGAAAATCATGGACAAGAACCGCGTCGTCGGATCGGCAAAGGAAATCAAAGGCACCGTTAAGCAGGCGGCCGGTAAGGCGGTCGGTGACGCCAAGCTGGAGTCAGAGGGCAAGGCCGACAAGATAGAGGGCAAGGTTCAGAACGCCATCGGCGGTATCAAAGACACCCTCAAAGGGAAATAGGCGATCTGGACTCTTGCGGTTGATCGGTGAGAGTATCCAATTTGGCTTAGACACGCTGCGCGCCCCTGCCAATTCTGCGAATACTGGGCGTCTCCCCCCGACGCCCGGTCGAGGACCCCGGCCGGAGACATCCGCCGGGGTCTTTTTTTCGTGTGCGCTTGCGTTCAACTGGGAGGTCATTCGGGGAATCCCGGTTCAAGTCCGTTCGGGCTCATCTGGCGCATATCGGGTGATCTAGATCAATGACGGCTGCTGGCGCGCGTCGCAATGTGGCAATTGCGCAGCAAGGGGTATTCATCCGAGGGGAAGAACGATGGTTATTGAAACAGTCGAAACCGTTGAGTTCGGTACTCCTGTCGACGAAAGCCCCGCGATATCATGGGTGGCGGTTGCGGCAGGCGCAATTGCTGCGGCCGCTCTGACTCTCGTTCTCCTCGCGTTCGGTGCTGGCATGGGCTTCTCGGCTGTGTCCCCGTGGGGCAATTCGGGCGTATCGGCGAACACATTCCAAATCGGCACCGGCCTTTATCTGATTGTCGTCGCGATGCTCGCCTCTACGATTGGAGGTTACATCGCGGGGCGGTCGCGTACGAAATGGGTCGGCGTACATACACACGAGGTCTACTTTCGCGACACTGCTCATGGCTTTTTGGCTTGGGCATTGGCCACGGTACTGAGCGCTGCGTTCTTGGCCGTGGCGGCCAGCAACATTGCTGGAGGCGCATCGTCGCCGTTAACACTGGCGTCAGCGCGACCCGGTGGCCCGGTGGATTATTATGTTGATGCGCTGTTACGACCCAATTCTACCGCAAGCCCTAACACGATCGATTTGGAAGCCACCCGTCGCGAGATCGCTCGTATCTTCGTGACCGGTCTTCGAGATGGCGATGTTCCTGCGTCTGATCGCACATATGTGGCGCAAGTCGTCGCGGCCCGCACGGGACTTAGTCAGACGGATGCCGACAAGCGGGTTTCCGACGTTACCAACCAGGCAAAGACCGCCTTGGACAACGCCCGAAAAGCAGCCGCCAAGTTGTCTCTGTGGCTAACCGCCTCGCTGCTGATCGGCGCCTTCGCCGCCAGCTTGGCCGCCACTGAGGGCGGATATCTTCGTGACAATTGGCCCCCGAATTTGACAGACCGGTAATCCAGAACTGAACATAGGAGGAAGTCATGGGTCGTGGAATTCTGTTGTGGCTGCTAGGCGTCCCTATTCCGATCATCATTCTTCTCGCTCTCTTCCAGCATCATTAGATAGCCGATGCAATCGGTACCGAAAGAGGAGTCGTGATGTTTGATCAATCCGGATATTCCCGCACGATGTCCGCCAATGTCCGTGAAATCGAACGGCGCTTGCGGTCGATGGAAAAGCGTTTGGAACGTGTTGGTGTCCGGACTTCCGCGAGTGCGGTGGAGACCGCTGACCACGTCGGGGAGAGCGTTGCTGCGGTGTTGAGCAGCATAGCCGATCGGTTCCGCGGGGGCGCCAATTCCATGGGTGACGAAGCGGCGAAAATTGGCAGCGAGGCGGCGAAGCTTGGAAACGATGCCTTGCGCCGCCTTTCCAAGGAAGTCGAGCATCGCCCGCTTGTCACGCTCGCAGTTGCAGTCGGCGTCGGAATTCTTGTGGGTCTCGTCGTCCACCGTCGTTGATGGCCAGCTTTGGTCGTCACGAGCCTCCCGAGTTGAAAAGAAATACTTCACACAACGAGGCACTCCCATGGATGAAGATCGCGTAGCTGGCACCGCAAGAAATCTCGGCGGCAAAGCGCAAGAAGCTTTTGGCAACGTCACTGGCGACACGAAAAGCCAGGTAGAAGGGGTCATCAACCAGGCGGCAGGAGCGGCCCAGGATCTCTATGGTCAGGCAAAAGAGGCGGCCTCAGATGCCGCCAAAGCGATCCGCCACGGCGCGGCGGATACTGAAGATTATATCCGCCATACGATCGAAAAGCGTCCTTATACAACGGCGATCGTAGCGCTTTGTGTTGGCTGGCTTATTGGTCGCATGGGTCGGCGGGATTGGTAGGCTTCGACTCCGCCTGTGGTGCTGCCTTTGGAACAGTGCTCGGTCGCAACACTATGGACGAAAACCACTTGAGTGAAACGGACAACAATCTAGGAGGAAAAGCAAAGGAAGCCTTCGGACGCGCCACTGGCGATGACAAGACACATGCTCAGGGCCAAATGCAGCAGGCCGAGGCGAGCGTGCAGGATTTGTATGGCCAGGCCAAAGACGCCGCCGGGGAGGCCATCAACGCAGTGGGGAAGATGCCTGCTTCCCTCGAAGACACCATTCGCCACTACATCCAAAATAGACCGTTTACGACCGCTGCCATCGCCTTAGCGCTCGGCTGGCTTGTTGGAAGGTCACATCGCCCCTTCTAGGGTTCCGGCTCGAAGAGCTTGTGCTGGCAACGTCAGCCGGGAGCGCGAGACCGCATAGCCGGTTCCGAGCTAGGAGCCAAATATTCCCGCGCGATGAATAGCCGAGGAAGTCAAGCCGCGTTCGATCCTGCCGATGAAGATCTTGCCTTGCTGCGGTGCATAACTCGCATTGTGGCCCATCGCGTCGATTGTTGTGTCGCAACAATATTTCCGGAGTTGGGGGTTTGTTGCTGCGATTTTCGCCTTCCTTCGGGCGGCGAAAGCGATTTGGGAATCTCCCGTTTATCTCAGATGCAATGGAACAACGCGCGCCATCAGGTTGTTGGCTTATCAACCAGGAGAGTTTGAAATGGAAATTTGCGCGCTTATGGAAGTCGTGGATGCTAACGACCAGCATGTTGGCACCGTGGAGAGCATTCAAGGCGACCGCATCAAAATGTTCGAGAAAGATGCTCTCGACCCGAAAGAGCTCTTTTTGAACAGGAGTCAGGTGGCCGAAGTCGATATCAACAAGGTGAGGCTGTCACAAAAGGTGTCGGCCATTACAACGCGAGCCTTCCTGTCACTGGAACACGCTAAAGAGATAACTAGAAAAGAATAAGGCGAAGCGATTGTCTGACCCGTTTCGGTGGGCCTTTTTTATGGCGTGCAAAAATGGGCGGCCATGCCACGACGCGGTTTATGCGTTGGTTGGGCGGAGCAAAGTTGGTTGGGCGGAGCAAAGCTGAGAAGACTGCGTTCTGCTGTTGGCTGCCGACGAGGTGGTTGAATAACGGTACTGTTTGTTGCGGTGCGGGAGGCAGCAGTTGGCCCTTCGCGTCGGTTCAAGGCAAGCGCGGGTTCGGCAGCAGTCGGGGGATAAGCGGACACGTGACGGACATCGTCAATCTGGCGCGATTGACCCGAACCGGATTTAAGCGTCGACTGGTGAACAGATGTCTGAACGTGAAGAATCGACCGGCGCGTCGATACGAGAAAGCGGGAGTCCCCATAATGCCGTCCGCGCGCCCGCGGGTCGCTAGCATTTCTGCGAGCATCGCCTCGCCATCGGTCAAAACCGATGGCGAGACTTTCATGTATCAGCGTGCCCGTTCGACACTAGCTCTTACTAGCAGCCGCCGCGGCATTGAGTCCGCGTGCCGGCCGGATCGTTTCGGGTTGGGGTCGGATTGTTGCCGAACTCTTGCGGCGCGGACACGCGGCGCGACCTGAAGGTTTCGATCGGCGCCATGTCGTCGCCACGTCGCATCGCGGCTGCGGCCGGCGGGATACCGCCTTGGAAGAGCGCGCCAGGCGGGTGGGCATCGCCCGGAGCCGGGCCGGATTGCGCAAAGGCGACCGTCGCACCGCCGGCGACGATCGCGGCAGCGAGAAGTGCTGAGAGCCTATTCATGGAATATCCTCTGGGTGAGCGTTTCTTGGAACGCGTCTTTAACCGCTGATCGGGTCGAGAAGTTCCGGAGGCCGCCACCCCTATGCGAATTTGAATATCCCGGCGTAGGTCACGGCAAGGCATGCCGCGGCGAGAACAACGCTCACAATCAGCACGACGAGCACTGGTCTGTCCAAAAATCCCCCGCGCGCGTTTCTACAATTTGGTCGCCTTCGTTGTGCATGCTCGCCTCCTATCATGAGGCAAGCGAGGAGGCGCCGCTTAAGTTCCGAACCTTCGGCAGCCGTCCGCGTTGTCTGTGGCACCGCCGGGTGTCAACCGGCCATAATGGGGAAGATGGACGCAGTCATTTTGCCGGCTTCTGGCTGCGACACCAACGCATCGGTACGCGTCGGAATCTAACCTGTTCTCGGCGGGCGCACCTCAAGAGCGATAACCACGTCAGCCTTCATCGGCGAGGTCTATAGGCACGCTGGCTTCAATTCCGCCCTGGAGCCGCCATTGCCACCGACCTATTCGTAATACAATCTATATTGCATCCATTTTTTGGCCGCGCACGTTACCAGTTTTCTCTACTTTCTTGTGGCGTAGACCACCGACAGGATACGCGGCGCCATGCAATGATTGCGCATAGATTTTTCAAGATGGTGCGCCGTGTCGGACTCGGAATTTTCGCGAAAGCATGCGTTGGAGTGCCTGCGCTTGGCGGCAGATTCCATGCAATTGGCGGGCGACGTTCGCAATCCTGATTTGCAGGCGCACTTCCTTCGAATGGGGAAGCAATGGACGATCCTAGCTCTTCGGCGACCCTCTCGGGAAACCCGGACTCAGCATTGAGCTAAACGGGACCACCAGCCCACGCACGAACTTCGCGACATGGCCTTTAGTGCCCGAGCCAACAGGTTCCGCAACTCGCTGACTGAGAGCGCGAGTGTGGGAACCAGCAGCCGCCGAGACCATACATTCCAATGTGAGCAATTCTGATCAGTCTTCACCTTGGCGCAAGCGTAGCGTCACCGCATGGAGGGGTCGCCTCCCTCTTCCTCGACAGAAGCTGCGCGCGGTCGAAAAGGCGTTGCATGCTCAGGGTCTTGATCGCCGAAGACGACCTATTGATCGCCGATATGACCGAAGAGGTCCTCGTCGAATGCGGATACGAGGTTTGCGGCATCGCCCGCACCGTCGCCGACGGCGTCGCGCTCGGTCGACTTCACAAGCCTGACCTTGCCCTCCTCGACATGCGACTCGCTGATGGCGGGCTCGGCACGGAGATTGCCACCCAGTTGAGTAGATTTGGGAGGCTCGGTGTCCTCTTTGCGACGGGAAACGCCTCACACGTCATGCAGAATGCCCGCGATGGCGACGCCTGCATCCTCAAGCCCTACAGCTCAGCCGATCTCGTGCGCGCTCTGGAAATTGTTGCCGAGATTGTCGCCACCGGCACGGCGTCGCCTCCGTTTCCTCGCGGGTTCGCGTTGTTGCCGCGGGCGACCATCACCCGCCGGGCGTCTTAGGATGAATGACGCCGATGCATTGGTCCTCAAGCTGCTTCGCCAACAGGCGGCGATCGCCGGATTTGGCAGTTTTGCGCTTCGCCAAAGCGATCTGTTGAAGGTGTTGACAGAAGCGGCGAAAGTCTGTGCCGAAGGCCTCAGCGTGCCGTTCTCCAAAGTCTGCCGATACCGCGAAGCGGAGAACGATCTTCTCATCGAAGCCGGGTTCGGCTGGAGGGCAGGCGTCGTCGGAAACGTCGTCTCTCGCGCCGATGAGACCTCGCCGCAAGGGCGCGCCTTCATCACCGGGCAGCCATCGATCTGCGACGATCTGCGCAAGGACCACGATTTCGTGCTGCCGGCGTTCTACGCCGAGCATGGCATTATCTCGACCATCGACGTCGTCATCAAAGGCAACGGCAAGCCCTACGGCGTACTGGAGATCGACAACAACAAACAGCACGATTACGACGAACACGACGTCAATTTCCTCACCGGCTTTGCCAATGTTCTCGCCGAGGCGGTCGCGACCTCCGAGCGTACCGCAGTCCTGCAGGTCACGATCGACCAGATGAAAGTGCTGCTGGACCATAAGAAGGTATTGGCCGAAGAGTTGCAGCACCGGGTGCGCAACAATCTGCAACTCGTCTATGGGATGCTGACCAGACAGCTCGGCGTCACGACGGACGCAGCCGGGCAAAGAGGCATCAAGGCGATCGCGCGCCGGGTGTCCACTCTGGCGCAAGTGTACGACCATTTGCACGGCACCGAGATGACGCGGACGACCGATTTCGCCAGTTATGTGAAATCGCTGTGCCTCAACCTGGCGGATGTTCAGGGGACGTTGGACGGTGGCGTTACGCTGACTTGCGACAGCGAGCCGATCATTCTCGATCTTGATGTAATGACTGCGTTAGGGCTCGTCGTCGCGGAGCTGGTCACCAACAGCTATGACCATGCCTTTCCCGACGGGAAGGGGGCGGCCACGGTGTCGGTGTGCCGCGCGCCCGGAGATGTCGACATCGGAACCTTGACGGTCAGCGACAACGGCAAGGGCTTCAACGGCCATGCTGAAAACAAGCGGCAAGGGGTCGGCCTGGTGCGCCGCCTGATCGAACAGATTCGCGGGACCGTGAAGATCGAGTCAGATCATGGCACGGTTTGGACCATCAAATTTCCGACGATGATCGTGGCGTCCCCCTAGGGTGGCGATAACGCACACGCAACGGCGCAAAGTCGCGTCCGAGCAGAGAACCCAAAGCGGGCGACGGGCTACGACAAGAATGCTACGGCGAAGTCACCACGATTTTTGTGCGGTGCATGAGTCCGGAAGTG
>PLJS01000137.1 GCA_003140315.1 Hyphomicrobiales bacterium
GCAGCACATCGAGCAGCGTGTCAGTCGTTTCGTCGAGGCGATGCGCGCGAAGGATCTCTCCGGTTTCATCGATGAGCACGAGCGCGGTCGCGCCGAGCGGAAATCGAAATTCATGCTCAACGGTCCGGCCGCCGAGGGCGAGGGCATCGCGCAGGCGCAGGTCGATCAGCTCTTCGCCTGACTGCGCGCGACACTCACCACACCAGCCGCCGCATCACCGCTTTCGGCATCTGCCCGGCGGCCGAGAAGATATCGCCAAGCGCCGCGAGGTCCGGATCGTCGCGGTGGCCGAGCTCCTCGGCATGGATGCCGGCCGTCATGAACAGGCAGTCGACGCCGAGATCGGCGGCACCTTTGAGATCGGTGCGCACCGAATCGCCGATCGCCAGCACGCGCTCGAGCGGAACGGGAGCGCCGCGCGCAGTGGCGATCTTGTCGAGCGCGAGGTCGTAGAGCGGCCGGTACGGCTTGCCGGCGTAATAGACCTCGCCGCCGAGCTCCGCATAACGGTCGGCGAGCGCGCCGGCGCAGTAGATCAGCCGCTCGCCGCGTTCGACCACGACGTCGGGATTGGCGCACAGCATGAACAGGTTGCGTGCGCGGATCTGTGCCAAGAGATCGCGGTAGTCGTCGGGCGTCTCGGTCTCGTCGTCATAAAGACCCGAGCAAATCACGTAACGCGCCTCTTGCAGCGGGCGGAACGGCGCGTCGAGCCCGGTGAAGATCGAATGATCGCGCTCGGGGCCGATCAGCAGCACCGGTTCGCCCGGATTCTTCGCGACGTAGTCGCGCGTCACGTCGCCGGACGTGACGATGCCGTCATAGGCCGCACGCGGCACGCCCATCCGGTCGAGCATGCGGGCGACCTGGGCGCCCGGCCGCGGCGCGTTGGAGATCAACACCACGGCGCCGCCCTTCTGCCGGAAGCGCGTCAGCGCATCGCCTGCCGCCGGAAAGGCCGCGATGCCGTTGTGGATCACGCCCCATACGTCGGAGAGCACGGCATCGTAGCCGGGCGCCAACGTGTCGAAATGGTCGGTCAGGACGGGCAGGTTCGACATGGACACTCGCGCCAGCGGAGATCAAGCACGCCGCGCGATGCCGCGCGCAAGCTGCGCGATCGCGCCGACGCGCCGCTCGGGCTCGGGATCTGTCTCGGCGCTCGGGGCGCGCCGCTCGGCCGGCGCGGCGGGGGCAGCCTCCGCGGCTTGCGCCCGTTCGGCGAGCCCCTGCAGCACCTCGGTGCGCACCGGCCGCGGTGGAGAGAACAGCGCGCCCTGGCCGAAGCGCACGTCATAGTCGAGCAGGTCGACCACCGTACTCTCGCGCTCGATCTTCTCGGCGATCAGGTCGATGCCGAAGCGGCCGAGTAGATCGGAGAAATCCGCCGGATGGATGTCGCCGCCGGGCGCGGCCGCGCGGCTGAGCAGCAGCGAGGCCGACGCCTTGATGAAGCGGAAGCCGCGCTCGGCCAATTCGCGCGGCTCGATGCGCAGATCGCTGACCTGGTCCATCGAGAAACGGAACCCGAGCGCCGCGAGGCCCGCCAGGGCCTCGGTCTCGATCGGCCCCATCGCGCGCACCGCGGACTGCGCGAACTGAAATATTACGAACGGCGCGACCGCCCGGTTCGCCTCGAGGAAATCGCCGATCTCCTGGAAGACCGTCGCGTTCACCAGCGTCGAGCTGGAGAAGTTGCAGAACAGGCCGACCTCGCGGTTCTTGCTGCTCAGGCGCCGCACCACCTGCACGCAGCGGAACACCATCAGATTGTCGATCGCTGGCGTCAGGCCGGCCTCTTCGGCATAGCCGCGATAGTCCTCGGGCGGATACTGGGTCTCGTCCTCGTCGCGCAGCCTTGTCAGCGCCTCGTAGTAGCGCACCTTGCGCTGCGGCAGCGTGACGATCGGCTGGAGATAGAGGTCGATGCGATTTGCCTCGATCGCGCGCCCGATCAGCGAGACGATCTCGCTCTGCGCCATGCCCTTGAAGCGCCCGCTCGCGGCGCGCGCGCTCGTGGTTTCGACTTCGGTGAGTTCCACGCGGTCGGCGGCAGTGGCGACGACCGGCACGTCCAGGTCGCTAGCCAATGGCGGCGCCGCGGGCGCAACCCGTGCCGGCGGAGCCGCAAGCATGCGCTCATGCGCCGCGACCGCGTCGGCCAGTTCCTTGACCAGTTGGCCGAGCTCGTCGATCTCACCGACCAGCGGCTCGGTCGCCACGCGCATCTTGTCGTTGACGACCGCGATGTCGCCTTCGAGCGCAGCCAAGCGCCGGTCGAGCTCGGAGATGTGGCGTCCGATATCGGCGGTGCCACGCGAGAGGTCCGCGATCTGGTTGCCGACATTGTCGCGATCGCGCGCGCGGCCGGTGACCGAATTGAGCATCGCGAGACCGGTCAACGCCGCGACGGCGACGACCGAAGCCTCCATGCCGCTGAAATTGAACCAAAGATAGGCGACTGCGCCGACGGAGCCGGCGATCAGCGCCATGCAGATGGCGATCAAAACGGCGCTCAGGCGCCTCATGCCCATCCCCGCGACGGGTCGCCGGCTGCCCTGCTTTCGAGTCCGCAATGGGAACGAAAGCGCCCGCGAATCGTATTCGCGCCCGTCATCGCTAATGTCTATGAGCGTGCCTGCGCACGCAAGCGCGACGAGGCTGTCTAGCCGGTTCATGTGACGACATCATGCCGTCGGCTTGCTTTCTTTCCCCGCTCCCGCTTGCGGGAGAGGGGGCCCGAATGAAGTGAGGGCGGGAGAGGGAAGGGCGCGCACCCTTCACGGCCGCGGCGGGACGAAGGCATAGAACACCCGCACCGGGCGGGTCGGCCACAATGTGTGACGCGGCAGAACGAGCGGCGGCGCGACCTCCAGGCCCGGGAAGGCCGAACGCAGATCGGCGAGCCGCGCCGCATCGACCTGGCCGTCTTCCCACACCAGCATGGCGCCGCGTCTTGCGAGGTCGGCGCGGTCGATCCACGGGCTCAAGCCGACATCGGCATGCACGATGACATGCGGGCGGTCGGGCGAATAGACCGCCACGTTATTGGTGGCGAACTCGCCGCCGCCCACATAGGGCAGCGGCGTGTTGAACTTGTCGTGCCAGGCGCGCGTGACCGCTTCGGCGAAGGGGCGCCCGGGGAACTGCGTCGCCTTCGGCCGGTCGCGCAGCAACGGCTCGCCGAATTCGACCGCCGCATAGGTGACCGGCATGACGATGAAGACGGCGAGGAAGCCGGCTGCGAAGCGCCGCAGTGGCGCCGATTCGATGACCGGACCGAGCCAAAGCAGCGCTGCGAGTGGCGCGAACGACCACAGCGGATAGCCCCACATCGCGACCGGCAGGCGGCCGAGCGCGAGCGCGATCAGCGTCGTGAGCACAAAGGGGCCGAGCGCCAGCGTCATGACATAGCGGCGCGCAAAGGCGCGGCTGCCGTCCTCCGCCGGTTTCGCGCCCCGGCGCCCGCCGATGAGGGCGAGCACCATCAAGCCGATCGCCGGGGCGAGGAAGAACAACTGGCCGCCGGTCCATTGCAGCGGAAAGGTGACGACCTGATACCAGCGGGTGGCCACTTTTGCGCGCGCGTCGACATAGCTGAACGGCAGGAAGCCGTTGTCGATCAGCCACCACAGGTTCGGTGTGATCACGATAAGAAAAGCAAGCGCCATCAGGTAGGGGCCGGGCGTGCGCCACGCCCGCCGCGCATCGGGATCGATCAGCAGAAACAAGCCGATGCTGCCGGCGAGCGCGAAGGCCGCGTATTTCGACCAGAAGCACAATGCGAGCGCGGCCCCGGCAGCGAGCCAGTCACGCGCGCGGCCGCGCGTGAGCGCGCGATAGAGAAACAGCCCGGTCAGCGCCCAGAAGGGAAGCTGCATCTGGTCGTGGGCGAACTTGACGACCGAGAAATTGTAGAAATGCACGCCTTCGAGCGCGAGCACGGCGATCAGCGCCTGGAAGCCGCCGAAGATCTCGCGGCCGAGCAGCCAGACGACATAGAGGCAGACGACCGCCGCGAGCGGCCCGAGCACGTAGACGACATACACGTCGCCGGCGATGCGGTAGGCAAAGTCGGCGATCCACCACGGCAGCGGCGGATGCTTCCAATAGCCGAGCTGCCATTCGCGCCCAAGCGCGAGGTCCTCGACGAGATCGAGTTGGAGATTGCCCGATATCAGCGCGGGCAGCGCGGTCCATACGACAAGATGCAGCGCGAGCACGACCGCGAGGCACTGGCCCGGAGCGCGCTGCGCGAACGCGATCGCCGCGTTAAGGTGCGTCTCCCGGGCCGGCGCCGTTACGGCATTATCCATGCCGGGTTTCTCCGTTGTCCGCGCGCGCCCCGCCAGCTTAATGTGATGTACATTGATGGTGGTTCCCGTGAAAGCGGGAATCCAAGAATGCCGGGACGCTGAACAATGGATGCTGCCCCCGACATATCGGTCGTGCTGCCGGCCCACAACGAGGCCGGGAACATCGCGCCGATGGTGAAGGCGCTCACCGACGTGCTGGCGCCGCTCGGGCGCACCGAGATCATTTTCGTCGACGACGGCTCGCACGACGGCACGCTCGCGGCATTGCGCGCGAGCGCCCGCGAGGGCGTGCGCTACGTCTCCTTCACGCGCAATTTCGGCCACCAGGCGGCGCTGCGCGCGGGCCTGCGCCACGCCGCGGGCCGCTCCGTCATCGTGATGGATTCCGACTTCGAGCATCCGCCCGAGCTGATCCCGCAGCTCGTCGCGGCCTGGCGTGCGGGCGCGAAGATCGTGGTGACGCGGCGCGACGACGCGGCCGTTGCGGCCGGCAAGCGGCTCTCCTCGCGGTTCTATTATCGCGTGCTCGACGCGATCGGCGACGTGCGCATCGAGCCCGGCAGCGCCGACTACATGCTGCTCGACCGCGCGGTGGTGGATGCCGTCAACCGCATGGAGGAGCAGGACCTGTTCCTGCGCGGCCTGGTGCGCTGGCTCGGCTTCCCGCTGGTGACGATCCCGTATGCGCGCGGCGTGCGCCGGCATGGCGACAGCAAGTATTCGCTGCGCCGCATGGTCGAGCTCGCGCTCACCGGCATCGCGGCGCACAGCGTGCGGCCGTTGCGCTTCGCGATCTGGCTCGCGCTCGGCTTCGCGGCGGTCGGGTTCCTGTTCGTCGTCTATGCGGTTGTGAGCTTCCTGTTCGTGCAGCACACGGTCGCGGGCTGGTCCTCGATCGTGGCGGTGATCGCGATCCTCGGCGCGGCGCAACTGCTCGTGCTCGGAATCATCGGCGAGTATGTCGGGCGCATTTTGCGCGAGACGCGCAAGCGCCCGAGCTATGTGGTGGCGGAGACGGAAGCGGATCGCGCGGACGCCAAACCGACGATTGTCACGCGGTAGCGTCCGCGTCCGGCACCTCGTCGGTCACCACCTTGAAATTCGCGAGCGTGCACGGACCGAACGACGTCACCATCGCGACGTCGGTGGCGTCCCGTCCGCGCGCCATCAGGATGCGCCCCAAGCGCCGCACGTTGTTGCGCGGATCGAAGATGTACCAGCGTCCGCCGAGATAGGCCTCGAACCAGGCTGCGAAGTCGCCCGGGCCGTAAGGCGGCTCCGTGCCCATGTCGCCGAGATAGCCGGTGCAGTAGCGCGCCGGGATGTTCATGCAGCGGCAGAACGTGACGGCGAGATGGGCGAAGTCGCGGCACACGCCGCGCCGCTCCGTATAGGCGTCGAACGCCGTCTTGGTCACGCTCGCGTGCTCGTAGCCGAACTTGATGCGCTCGTGGGCGAAATCGCAGATCGCCTGCACCAGCGGCCACCCTTTCGGCAGGTGCCCGAACGTCGACCACGCGATATCCGACAGGCGATCGGTCTCGCAGTAGCGGCTGCCGAGCAGGTAGATGAGCGTGTCGACCGGCAGCTCGCCGAGCGGATGCGCCATCGCGCCCGGTGCGACTTCATCGAGCTCGCCTGAATCCTGCACCAGGAAATCCGTGGACAGCGTGAGCCGGCCCGCGGGCGCGCGGATCACGTGACAGAAGTTTCCGAAAACGTCGTGATACGTGTTGGCGGGGATGACCGGATCGATCTTCAGCCCGTCCCAGCTGATGAGATCGGCCTGGCGCGACGGGTGCACGCTCACCTGCAGGATCATGGGCGTCGGCTGCGGGCAGTCATAGGCTATCTCATAGCCCGCACGGATTTTCATGAAAGACCTCGTGGGCCTGCGCGCGCGAAGCCCGGTGCCATGAAGGCTAAGAACGTGGCGGCAATAAAGTTCCGCTCTTCGGTCACGCGGCGCCGACCTTGACCGCCACTCTCATGGCGAGATGGTCCGCGGCACTCCCGATCCAGGTGCCGGAGAGCGGGATCGCCTCGCACGGCTGGTCCACGACAGCGACGCGCACGAGGTTCTCATTCCCCACCATGCCGGTTGATGGATCGAAGTCGACCCAGCCGGCGCCGGGAACATAGGCCTGCGCCCACGCATGGGTATTGCCGCCGGTGATGCGATCGTCGTCGGGGTCGGCGACTTTCAGATAACCCGACACGAAACGCGCCGCGATCCCGAGCGAGCGCAGGCTCGCGATCATCAGCACCGCGAGATCGCGGCAGCTTCCGCTGCCGAGCGCCAAAGTCTGGAGCGGATCCTGCACGCCTTTCTGATGCCGCGCGCGGTGCTTGAAGCTGCCCCGGATGGTCTGCGTCATGCCGACGAAGAGCGCGTAGGTGTCGGCCGATCCGTCCGCGCGCAGAAACCCGGCGGTCCAGCGTGTCAGTTCCGGGTGCGGCGGCGCCGCCGCGACGTAGCGCGCAAGATCAAGCCCGTCGTTCGCGTAGACGAACGGATAGGTGCGGGCATGCTCCGCGATGTCGGCTGCGCGAAAGCCCGCCGCTGCGTGCTCGACGCAAATCGTGCTGGCGAAGGAGAGCTCGCGGGCCCACCCCGCAAAACGGGCGGTCGCGACATGATTGCCGAAGACATCCTGGGTCCAGGAGAGTTCGCTCGGCTCCGGGCTGATGTCGAGCGCGGATTCGAGCACCTTCTGGTCGTCATCATCGCGCGGACGCAGCATCATGCGGTGTTCGCCGAAGGCGACCGCACGCCGGTAGTGGTAGCTGGTGACGTGCCTGATGGTGAGAATCGGCATTGCGGCCCCCGACGCAGATTTCAGTAACATGCATGTTCCGCGCCAAGGGCAATGTACCGAACGCGGCTTTTTCCACCGATTCGGTCAACTTGTCGCAGACTCACGCGGCGGCGCGCAGCGCACGTGCCGTCCGCCGCCGCAGCATCTGCATCAGCCCGAGCGCCGTGAAGATCACGATGAACGACACGCCCGTCGTCAGCGTGCCGAGCGCGTAGATCTCCGGGTTGGTCACCGTGGTGGTGAGGCCGGTGAGCTCGAGCGGCAGCGTGTTGACGTCGCCGATCGCCTGGCTTGAGCGCGCGACCTCGTCCCAGGAGAGCGTGAAGCCGAACAACCCGATGCCGACCACGCTCGGCGCGATTATCGGCAGCACGACATGCGCGAAGCTCTGCCACGGCGTGGCGCCGAGGTCGCGCGCGGCCTCCTCGTAGCGGCGATCGAAGCGGTTGAAGATCGCAAAGCAGATGAGCAGGCCGAATGGCAAGGTCCAGGTGAGCTGCGCGCCCAGGCCCGACGTATAGAGCCCCATCGCGGTCGTATAGCCGTCGAGGAAACTCCAGCCGAACGTGTCGGATAGCGATTTGATCGCGTCGTCGACCAGGCGGAATTCGAGCCCGATCCCGAGCGACACCACGATCGACGGCACGATCAGGCTCGCAACGACCACGTAGAACAGGAGGTTCGAGCCGGGGAATCGCTTGCGGTAGGCCAAGCCGGCGAGCAGCGAGAGCACGACGGTGAGCACCATCACGATGCTGCCGAGCTTGAGCGAGCGGCGGAACGCCGCCCAGATGTCGACCACGCCGAGACCTTCCCAGAGGTGCGAGAACCAGTGCAGCGAGACGCCGTTCATCGGAAATGTCAGGCCGCCCTGCGGCCCCTGGAATGACAGCACGAAGATCGTGATCATCGGGCCATACAGGAACAGCACGAACAGCGCGAACAGTGCCGCGAGCCAGTAGAAGCCTGCGGTGCGTCGGTCACTCATGGCGCATGGCCTTATCCGAAAACCGGTTCCCACTTTTCGGGGCCATGCGCGCGCGCATCTACAGCTCCTTCCGGATGTCGACGAGCTTAGTCAGCGCCGCGATGATGAACAGCACGGCGACCAGCAGGATCACGGAGTTCGCGGCCGCCGGCGGGAATTGCAGCGCGCCCATCTGCGTGTTGATGACCTTGCCGACCGAGGCGATCTGCTGACCGCCCATCACGCCGACGGTGACGAAATCGCCCATCACGATGGTGATGACGAAGATCGAGCCGATCACGATGCCGGGCTTGGAGAGCGGGATGACCACGTTCCAGATCGTCTGCCAGCCCGACGCGCCGCTATCGCGCGCGGCCTCGAGCAGCGCGCGGTCGATGCGCATCATCGAGTTGAAGATCGGCACGATCATGAACAGCGTGTAGAGGTGCACGAGCGCAACGATCACCGAGAAATCCGAGAAGATCAGCCACTCGATCGGCGTGTTGATGATGCCGGCTTTCACCAGCGTCGAATTGACGAGGCCGTTGCGGCCGAGCAGCGGAATCCACGAGATCGTGCGGATGACGTTCGAGGTCCAGAACGGCACCGTGCAGACCAGAAACAGCGCGACCTGCATCGTGGTCGTGCGCACATGAAAGGCGAGGAAGTAGGCGATGAAAAAGCCGACGCCGAGCGAGATCAGCCAGACCGAGATGCAGAATTTCAGCGTCGACAGGTAGGTCTTCAGCGTGACGCAGAGATCCGGGAGCTTGTCGTAGCAGCCCTCGAACATCTCCACGTAGCTGCGCAGCGTGAAGGCCGGTACGAGCGAATATTCGGTGTAATCCCAGAAGCTCACCATCACGGTGAGCGCCAGCGGGACGAGGAAGAAGACGAGGAACACGAGCGCGAGCGGCAGCGCCTGCGCCCAGGCAGGAAGCGCGCGGGAGAAGAGCGACGGCTTCGCGGAGGCGGACTTCGCCTCCGCGTCAGCCACCACGTGTCGGTCAGCGACGGCTGACATTTACGCCGCGATGAACTCGTTCCACTTCTTCACGAGGTAGTCGTTCTCATCCATCACGGAGTTCCAGCACGCGACGCTGCCCATGCGTGACTCGTAGGAGCCGCCGTCGCGCACCGTGCCAGCCTTTTCGAGCAGCGTGCCGCTCGGCGACATGATGTCCTTCTCGGCCGGCTTGCCTTCCATCCAGAACGCCCACTCGTAGGGCTCCATCTTGGATTTCGCGGTCTCCAGCACGCCCGAGTAGTAACCCTGCCGGTTGAGGAACGCGCCGGCCCAGCCGTCGAGGAACCAGTTGATGAACTCGTAGGCGAGGTCGGCCTTCTTGCCGACGGTGGTGCGCGGTAGTCCGAAGCCCGCCGCCCAGGCGCGGTAGCCTTCCTTCAGCGGCTGATAGGTGCAGGCGATGCCCTTCGAGCGCACCGCGGTGACCGCCGGCGACCACATCGACTGGATCACGACTTCGCCCGAGGCCATCAGGTTGACGCTCTCGTTGAAGTCCTTCCAGAACGCGCGGAACTGGCCCGCTTTCTTGGCCTCGGTCATCAAGGCCATCGTCATGTCGATCTCGGGCTTGGTCATGTTGCCCTTGTCTTTGTATGTATGCTTGCCCATCGACTCGACCACCATCGCGGCGTCCATGATGCCGATCGACGGGATGTTGAGGATCGAGGCTTTGCCCTTGAATTCCGGGTTCAGCAGCTCCTTCCAGCTTTCGATCGGCCGCTTGATCAGGTCCGGGCGAATGCCGAGCGTGTCGGCGTTGTAGACGGTCGGGATCAGCGTGATCCATTGGGTCGGTGATGTCGCGAATTTCTTGGAGGTCGCGCCTTCGAGGTAGAACACCTTCTTCGGCGCGGTGCCCTGGTCGCCGATCTTCTTGCCGCCGGGCAACTCGCCCTTGGTGAAAATGGGCGTGATCTTGTCGGCGTTCTTGATGCGCTTGGCGTCCATGCCGACGAGATTGCCGGACGGGATCACCTTCTTGAGCGAGAAATATTCCTCGTCCACCAAGTCGAACGAGTTCGGCTGCGTCACGATGCGCTTGGCCACCTCGTCGGTGGTGACCGGGATGTATTCGATCGTGATGCCGGTATCCTCCTTCACCTTCTTAGCAATGTCAGTTGACTGGTTCACCGCGGTGCCGAGATAGCGCAGCACTTTCGGCTCCTGCGCGTGCACGGCCGGCGCGGCGAGGCCGGACAGCGCGGTCGAGCCCATCAGCATGCCCGCGCCCTTGAGCACGGTGCGCCGGTCGATCGGTTTCTTGGTCATGGTGTCCTCCTCTGTGTGTTTGCGATGTCGTCAAGCGTTGAGGCGATGGATGTCCTGCTCGCTCCAGTCGACCGCGAGCGTCTCGCCGGGCTTGAGCGGCACGGCGTCGAATTCGGCTTCGTTCATCAGCGCCGTGAGGTCGCTCTGGTCGGGTGACGCGAGCGTGACCTGCAGATGCGTGCCCTGGTATTCGATGCCGCGCACGGTGCCCGACAGCCGTCCGGGTTCGCCGGCGCGGCGCAGCTTCACGCGGTCGGCGCGCACCGCGATCGGTCCGCTGCCCGTGGCGATCACGTTGTGGCCGCCCATGAACTGCGCGACGAAGGCGGTGCGCGGCGCATTGAATACCTCGCGCGGCGTGCCCGCCTGTTCGATCCGCCCGCCGTTCATCAGCACAACCAGATCGGCGAGCGCCATCGCCTCGTCCTGGCTGTGCGTGACATGCAGGAACGAGATGCCGAGCTCCTTCTGCAGCCGCTTCAATTCGGCGCGCACCTTGATGCGCAGGAACGGATCGAGCGCCGAGAGCGGCTCGTCGAGCAGGAGGATCTGCGGCCGCGTGATCAACGCGCGCGCGAGCGCCACGCGCTGCTGCTGCCCGCCGGAGAGCTGCGCCGGCAGCCGCTCGGCGTACGGCTCCATGTGCACCAGCCCGAGCATGTCCATCGCGCTCGCGCGCCGCTCGGCCTTCGGCACGCCGCGGACTTTCAGCGAGAAAGCGACGTTGTCAGCCGACGTCAGATGCGGGAACAGCGCGTAGCTCTGGAACATCATCGCGGTGCCGCGTTGCGCGGGCGGGAGTTCGGTCACGTTGGTCGGACCGATGATGATGTCGCCTGCGGTCGCGGTCTCATGGCCGGCGACGAGCCGCAGGGTCGAGGTCTTGCCGCAGCCCGACGGCCCGAGCAGGCAGCAATAGGTATTGGCAGGCACCTTCAGGTCGATCGCGTCGACCGCGACGGTCGACCCGTATGCCTTGGTCAGCGCTGCAAGTTCGAGGCTCGATCCGCTCATGTCCCGGTCCGTGCTGGCGGCTCGGACTGACGTAGCAAGCGGTATGCCAGCGAAACCGCGGATTTCGCGGCGATTCACGCTCGACTTTCGACGGCAGGAGGCGAGACGGGCCGCGCACGGTCCGTCCCGGCCGGATCGTTTAGAACCTGATGCCCATTTGTTGGGCAGGCATTGGACGATTCCTCGGCGCGCTATTGGCCGAGATGCTTGCCGAAAAAGCCGCTGATTTCCGCGAACGCGGCCTTGGTTTCGGGCGAGGTGTCGTCGCGAAGATAGTGCGCGTGCGACATGCCCTCGAACACCTGCAGGAAGGCCTCGATGCCGGCGTCGCGCAGCTTGCGATGCACGCGCACGGTATTGCTGAGCAGGAGGTCGCGCGTGCCCGAGGTGAGGATCGTGGGCGCGAAGCCGGTGAAGTCGCCATAGACCGGCGAGAGCAGCGGGTCTTTCAAATCGTGGCCAGCCGCATACACGACGGTTCCGGCGTCGCAGAAGCCGTCGCGCGAGACCAGCACGTTGTCGACCAGTTCGTTGGTGTAGAACGTGTCGCCGACTTTCGTCACATCCGACATCGGCGTGCCGGCCGCGATCGCGCCCAACATCGGCAGGCCGAGCTGCTTTGCGCGCAGGCCCATTTCAAGCACGAGCGCGCCGCCGGCCGACGTCCCGATGATCCCGATGTTCTTCGCGTTCGTCGTCTTCAGCACGCTCTTGTAGACCGTCATGCCGTCGTCGAGCGCGGCCGGAAAATACGCCTCCGGCGGCATGCGGTAATCGACCGCGATCACCTTGAAGCCGCCGAAGCCCGCCATCATCACGGCCTCGGGCAGCGCCGCCTCGCGCGGATTGAGCACGTAGCAGCCGCCGTGCATGTGGATCAGCACGCGGTTCTGATTTGCGGGCGCGATCGTCGCGGGCGTCACGATGAAGACGCGCACGCCGTCGATGGTCGACTTCTCGACCTTGACGTTCATGCGTTCGATGAGACCGGGCACCCCCTTGATGATCGCCTCGGCGCCGGCATCGGCGACCGGCTTCCATTCCTCGCCGGTCTTCGGCAGCACGTTCCAGCCCGGGCGCAGCGGTGCGGCGATCAGCTTCTGTTCCTGCGGGCTGACGCTCTGCGGCACCGGCAGCGTCCTGGCCGGCACGTCGAGGCCCTGCGCGAAAGCCGATGGCGAAACGAGAACGCAAGCCGCAACGGCTGATGCAAGTCGCAAGATGCGCGATTGAGTGTTCAAGGAATCCTCCCGGTGTTTGTTGACGTTGGCCGCCCGTGGCGCAAGTTTGCGCGACCGCGTGAACTTGTGCCACGCGCGAACCTAGCCGTGATTTGAGGCGCCGTGAGCGCTGGGCCGATCAAAGGCGCGTTATCGCGGCGGCGCTACGCGCCGCTAGTGCACCTGCCGGATCACCTTGCCGACCTTCTCGAAAATCTCGCCGATCTCCTCTTCCGAGATGATCAGCGGCGGCGAGAGCGCGATCGTGTCGCCGGTGATGCGGAACATCAGCCCGTGCTCGTGGAACGCCTTCTCCATCGCCTCATAGGCGCGCTTGCCGTAGGTGTCCGGGCGCGAGGCGAGATCGACCGCCGCGACCAGGCCGAGCGTGCGGATGTCGAGCACGCCGGGTGTGCCTTTCAGGCTCATCGCGGCGTCGGCCCATTTGCCCTCGAGCGACTTCGCACGGCCGAACAGGTCCTCGTCGCGATAGACGTCGAGCGTCGCGAGCCCCGCCGCGCAGGCGAGCGGATGCGCCGAATAGGTATAGCCATGGAACAGCTCGATCACGTGCTCCGGCCCGCGCATGAACGCGTCGTAGATGCCCTTGCGCACCAGCACGCCGCCCATCGGCACGCTGCCCGAGGTGATGCCCTTGGCGAAGGTGATCA
>PLJS01000033.1 GCA_003140315.1 Hyphomicrobiales bacterium
CGCGCGGCAACCCGGAGGGGCCCATCCGCCGCTAGAACCGGCGGTCTGCTACGGTTGTTGATGCGAAGCGCGCAGCGCCACGCTCCGGCGTCTGCGCGCGACGCCTCAGGCCACCATGCGCTCGCGCGCCGGCGCCTGATAGGCTTGCGTCAACTCGTCGGTCCACACTGTGAAATTCTTGAGCCGGTTCCAGCCGAACGTCGTCGAGATCGCGACGTCGGCGGCATCGCGTCCGCGTGCGATCACGATGCGGCCGATGCGCGGCTCGTTGTGGCGCGCATCGAAGGTGTACCAGCGCCCACCGAGATAGACCTCGAACCAGGCGCTGTAATCCATCGGGGCGGGATCGATCGGCACACCGATGTCGCCGAGATAGCCGGTGGCGTAGCGCGCCGGGATGTTCATGCAGCGGCAGAGCGTTACCGCGAGATGCGCGAAGTCGCGGCACACGCCGGCGCGCTCCTGGGCCACATCCGCCGCGCTCTTGGTCACGCGCGCGCGCAAGTAGTCGAATTCGATGTGGTTGTGGACGAAATCGACGATCGCCTGCACGCGCTCCCAGCCTTCCGGCGTCTTGCCGAACTGCGACCAGGCGAATTCCGACAGGCGGTCGGTCTCGCAATAGCGGCTGGCCATCAGGAACACGAGCGCGTCGTGCGGCAGGTCGGCGACCGCGTGCTGGCGGGCGTCGGGCGCGACTGGATCGGGCAACCCGGAATCCGCCACCACCGTGTCGGTGACGATGCGTATCTCGCCGGCCGGCGCCACGACGCGGCAGCAGGTGTTGCCGAACATGTCGGTATAGATCGAGAGCGGCCGGATCGGCGTGCCCCGGATCAGGTCGGGCGCGAGCAGGTCGGCCGAGCGCGAGGGATGCACGTTGAGCATCAGCACCATCGGGGTCGGCGCCGCGAACTCGTAGGTCAGATCGCAGCCGACACGGATCTTTATCATCACTTGGCTCCTGAACTTGGCACGTCGCGGCCCACTTAACGCGCTTGCTGCCGAGACCGTTCCGTCCACCCGGCCGGACGAAGGGCAGCTCCACTAACATGGGTCTGGCGGAAGAGCCATGCCATTGATTAGGCAGGCGGAATGCTGCACTGCGCGGCGCTGCTCATTGATGCGTCAGGACTTAACGCGGGGTAAAAAATGATCACCGCTGGTCGCAATCAGGAGCGAAAAATTGCGCCGAAATGGTACGAGGCGCCGTAAAAGTTCCCCGGCGCGGAACCGATCATGAACAAGGAACCTGCGCCCGAACACGGGGCCTGCGAAATCCGCATGCCTGCAGAATGACCAAAAAGCCGATCCGGGTGGCCGAAAACGGCTAGCGCATCACGATGATGAAATCCGTGCCGCGATTGGTCTCGCCGCTGAGGCCGAGGTCCGAGATGATGAGCGAGGCGCCGGGCGTCATCATTTCGGTGATGCGTTCGAGCGCTTCGTCCGGGATCGTGATGCGGCCGAGAACGTCGGACGGGTCGATCCTCGATGCGCGCGGGGGCTGAGGCAGCAGGGCGGCGGCCCTGCGCTGCGCGCGCGTCATCGGCGGCGCTTGTACCGTGTTGGCGTTAGGAAGCGAGACGACGTTCCAGCGCAGCGCGCTCTTGTCGTCCTTCGGCTCAAGCGCCGTGAACACATGCGTACCGAACGGGCGGTCGGGCTGGGCGATCTTGACCGGCGTTTCGAACACCGGCCAGAAGCCCCGGCGCACGAACAGCTTGCCGAGCGATCGGCTGATGAAGACCGTGATCGCGCCGGGCCGCTCGGGATACTGCTTCGCGGTCGCGAGCAGCTTCGATTTCTCGAAGGCCGGCGATTTGGCGTTCGCGATCTCGGCGGCGTGTTCAGCCGCTTGCGCGGCCTCGACTTGCCTGGCCTTCTCGGCGGCTTCCTTCGCCTGCACGGCGCGGATCGTCTCGGTGACCGTGGCGCCGTCTTCGATCGGGCCGACGGTATTGGCCGGCTCCGCGGCGGTCGATTGGGTTGTCGCCGGTACTGCGAAGGTCGGCGGGGTTGTCGCGAGCTCTTCGGCGGACTGGGTCGTCGCGGGCTCTGCGGCGATCGACTGGGTCGTAGCCGGCTCGGCGGCCGCCGGGGTGGCGGTGTCTGCGGTCGTCGGCTGCGCCGCGACGGGCTCAACGGCTGCCGGCTGGGTCGCGGGAGCGGTCTCCGCGGAGGCAGGCAGCGTCGGCGCATCGGTTACTTCGGCATTCGTCGCGAGCCGGATCTTCGCGGCCGGCGCGATCTCGGCGACCGGCGCCGGCTTCTGCGTCATGGCGAACAGGCGCACATCCGAGATGGCGACCGGGCTCACGTCCTCGGGCGCGATGATGACGCGCACGCCGACCTGCGTGATCCCCCACAGCCGCTGGGCGAAGGCCTGCGGCAGGCGGATGCAGCCGTGCGACGCGGGATGACCCGTCACCATGCCCTGGTGCAGCGCGACCCCCGACCAGGTGATGCGCTGCATGTAGGGCATTGGCGCCCCGCTATAGATGTTCGAGTGGTGGTAGCGGTCCTTCTCGATCACGCTGAACACGCCCATCGGCGTCGCGTGGCCGGGCACGCCGGTGGAGATGATCGAGGTGCCGGCCGGCTCCCCGTTGGCGTAAAGCGTGATCTTCTGGCTCCGGATCGAGATGACGAGCTCGAGCGGGCCTTCCAGCTTCTCGGGGCCCTTTGGCTTGCCCGGCTCGGCGGTCTGCATGCGCCGTGAACGGGCGTGCCGGCGCTTCAGATAGACCGGCGTCGCCTGGGTCGGGCGCGCGGCCGTGAGACCTGAAAACAGCCCGCCTTCGTAGGCCGATGCGGAACCCCCGAGGCCCGCCGCGAATACCGTCGCAAGGCCGGAGGCCAGCAACGCCCGCGTGGCGGCGCGAGAAAGGCGGACCGTGCTGCCGGAATTCTTATTGATGGTCATCGAATCTCAGCCTCAAGACCGTGCCCGCGGGCAAAATGCCCGCGGAATCGACGATTAGCCTTAACTTTTGCGCGACCGCGCCGTCACGATCAAGACTCTACGCGGGCGTTGGTGAACTTCTGCTCAACGCCGTGGTTTTGGCGCAACAACACGGCGTCGGACGGCCGCCGAGCGATAAACTTCCAGTCGCGATGTGACCGCTGTTCGCCCCGCCGCGCCGGTCATCCAAGTCCGCAGGACCGGCCGAAGCCGGATGCCGCCGGCGCGGCCAGCACTGCACAACGGCGCCCGATCGTCGTGGTAGGGTGGCGCGACGCGCCCTTAGCTCAGCTGGATA
>PLJS01000248.1 GCA_003140315.1 Hyphomicrobiales bacterium
TGGACGAAGTGGACGCGCCGCTCGACGATCACAACGTGGAGCGCTTCTGCGACCTGCTCGACGAGATGACGAAGTCCACGGATACGCGCTTCGTGATCATCACCCACAACCCGATCACCATGGCGCGCATGAACCGCCTGTTCGGCGTCACCATGGCCGAGCGCGGCATCTCGCAGCTTGTCTCGGTGGACCTCGAAGCCGCGGTGAAGATCCGGGAAGCGAGCTGATCGGATCGGCTCTTTTCCGTTCGTCCCCGCGAAAGCGGGCACCCAACTTCTGGATTGTCGCTTTCGCGACAATGAGCGGAGACAGTGGCGAATGCGCGGACGTATCAGTCTCTAGTGCCGCGTCTGCTGCTCCGCGATCTGCTGGCTCAGCGTCTTGAATTCGACCGCGTGCCGCAGGTCGCTCCGCGTGGCCGCGAGCGTGATGTGGTCGATGGCATCGCCCGCTGTGGTGCGGGTGATGTTGAGCGACTTGTAGGTGATCGCCACCTCCTTGGTGCCTACGCCGAGCAGGCCGCCGATCGCGATCACGACCGATTCGATCGCGCCGTCATCATTGATCACCAGATTGGCGATCCGCCCGATCGTCTCATCCGAGGCGCTGACCACCTTGGCGCCGATCAGATTCGAGCCGAGCCATTGGTTCGTGTCTTGCCGCGCCGGGTAGGAGGCCCCGGTCGCGCGCAACGCCGCGACGGTCGCCGGGTCGACGTCTTGGGCGAGCGCCGGAAGGACCAAAAGCAGTATGGCCGCGAAAGCGAAGTGACGTGTGAGCATAGGACATCTCCCCGCCACGTTGTGTCTACCCCAACGGTGGACGGGGCGCATTGTTCCCGTCGGCCCGCCCGTCCGCAAGAGCGCTTGAACCGCCAACCGGCCGGCCGCGACCAACGAGCACGTGTGCAGTGCGGCGAGCCATCACGGCCCTGCCGCTGCCGCGATTCATGCGCTAAGGTCCCGCGCGCAAACGCCTTCCGGAGCCCGCAAAGGAGCCCCCATGTCCTCGATTTCCTCGACCTGGATCATCATCGGTATCCTCGTCGTGCTCGTGCTGTGGATCGTCATGATCTACAACGGCCTCGTCGCAATGCGGCAACGCGTCAACCAGTCGTTTGCCGACATCGACGTCCAGCTCAAGCAGCGCCACGACCTCATCCCCAATCTAGTCGCGACCGTGCAGGGCTATGCGGCGCACGAACGCGGCACGCTCGAGGCGGTGGTCAAGGCGCGCCAGACCGCGATGGCGGCGCCCGGCGTCGACCAGAAGGTTGCGGCCGAGAACATGCTGTCTGGGGCGTTGCGGCAACTGTTCGCGCTCTCGGAATCCTATCCGGACCTCAAGGCGAACCAGAACTTCCAGCAGCTCCAGAACGAACTGTCCGATATCGAGAACAAGCTCGCGGCGGCCCGGCGCTTCTTCAACAACGCCGTGCAGGAATACAACACCGGCATCCAGCGTTTCCCGGCCGCGCTGTTTGCCGCCGCGCTCGGCTTCCACGCCCAGCAGTTCTTCGATCTCGGCGAGACCCGCGCGCAGGTCGAGCAGGCGCCTGAAGTGAAGTTCTGACGCAGGAGCCCGCGTCCCGGCTCGCGCGACCCCGGCTTCACGCCGGGGCCGCTTGGTCGGGATGACAGGTGACAGTCCATGGAACACGCCTACGGCCTCTACACCCACATCCAGTCGAACCGGCGCAAGTCGGTGGTGCTGCTCGTCGGGCTGTTTTTCCTGATCTACGTGCTGGTGTATGCGGGCGCGCTCACCGCCGAGGCGCTGAGCAACGACGCCTCGGTGCAATGGCTCATGCAGCGCGCCTGGGTTGATACCGTCAAGGCCGCGCCGTTTGCCACCGTCGGCACGCTGCTGTGGATCGCGATCGCCTACAAATTCCACCAGTCGATGATCGACGCCATCACGGGCGGCGCCGAGGTCACGCGCAAGGAGCAGCCGCGCCTCTACAATATCCTGGAAAACCTGTGCATCTCGCGCGGCATTCCAACGCCGCAGCTCAAGGTGATGGATTCGACCGCGCTCAATGCCTTCACGACCGGCATGAACGAGAAGCAGTATGCGATCACGGTGACGAGCGGCCTGTTGCAGACGCTCGACGACGCCGAGATCGAGTCGGTGCTCGGCCACGAACTGACCCACATCCGTAACGGCGACGTGCGCATGATGGTCATCGCCGTCATCATCGCCGGCGTGGTCGGCTTCTTCGCCGAATTGATCTTCCGCCTATTGTTCAACTGGGGCGGAGGCTGGCGCTCTTCCTCGTCCCGCAGTTCGAGCTCGAGCGACGACAAAGGCAAAGGCGGATTCTTCATCGCGATCATCATCGCGGTCGCGCTGATCGCCCTCGCCTGGCTGCTTTCCCTGGTGATCCGGCTCGCGCTCTCGCGCCAGCGCGAGTTCCTGGCGGACTCGGGCTCGGTCGAGCTCACCAAGAATCCCGACGCGATGATCTCGGCGCTGCGCAAGATCGAGAACCGCGGCGAGCTGCCGGGCGCGACCTCCGCTGTGATGGAGATGTGCCTCGACAATCCGCGCGAGGGATTCGCGGACATTTTCGCGACGCATCCCTCGGTAGACTCGCGCGTCGCCGCGCTGGTGCGCTTCGCGGGCGGACACGATCCGGGCCCGCTCGCACTGCCCCCGGCCGCGGAGCCTCAGGATCAGCCGCAAGATCAACAGGATGACGCGCCGGACAACCCGGCGACGCCCACGGCTTCGCCCTGGGGGCAGACGCAAACGGGCGACCCCGATAAGCCCTTCCTGCCGGCAAAGCCGCCCGTCGTGCTCGGCGCGCCGTCGGCGCAATCACAGGGCGCGCCCGCTCCGTCATCGGACCCGGGCCCCTGGGGGCCGCATGGCGGGACGCGGTAGCGCTCCGACTACTGCAGCGTCGCGTCCGCGATCCAGTCGGTGACCGCGCGCAGCGCATCGGCGCGGCCGTCGCTGCGCTTCTCGGCCGCTTCGAACACCGCGAGCTGCGCGTCGGCCGAGGTGCCGTTGCCGACGATGGTGCGGCAATGCTCGACCTCAGCCGTGCAGCCGAGCGCGGCGGCATCGCGCGCGATGGTGTCTATCGTCTGCTCCAGGAAGTCCGCGACCGTCACCGAGCCATTGCCCGCGGTGTCGACGAAGGTGCCCTGCACGCCGTAACGCTGCGCGCGCCACTTGTTCTCGACGACGAGCGCGCGCGTCACCGCGCTCAGATCCCAGTTTTGCCATGGATTGCGCGCAAGGTGCCGCGCGAGCGTGCGGTAGAGCGCGGCGATCGCGATCGAGTCCTCGATCAGCGTGCATGAGTCGGGCGCGCGCAGCTCCAGTGTCGGATGCTTGAGCGAGGGGCGGATCGCCCACCACACATAGCTCGAATCCTCGATCACGCCCGCGCGCGTCAGCGCCGCGATATAGGCCTCATATTCGGCCTGCGTGCGGAACAGCTCGGGTACGCCGGTGCGCGGCAACTCGTCATAGGCGGCAAGCCGGTAGCCCTTCAGCCCCGTCGGCCGCGCCCGCCAGAACGGCGACGAGGTCGCGAGCGCGATGAACAGCGGTAGATAGGGCAGCATGCGCATCATCACGTCGACCCGGTCGTCGGGATCGGGGAGTTGCACGTGGACATGCAGGCCGCACAGCATGTTGCGCTGCCCGACCATCTGCAGGTCTTCCATCACCTGATCGTAGCGCTCGGTGTCGGTCTGGCGCGCGCTCATCCACATCGCGGTCGGATGCGTGCCGGCCGCGAAGATCGCAAGGCCGTGCTTGGCGGCGACCGATGCCACGGTCTGGCGCAGGAATTTCAGCTCGCGGCGCGCATCGAGGATCTCGGTATGCGGCGTGGTCGCGACCTCGATCTGCGATTGGAGCATCTCGCCCATCGCCTGGCCGCCGGTCGCGGTCTTCACCTCGTCGAGGAACGCCTGCGGCATCTCGCGTGAGATCGACTTCGTCTCCGCGTCCACCAGAAAATATTCTTCCTCGATGCCGAACGTGTAATCGCCGGACATGACCCACCTCATGTGTCGCGAAGTTGTTCCCTGCGCCGTGAATCTCACACGACGCATGTGGAACAAGGACTGCTGGAAAACCGGCCGCAGCGCGGCTTTCGCATGGCCTCGCCGGGCCGCGCCCGCTCGCCGCGGTAGCCCATTGAAACTCCGCGTTAAAAAAATAGTTCCGTCTGTGGATGACGCTCGCTTGCGCCTGCCCTGGCTCTCAGATGCGCATGATCTTGTCCGAAAACCGGTTCCCAACCCCGGATCAAGTCCGGGCAGGCTTTTTCGGGATCATGCGCTAGCGCCAGTCGCCCAATACCGTCTGCACCAGCGTCAGCGCCGCGACCGCTGCGGTATCGGCGCGCAGGATGCGGGGCCCGAGCGATAGCCGCAGCACGTTCGGGAGCCGCATCAGCGCCGCGCGCTCGTCTTCGGCGAAACCGCCTTCCGGACCGATGAGCAGCGTGACCGGCGTCTGGGCGAGCGTGTCGGCGCGCGCACCGCCGAGCGCCGCGACCGGGTCCTTCACCTCGGCGTCCTCGTCGCAGAACACGAGCAGCCGGTTCGGCGCCCAGTCGCGCATGAAGGCCGTGAGCGCGAGCGGCGCCCCGATCTCAGGGGTGGCCAGAATGCCGCACTGCTCGGCCGCCTCGATCGCGTTGGCACGCATGCGCTCGAGATTGACGCGCTGCACTTGCGTGTGCCGCGTGATTACCGGCTGCAGCCGTGACGCGCCCATCTCGACCGCCTTCTGCACCATGTAGTCGAGCCGCGCATGCTTGAGTGGTGCGAACAGATAGTGCAGGTCGCCCGAAGCGGGCTGCGGCCTCGTCTGCTCGCCGATGGCCAGCCGCACGCTCTTCTTGGCCGCAAGCACAAGCCCTGCGCGCCACTCGCCGTCCTGTCCGTTGAACACCAGCACCTCGGAGCCGGCCTTCAGGCGCAGCACATTGACGAGATAATTGGCTTGGCCGCGGTCGAGCGCGACCTCCAGGCCGCTTTTGAGCGGTTCTGCGACGAACAGCCGGGGCGAATGGAAATCATAGTGCGGCATGCCTGTCCTTAGCCCCGGGGCCTCACCCGCACCAGCCGGGCCGGGCCCCGAGGTGCGGGCCTTTGCCGCCTTGCTGCCGGATTTCAGATCGATAAAAGGCTTGAAATGACAAAGGACTTGACCTTGGCTCGCCCGGAGACTGACAACCGCATATCCCACCGGGAGAGGGGATGATCATGCGACTCGCGCCATTAACCACCGTCGTGCTGCTTGGCCTCACCGCCAGCGCGGCTGCCCAATTCCTCGGACCTGGCATGCCGCTGCCCGGCGGAGCGCCGCCGCAGCAGCAGTTGCCGCCCTGTTTCAAAGAGTTCACGCCCCTGCGCGACGAAGCCCAGAAGCGCGCGGGCGTGATCCAGGCCGCGGTCAAGCGCAAGGCGCCACGCGAGGAAATCTGCAGCCTCATCAAGCGTTTCTCCGAGGCTGAAGGCATTGTCGTCAAATTCGTCGAGAAGAACCAGCAGGGCTGCAGCGTTCCGCCGGAGGCGGTCGCGCAGATGAAGGCGAACCACCAGCGCACCATCGCCTCGACTGCCCAGGTCTGTGCCGCCGGCCCCGCCGCGGCACGGCCGACCGGGCCCGGCTTGAGCGACGCGCTCGGCATGACGCGCGGTCCGACGACGACCGACGCGAACGCGCCGCATGTCGGCACCATGGATACGCTGACCGGCAACGTGCTGCAGAAATGACCGAGGCCGGCGGGCGCGTCGCCGACTCGACCGGAAACTGGGTCGACACGCTGGCGCCGGCGCCGGTCAGGCCATTCCTCAGGCTCGCGCGCGCCGACCGGCCGATCGGGGCCTGGCTTCTGCTGCTGCCGTGCTGGTGGTCGGCCGGCCTTGCGGCGATCGGCGCGGGCTCGCGCTACCCCAATCCCTGGCACGTCGCGCTGTTCTTCATCGGCGCCTTCGTGATGCGCGGGGCCGGCTGCACCTGGAACGATATCGTCGACCGCAACCTCGACGCCGAGGTGGCGCGCACACGCTCGCGTCCGATCCCTTCCGGTCAGGCCAGCGTGCGAGCTGCCGCGCTGTTCCTGGCGCTGCAGGCGCTCGTCGGGCTCGCGGTGCTCGTCCAGTTTAATCGCTTCACGGTTCTCACGGGTATCGCCTCGCTGGGCGTCGTCGCGATCTATCCGCTGATGAAGCGGATCACCTGGTGGCCGCAGATCGTGCTCGGCCTTGCCTTCTCGTGGGGCGCGCTGATGGGCTGGGCCGCCGTGTTCGCCCACCTCGATGCGCCCGCCTATCTGCTCTATGCCGGCTCGATCGCCTGGGTGATCGGCTACGATACGATCTATGCGCATCAAGACCGCGAGGACGACGCGCTGATCGGCGTGAAGTCGACCGCGCGCCTGTTCGGCACGCGCACGCGTCCGGCGCTGTTGTGCTTTTACGCTGCGGCGGTGCTGCTGATCGGACTGTCCGGCGTGGGCGCGGGCGCGGGTCCTGTGTTCGGCGTCGGCATGGTCGCCTTCGGCGCGCATCTCGGCTGGCAGGTGGCGCGCATCGACATCGACGATCCGGACTTGTGTCTCAGACTGTTCAAGTCGAACCGCGACGCCGGGCTGATCCTGTTCGCCGCGCTGGTCGGCGACGCGCTGTACCGGTCATATTTTTTCTAACGGAGGTGAAAATGCGGATGTCTCGACGCTTCCCCCTCGCTGCATTGGCCGGCGCCGCCGTTACGGCGGCGATTGAGAACGCGACGGCTCAAACCGGAAAGACCGTCACCACGCCATCGGGACTTCAGATCATCGACACAAAGATCGGCACCGGCGCGACGCCCAAGCCCGGTCAGACCTGCGTCATGCATTACACCGGATGGCTTTATCAAAATGGCGCCAAGGGCGCGAAGTTCGACTCCTCGGTCGATCGCGGCGAGCCGTTCGAGTTTCCGATCGGCCAGAAGGAGGTCATTGCTGGCTGGGACGAAGGCGTCGCCACGATGAAGGTCGGCGGCAAGCGCACCCTCGTCATCCCGCCGGCGCTCGGCTATGGCGCGCGCGGCGCGGGCGGCATGATCCCGCCCAACGCGACGCTGATCTTCGACGTCGAATTGCTGGGCGTGAAAGGCTAGCGGGCGTCTGCGCGTAATTTAGTTCCGCGCGATGATCTCGCGTTCGCGATGCACCGTCGTGCCGGCACGCGCGTTGCCAAGCCGGCGGCGCATGAGGAAGCGTGGCCGGCGTTTGGCGAGTGGCGAGCGGCGGCGCCGCCGCGGCGCCGCCGCATTAAGCCGGACCGCTCCGATCCGGCGGAACGGTTCGCTCAGCGTCCCATCGCTTCCCGTCACGAGCAGCGGGAGGCCGAGCACGCGGCCCCACAGGCGCCATTCGGCGATGACGTCGTCGGAGTGCGGTGCTGTGAACAATTCGATCGAGAGCGCGGGATCGCGATGCTCGAGCATCACCGCGACGCGTGCCGGCTCGGCGTCGATTGCCGGAATGAGGCGTATCGCGATGCCGAGGAATGCCGTGACCGGCACGTTGAGCGCGATGCGCATCCCCTGCACGGCGCGGCGCAGGATCACGCGTTCGCGATGCAGTTCGACGTGACGCACCCTCAGATCCGCCACGGCATCGCTTGCCGTGAAACGGAGGGGCAACGCGAGAGGGTCGAGCCGCGCGCTGCGGCTCGACCCGGCGGAGTGCCCGCCGAGCTCGGTTTGACGCCTCAAAACACGCTCCCTGCCGGCCTTTTTGTTTTGTGCCGGCGTTGAGGCGGAGCATGCCAGAGGGCCTCCCGAATCCGCTTAACATCCCTGGTTAATGTGCGGTAGCAACGGGGCGTTTCGGCGACATGATTGACGACGCGTTGCCGCGATGGCGTGGATTGACGGGATCGTAGCCGATCGCGCGCAATTCGAACCTTGCTGATAACTTTGCGACAACCATCTATCTCTTGGTCCACTCTCTCAAACGGCGTCTCGCGCTCTTGTCGGCGCCGCCCAGCCCCTTTAAGGAAACCTGAACCGCAATGTCATCCTTCCTCGATCAATCTCCGTTGCTCTCGCTTGCCGACCGTCTCGTCGCCGCCGCGCGTAAAGCCGGCGCGGATCAAGCCGACGCGATCGCGGTGCGCTCGATCTCGCTGTCGGTCGAGGTGCGCGACGGCGCGGTCGAGGAGAGCGAGCGCGCCGAAGGCGACGACATGGGTCTGCGCGTGCTGGTCGGCAAACGCCAGGCGGTGGTCTCGACCAACGACGTGAAAGGCGATGGCGTCGCGGCGCTTGCCGAGCGCGCGGTCGCGATGGCGCGTGTCGCGCCGGAAGATCCCTATGCGGGGCTCGCGCCGCTCGAGCTGCTCGCGCGCGACATCCCCGATCTCGACCTGGTCGATCATGAGCTCCCCTCCGTCGAGCGGCTCGAAGCGTTCGCCCGCGCGGCCGAGCAGGCAGCGCTGGCGGTCGGGGGCGTCGCCAAGTCGGGCGGGGCGGGGGCCTCCGCCGGGATCGGCGGCATGGTGCTGGTGACGAGCGACGGCTTTCGCGGCTCCTATGTCGGATCGCGCCACAGCATCTCGGCGGTCGCGATCGCGGGTGAAGGCACCGGCATGGAGCGCGACTACGATTTCTCCTCGACCCTGCACGCCGCCGATCTCGAAGCCCCCGACAAGGTCGGGCGCGACGCGGGCGAGCGCGCGGTCAAGCGGCTCAATCCGCGCAAGGTCGAGACCCGCCGCGTGCCGGTGATCTTCGAGCCGCGCGTCTCGGGCTCGCTGGTCGGCCATCTCGCCTCGGCCATCAACGGCGCCTCGATCGCGCGCAAGGTCAGTTTTCTCAAGAACAAGCTCGGCGAGCGGCTGTTCCGCGCCGGCATCCGCATCGTCGACGATCCGCTGCGCCTGCGCGGCCAGCGCTCGCGTCCGTTCGACGGCGAAGGCGTGGCGGGCCATTCCCGCGCGATGATCGAAGACGGCGTGCTGACAAGCTGGTTTCTCGATTCCGCGACCGCGCGCGAGCTCGGATTGGAAACGACCGGCCACGCGGCGCGCGGGGTTTCCTCCTCGCCTTCGCCTTCGCCCACCAACCTGCACCTCGAAGCGGGCAGCGCGAGCCCGCAGGAGCTGATCTCCGCGATCGACGACGGCTTCTACGTGACCGATCTGATCGGAATGGGCGTCAATCTCGTCACCGGCGACTACAGCCGCGGCGCATCCGGCCTATGGATCGAGCACGGCGTGCTCACCTATCCGGTCAGCGAGGTGACGATCGCCGGCCACCTCAACGATCTTTTCGCCACGCTGGAACCCGCAAACGATCTCGAATTCCGCTACGGTACCAACGCGCCGACCGTGCGCGTGGAGGGATTGACCGTTGCGGGCCATTGAGACGATCGCGCGACCCTCGTTCAAGGAAGAGCTCGCCGCCATCGTGCGCGAGGCGGGCGCGATCGCCGAGACGACGTTCCGCGGGACGTTCAAGCATTGGACCAAGGGCGCCGGCTCGCCGGTGACCGAAGCCGACATCGCGATCGACCGTTTCCTGCGCGAACGCCTCACGCGGCTCGCCCCGGACGCCGGCTGGCTGTCGGAGGAGACGGAGGACGGTTCCGCGCGGCTGAGCGCGCCGCGTCTGTGGATCGTCGACCCGATCGACGGCACGCGCGCCTTCGTGGCGGGACGCACCGATTGGTGCGTTTCGGTCGCGCTGGTCGAGAACGGCCGGCCGGTCGCGGCTGCGGTGTTCGCCCCGATCGAGGATGGCCTCTATCTGGCGATCGCGGGCGAAGGCGCGACGCGCGACGGCACGCCGATCGCGGCAAGCAGGGATAAGGGCTTCGAGCGGGCGCGCGTCGCCGGGCCGAAGCCGCTGATCGAACGGCTCGCGAGGTCGGCCCCAAAGATCGTCGCCGAGCCGAAAGTGCATTCGCTCGCGCTGCGCATCGCGCGCATTGCCTCGGGCCAGCTCGACGTCGCATTCGCGTCCGGCAACAGCCATGATTGGGACCTTGCGGCTGCCGATCTCATGGTACAGGAAGCCGGCGGCACGCTGACCAGCTTCGAGGGCCGGCCGATCGTCTATAATCGCGTGGAAATCAATCACGGCGCGCTCGTCGCCGCGGGCCGCGCGCGGCATGATCGGCTGATCGAGATCATGCGCGGTTCCTCGCAGCCGTGACGCGCATCGCCGGAACAGAATGCTGAAGGCCATCACGTCGTCGAGCGCGGCTCTCGAGGTCGCGGGCTTCCTGCTCGCCGCGTATTGCCGCGTGGTGGGCTGGACCAATCGCGTCGTGCGCGAGCCCGCAACCGATTTCTACGCGCCCTTCGACCAGAACCGCGCGGTCATCGTGGCGCTGTGGCACGGCGAGCATTTCCTGTTCCAGTTCTTCGGCCGCAAGCTGGTCGGGCTCGCGACCAATCATCGTGACGGTGAAATTCTGGTCCGCGCCGGAAAATACTTCGGCGTGCGCTTCGTGCGCGGCTCGGGCGATCACGGGCCCGAATTCATGCGCAAGAAGGCGCTGCAGGCCTTCACCGGAATGAGGCGAGAGCTCGCCGCCGGCAACAGCATCGGCATCACGGCGGACGTGCCGAAGGTCGCGCGCGTTGCCGGCCTCGGCATCGTGACGCTCGCGAAATACGCGCAATGTCCGATCGTTCCGGTGGCAATCGCGACCAGTCGCGTGCATCGGCTCTCCAACTGGGACCGCACCTGCATCAACCTGCCGTTCGGCCGCATGAGCATGGTCCGCGGGGAGGAGATCCACGTGCCGCGCGACGCCGACGATGCCGCGCTCGAAGCCGCGCGCGCGACCGTGCAGGGCGCGCTCGAGGCCGTTACGGAGCGCGCCTATGCGCTGGCCAACGGCGATCCAGGCTGACGCGTTTGCGCGCCGGCGCTGCGGCGGCCTTGCGGCGCGTGCGGTTTTATTGCACCAGATTCCATTCGGTTTGAGCCTGCCGGCCGGGCGTGCGGGGACCGCTTGTTACAGGCAACGGCAGAAGGGACATCTCATGGCGCAGAAGCAACTGCTCCACCTCGTGCTCGGCGGGGAGCTTTCTAACATCGACGACGTGGAATTCAAGGACCTCGATCAGGTGGAGGTCGTTGGGCTGTTTCCGAACTATGCCGCGGCGCACGCCGCCTGGAAATCGAAGGCCCAGCGGACGGTCGACAATGCGCAGATGCGCTACTTCATCGTCCACCTGCATCGGCTGCTCGATCCGGCGACCGACGCGACGCGGCAGAAGGAATGAGTTTCGGGCGCACCAGACGGTAACGGCCTGCCCGTGATCGAGCCGAGACGGCTTACGCGCGGTCAACATGGGCGGAGGTCCCGCGACGCGCCCGGATTTTTCGGTCGCGCAGGCTCCATCGGATCGCTACGATTTCAACAGAGCGCGCCGCACAATCACAAATCCGCCACGGCGCCGTGGGCTGTTGTCAGCGGGGAAGGTTTCCGCAGGCCGGACGGCGCCGACGTGGCGACGCCGGCTTGAGGAGCTGTAGTCGGAAAATGGGTGGAATACCGTGACGGGGCGGGCGCGCTCGATTGTCCAATGGAAGCGTGAAGATGGCCGCCGTGGCTGAACGGCTGCCATGGACGCTGCGCGCCTACCGTGGGCTCTCCGCCGCGGCGACGCCGATCGCCCCGATGGTGCTCGCCAATCGCCTCAAACGCGGCAAGGAGCACCCGCAGCGCATCGCGGAGCGGCGCGGCGAGACGCAGGTCGCCCGTCCGGCGGGGCCGCTGATCTGGGCGCATGGTGCGAGCGTCGGCGAGATGCTCGCCGTGATCCCATTGGTCGAGGGTCTGCGCGAGCGCAATTTCAGTGTCCTGGTGACGTCGGGCACCGTGACATCGGCGCGGCTCGCCGAAGAGCGTCTGCCGCCGGGTGCGATCCATCAATTCGTGCCGCTCGACGCGCCGTCCTTCACGGAACGCTTCCTCGATCATTGGCGGCCGAACCTCGCGCTCCTGGCGGAGTCCGACCTGTGGCCGAACCTGATCATGGCGTCGACGAAAAAGGGCATTCCGCTGATACTGGTCAACGGCCGCCTGTCGGAGCGCTCCTTCACGCGCTGGCGCTACGCGCCGGCGACGATCAGCGCGCTGTTGTCGCGCTTCGATCTCTGCCTCGCGCAGTCGGACGATGACGCCGAGCGCTATCGCGAACTCGGCGCGCCGCGTCTGTCCGTGACCGGCAATCTCAAGCTCGACGTGCCGGCGCCACCGGTCGATTCCGGCAAGCTCGCCATGATGCGCGCGGCCGTGCGCGAGCGCCCGATGATCGCGGCCGCCTCGACGCATGCGGGCGAAGAAGCCGTGATCATCGACGCGCACCGCCGTCTGCGCCAGAGTTTCCCCGGTCTGCTGACCATCATCGCGCCGCGCCATCCCGAGCGCGGCCCCGGCGTGTTCGAGATCGCGACGGCGGCGGGCTTGAACGCGCTCGCTCGCGCGCGCGGGCATCTGCCCGACCGCGGCACTGACGTCTATGTCGCCGACACCATGGGCGAGCTCGGGCTCATCTACCGGCTCGCCCCGATCGTGTTCATGGGCGGATCGCTGGTACGCCATGGCGGGCAGAACCCGATCGAGGCGGCCAAGCTCGGTGCTGCGATCCTGCATGGGCCGCATGTGTGGAATTTCAGCGAGATCTATGCGGCGCTCGACGAAGCGGGCGGCGCAGCGGAGATCCTCGACGTGAATCGCCTTGCGGTGCGCATCGGCGCGTGGCTCACCGACGCCGCCGCGCGCAAGCAGGTCGCCAATGCGGGGCTCGAGACGGTCGAGCAGCTCGGCGGCGCGCTCAAGCGCACGCTCGCCGCGCTCGAGCCTTATCTGATGCAACTCGATCTTGAACGTAGATAGCGCATGATCCCGAAAAGCGGGGANNAAGATCATGCGCAAACAAAAAGACAATTAGATGCGCGCGCCGGGCTTCTGGTGGCGAGAACCGGGGGCCGCGGCGGCGCTGCTTTCCCCGGCTGCACGCGTATATGGGGTGATCGCGGAGCGCCGGCTCAAGAAGCGCGGCGAGCGCGTCGGCGTTCCTGTCGTGTGCATCGGCGATCCGACGGTCGGCGGCGCGGGCAAGACGCCGACCGCGATCGCGGTCATGCGTCTTCTGATCGAAGCGCGAAGGCGGCCGATGTTCCTCACGCGCGGCTTTGGCGGCACGCTGCGTGGACCCGTGATGGTGGAGGCGTCCCATACGGCCGCACAGGTCGGCGATGAGCCGCTGCTGCTTGCGCGCGTCGCGCCGACGATCGTGGCCCGTGATCGTGTGGCCGGCGCGCGCTTCGCCGCCGAAAAAGGCGCGGGTTTCATCGTGATGGATGACGGATTCCAGAACCCGTCGCTTGTGAAGGACTTGTCGGTCCTTGTGGTCGACGGCGCGCGCGGCATCGGCAATGGTCGCGTGATCCCGGCGGGACCCTTGCGCGCTCCCTTCCATGCGCAGCTCAATCGCGCGCAGTTGCTGTTGGTCCTGGGTAAAGTGACGGGAGCGTCACCGATCATCCTCGCGGCACAACAACGCGAATTTCCACTCGTACGCGCCACGCTCGAACCCGACCGCAAGGCCGTTGATCTCTTGCGCGGCAAGAGGGTTCTTGCCTTCGCGGGGATCGGCCATCCGGCGAAATTCTTTGCAACGCTTGCCGCCGCCGGGATCGAGACGCCATCGTGCCGCGCCTTTCCGGATCATCATCGCTATCGCGCGAGCGAAGCGGCCGCGCTGATCACGGCCGCGACGAGCGGCGGCCTACAACTCGTGACGACGGAGAAAGACTTCGTGCGCCTGAAGGATGATCCGGCCCTAGCGCAACTCGCCGCACAGTCGCTGGCGGTGCCGATCAGCCTCGGACGGAGCGATGAATTCGATCGGCTGATGCGCGGCGCGTTGGCAAGCCGCTGAACTCAAGCCTGCTTCAGCCGGCCCGGATAATGCCGCTGCAGCACCGCATCCGGCGACGAATAGGCTTCCTGCAGCTCGACGCTCCAATATTTCAGCTCTTCCAGCGGGATCGGCACCCCGGTGACGGCGCAGCGCACGAAAGCGCCCGGCCGGACCACGCGAAAATCTCCGTCGAGATATTTCACCTCGGCCTCGCCCGGCATCGGCGAAGGTCCGCTGAAGCGGTTGAGCACGTTTCAGTCTCCGTTCGGGCCGCCGCGGCGGTCATCGGCATATTGCGGCCTTGTGTTGCCGAACATAATGGTTTGGGCGTAGGGGTTAAACTACCGAATCGTGATCGACCGCCGTCGGGGCGTCGCGGCCGGCCATGTTAGCGTGACCCATCGTGTGGGGGGTCGGATGCGTCGTATTACAGCCTTGATCCTTGCCTTTTTGGCCGGGACCGGCTCGGCCATGGCCGCGCCCGATACGATCGAGATTCCGTTCGGCGATCTCAAGCTCAAGGCCTTTTTGTACCGCCCGGAAGGCAACGGACCGTTCCCGGCGGTGGTCGCGCTGCACGGCTGCGACGGCCTGGCCGGGACGCATGCGCCGCTCGGCAGGCGCTATCGCGACTGGGGCGAAAAGCTGCTCGCGGCCGGCTTCGTGGTGGTGTTTCCGGATAGCTTCGGCTCGCGCAAGCTCGGCGCGCAATGCACCGTGGCGGAGCGCAAGCTGCGTTCCGGGCGCGAGCGCGTCGGCGATGCCGAGGCGGCGCGCAAGTGGCTGCAGGCGCAGGATTACGTGGCGTCCGAGCGCGTTTCGCTGCTGGGCTGGGCCAATGGCGGCGTGGCCGCGCTCTGGACCGTGCGACCGCACGCCGGCGCCAAGGACGACAAGCCCGATTTCCGCTCCGCGGTCGCGCTCTATCCGGGCTGCCGCCGCCTGCGCGATACCGCCTGGAGCGCGCGAGCGCCGACCCTGATCCTGGTCGGTGCCAGGGACGACTGGACCCCCGCGAACGCCTGCGAGCAGATGGTTTCCGGCGCGCGCGGCCGCAGCGCGCAGGTCGCAATCACGGTCTATCCCGGCGCCTATCACGATTTCGACCACCCGAACCTTGCCGTACAGGTCCGCACCGGCATCGTGACGGCAATCGGCGCCACCCGCGCCCATGTCGGAACCGACCCGGCCGCGCGCGCCGACGCGTTCCGGCGCGTCCCCGAATGGCTCGCCCGCTAGACTTTTGCCCCTGTCCGGCCGATCAATAGCGCGAGGCAAAAAGCCCGGGAGGAAGCGTTTGGTCGCAACGGTCATTGCGGGCGCGGCGAGTCGCGACGGCGCGACCATCGAGGCCCGCGCGTTGCGTGGCGTCGGCGGGCTCGGCGCACTCGGCATCGCTGAAGGTGACGTCGTCGCCATCATGCTGCGAAACGAGCCGGCCTTCCTCGAAGCCATGCTGATCGCGCGGCTCGCCGGCTGCTACTCCTGTCCGATCAACTGGCACTACAAGGCGGACGAAGCCGGCTACATCCTGCGCGACTGCGGCGCCAAGGCGCTGATCATCCACGCGGACCTGTTGCGGCAGATCGAAGACGGCGTGCCGGCCGGATGCCGCGTCGTCGTGGTCGAGCCCTCTGCGGAAACGCGCGCGGCGTTCAGGCTGAGCGCCGAGCAATGCGCGCTCCCGCCGGGCGCGACCGAATGGGAAGCTTGGCTTGCGTCCTCCCTGCGCTACGACGGGCCGCCGCGGCAAGTGCGCTACTCGCTGCCCTATTCGTCCGGCACCACCGGGCGGCCCAAGGGCGTCATGCGCCAGGTGTCGCGCCCCGAGCAGCTCGCCCGCATGCTGGAGGTGACGCAGACCGCGCTCGGCATCAAGCCGGGCATGCGTACCGCGATCGTCGCGCCGCTCTACCATTCGGCGCCGGCCTCCTACGGCATGCAGAGCCTGTTGTTCGGCGATCTCTTGCTGATCCACGAGCGTTTCGACGCCGAGCGGCTGCTCGCCGACATCGAGCGCCACAAGCTGGACCGGCTCTACCTCGTGCCGACGCATTTCGTGCGGCTCTTACGCCTGCCCGACGACGTGAAGCGGCGCTATGACCTCTCGTCGGTCGCGTTCGTCGCCAGCACCGGCTCGCCTTGTCCGCCGGACATCAAGAAGCAGATGATCGACTGGTGGGGTCCGGTGATCAACGAAAGCTATGCGAGCAGCGAGGCCGGCTTCATCACGGCCTTGAGTGCCGCCGAGGCGCTGAGCCGTCCGGGATCGGCCGGCCGGCCGCTGCTCGGCGCCGACGTCCGCATCCTCAACGATGCTGGCGAGGTGCTGCCCCCGTTCGAGCCGGGCCTGATCTATTGCCGCCAGTCGGCCTATCCGGACTTCGACTACATCAACCGCCCGGAGGATCGCCGCGCGATCGAGCGCGACGGGCTGATCGCGGTCGGCGATGTCGGCTATTTCGATCGTGACGGCTATCTCTACATCTGCGACCGCAAGTCCGACATGGTGATCTCCGGCGGCGTCAACATCTATCCGGCCGAGATCGAGGCGGTGCTGATCACCATGCCGGGCGTCGCCGACTGCGCGGTGTTCGGTATCCCCGACGCCGAGTTCGGCGAGGCGCTTGCGGCCCATATCCAGCCCCATGGCGAGGAGACGCTCGAACGCGTCGCGGTGCAGGCGTTCCTGAAAGAACGCATCGCCGACTACAAGGTGCCGCGCGTGATCGAGTTCGCCGAGACGCTCCCGCGCGAGGAGTCGGGCAAGATCTTCAAGCGCCGCCTGCGCGAGCCTTACTGGAAAGAGGCGGGGCGAAGCATCTAGATGGTTCCGCCCTTCCGCGCCGAGCATGTTGGCAGCCTGTTGCGTCCGCCGGCGCTTCTGGAGCAGCGCCGCCGCTTTGCGCGCGGCGAGATCGATCAGGCGGCCCTGATTGCAGTGGAGGACCGCGCGATCAGCGACGCGGTCGCGCTGCAGGAGCGTGTGGGCTTAAGGCTCGCGACCGACGGCGAGTTCCGCCGCGCGTCCTATCACGGTTACTTCTATGGCCAGCTCGGCGACATTTCGTTCGAGGCGCCGCAGGGCGCGGCCGGCAGCCGCGGCGCGCAGCCGACGGCGGTGATCAAGACGCGCGTCACCTGGAAAGGCCCGATCCACGGCGCCGACTTCGCGTTTCTCAGCGACCGCACCAAGGCACTGCCGAAGATCACCATTCCGGGCCCCTGCGCGCTGCATTTCCGCGGCGGCGATGCCGCCGTGACGGCGCACGCCTATCGCGACGTGGACCAATTCTGGGACGACATTGTCGCGGCGTTTCAAAAGGAGCTGCGTGCGCTCGCTGCCGCGGGCTGCACCTACGTGCAGATCGACGAGACGGCGTTTGCGAAGTTCGGCGACGCCGACGTGCAGGCGATGCTGCACGCGCGGGGTGACGATCCGGAGGCGCTGATCGATCAATACATCGCGGTGACCAACCGCGCGATCGCCGGCCTGCCGGGATTGCGCGTCGGCATGCATCTGTGCCGCGGCAACCGCGGCGGGCAGTGGCACGCCGAAGGGAGTTATGAATCCGTGGCCGAGAAGCTGTTCAACCGGCTCGATATCGGCTTCTTCTTTCTCGAATATGATTCAACACGCGCTGGCGACTTTGCGCCGCTGCGTTTCGTGCCGCGGGACAAGGCGATCGTGCTCGGCCTCGTCTCGACCAAGATGCCCGTGCTCGAAGATAAAATCGCGCTCAAGCGGCGCGTCGACGACGCGAGCCGGTACGTTGCGCCGGACCGCCTCGCGGTCAGCCCGCAATGCGGCTTTGCGAGCGTCGATACCGGCAATCCGATTTCGGCGGAAATGCAGGAGGCGAAGCTCCGCCTGGTGGTAGACTTGGCGCAAGAAACCTGGGGTACGGCCTAAAGACGGCGGGAGGACACGCCATGCGGTTTTCAAAGCTTCTCCTCGTTGGCGCGGTCACCGCGCTCATGCCTGGGCAGGTATTTGCCGCCGACACGCTCAAGCTCGCGATCGGCCAGCGCGGATTGTGGGATTCGGCGATCGGCGAGATCGGCACGCAGGCCGGCATCTTCCAAAAACACGGCCTCGATCTGCAGGTGTTCTACACCTCGGGCGGTGGCGAGACGCAGCAGGCCGTGATCGCGGGCTCAGCCGACATCGGGGTATCGCCCGGCACGCTCGGCGTGCTCGGCGCCTTCGCCAAGGGCGCGCCGATCCGCATCATCGCGGGCGAGGCGACCGGCACTGCCGAATATTACTTCGTGCGCGCGGACTCGCCCGTGCAGAAGGACTTCAAGGGTGCCAAGAGCGAGATGACGCTCGCCTATTCGACCAACGGCTCAGGGACCCACATTACGGCGCTGCGCTTCATGAAGGAGTACGGCTTCCAGGCCAAGCTCGTCGCGACCGGTAACGTGCCGGCGACCTTCACGCAGGTGATGTCGGGCCAGGTCGATATCGGCTTCTCCACGCCGCCGTTCGGCCTCGACGCGCTCGCCGACGGCAAGGCGCGGCTGGTCGCGCTCGCCAACGACCTGCCGAGCGTGCGCAATCAGACCGTGCGGCTGATCATCGCCAACGCGGCCGATCTCGCAAAGCGACCCGAGGTCTATGCGCGCTTCATCGCGGCCTATCGCGAAGCGATCGACTGGATGTATGCAAATGACAAGGCGCTCGAGCTGTACGCCAAATACGCCGATATTCCGGTCGCGCGCGCGAGGACCGTGCGCGACCAGTTCTATCCCAAGACCATGCTGCAGCTCGACGCTGTCGCCGGCATGCCGGAGCTGATGCAGGATGCGATCGCGTTCAAATATTTGACCGCGCCGCTCGATCAGAAGCAGCTCGACGAACTGCTGCAATTGCCGAAGAAGTAGTCAATTGAACAGATTGCCCTGATCCGTGCCGCCGCCGTTGCGGCGCGGCTTCAGCTTTGCAGGCACCGATCTGGCGGGCTCGGGCTTGGCCGGCTCGCTCGCGCTCGTGGAAGAGGGCGGGGTGCCGCCGCGCGCCGCGGTCGCGACCGCGGTCACGTGTCCGTCGTTGAATTCGATATCGAGCGTCTGGCCGGAATTGACCGCGAAGGCGGCACGGACCGGGAGGCCGGCCTGATCGCGCACCAGCGCGAAGCCGCGCGCCAGCACGCCGTGATAGGAGAGGGCGGCGAGCAGGCCGGATGCGCGGTGCAGCCGTTCGCTTCGCTTTTCAGCCAATCGCGCGACCGCACGCGTGCCGCGCTCGAACAGCGCACCGACACGCTCCCGGTCACGCACGATGCGCACTCTGTGTGCCGAGATATTTGCGCGTGCGGCCGCCGTCAGGCGTCCCTCGATGGTGGCCAGCCGTTCGCGCCGCTTGTCGCGATGCACCTCGGTGCATCGCCGCACGCGCCCCATGAAATTGCCGAGCCGCTCACGCTCGGCACGCACGCGTCCGCGCAGGAGCTGCGGCGAGAGCCTTATCGCGCAACGCAGATATTGCTTGTGATGGATTTCGGCGTTGGCCTTGAGCGCGCGCGGCAGCCGCTCGGACAATGCATCGAGCTTCTGGCGCGGCACGGCTAGCAATTCGTCCGCGCCGGGTAGTGCACGGGTCGCAGCACGCAACTCCGTGCGCCGCGCGTCGAGCGAGCGCGCCCAGCACGACAATTGACGTTGCGCGAGGCTGCCGATCCGCGCGATGAGCTCGGCGCGCACCGGCACCGCCATCTCGGCCGCGGCCGTCGGCGTCGGCGCGCGTTTGTCGGAGACGAAATCGATCAACGTGAAATCGGTCTCGTGGCCGACGGCTGAAATGAGCGGGATCATGCTCTCGGCCGCGGCCCGCACCACGATCTCCTCGTTGAACGACCAGAGGTCCTCAAGCGAGCCGCCCCCGCGCGCCACGATGATGAGGTCGGGCCGCGGCATGCGCCCGCCTTCATCGAGCGCGTTGAAGCCGCGGATCGCGGCCGCGACTTCGTTCGCCGACCCATCGCCCTGCACGCGCACCGGCCAGACCAGCACGCGGCGCGGGAAGCGGTCGGCGAGCCGATGTAGGATGTCGCGGATCACGGCGCCGGTCGGTGACGTGACGACGCCGATCACGGTCGGCAGATACGGCAGGAGCTGCTTTCGCGCCTCGTCGAACAGGCCTTCGGCGGCGAGCTTCTTCTTGCGCTCTTCCAGCAGCGCCATCAGCGCGCCGATGCCGGCCGGCTCCAGGCTCTCGACGATGATCTGGTAGCTCGAACGCCCCGGATAGGTCGTGAGCTTACCCGTCGCGATCACCTCCAGGCCTTCCTCGGGCTTGAAGCGGATGCGGCCGAACACGCCCTTCCAGATCACGGCGTCGATCTTGGCGCCTTCGTCCTTGAGGCCGAAATAGCTGTGGCCGGACGAATGCGGCCCGCGATAGCCGGTGATCTCGCCGCGCACGCGCACGAAGCCGTAGGCGTCTTCCACGGTCTTCTTCAGCGCCGCCGAAAGCTCGGAGACGGTCCATTCCGGGATGTTGAGGCGGGGCTCGTTCATCTGAGGAGAGTCGAATAGCGGTTTTGCCCAGGGGCCGGCCAGCCTAAAATATCGCGCCGTGAAACAAAAACCCGACTGTTCCGTATAGGCTCGTACTCATCCGGACTCCGCAATGCATCCGTTCTTCGTCATCCTGCTCGACACGCTGGCGCTCTATGCGGCGGTCGGCGCCGTCACGGCGATCGCGTTCGTGCTCTTCGGCGTCCGCCAAGTGCAGCCCGCCTCGGTCAGCCTCGGCGCGCGGGTCCTGATCCTGCCCGGAGCCGTGGCGTTGTGGCCCTATGTGCTCATGCGCTGGCTGCGCGCGAGAGCAGCGCCATGACGCGCGGGCACAGAGCGGTCCATCGCGTGCTGTGGCCTCTGCTTGCCGCGATCGTGGCGTTCGGCCTGACGATGGCGCTGACCTTGCGCCCCCCGCCGGAAGATCCTGGGGCGCCGGCGCCCGCGACCGAGGCGCAGCCCAAATGAGCGCCGGCTTCCAGGCGGTGCAGTGGAACGCCCGCAAGCTCGTCTATGACGGCGTGCTGCTGGCGGCCGTCGCGCTGTTCATCGGGTCGTACATCCTGATCGAGGCGCGCATCACGCCGCCCGACAACGCACTGGCCTGGATCGACCTGCGCATCAATGCCTGCGGCGTCTGCGCCTTCATCATGCTCACGATCATCCTGTCGATCGGGCCGCTGGCGCGGCTCGATCCGCGCTTCCTGCCGCTGCTCTATAACCGCCGCCACTTCGGCGTGACGATGTTCTTCGTCGCGTGCCTGCACGCGGCCTTCATGATCGAGTGGTTCCTGGCGCGCGGCGCGCTCCCCGAGCTTTGGACCGAGCTCACCACGATGGCCGACTACGCCAAATTCATCGGCTTCCCGTTTAAGACGCTCGGGCTGGCGGCGCTCGCGATCCTGTTCCTGCTTGCCGCCACCAGCCACGACTTCTGGCTCGCGTTCCTGACGCCGCGCGTGTGGAAGGGCCTGCACATGCTCCTTTACGTCGCCTACGGCCTCGTGGTGATGCACGTCGCGCTCGGCGTGATGCAAGACGACTGCCGCGTGCTGGTGCCATTGCTGCTCGGCGGCTCGTTCGGGATCGTCACGCTGCTGCATGTGCTGGCCGCCTGGCGCGAGCGCGCGGGCGACCGCGGGACGTCGCACGAGGGCTGGATCGCGGTCGGGCCACCCGCGTCGATCCCGGACAAATGCGCACACATTATCGCCGCTCCGAACGGCGAGCGCATCGCGGTGTTCCGCGACGGCGACCAGATCGGCGCGCTGACGAACTTGTGCGCGCACCAGAACGGCCCGCTCGGCGAGGGACGCGTCATCGATGGCTGCGTCACCTGCCCGTGGCACGGCTACCAATATCGCCTGGAGGACGGCTGCGCGCCGCCGCCGTTCACCGAGCGGCTCGTGACCTACGCGGTGCGGCTGCGGGATGGCATCGTGGAGGTCGACCCCAATCCGCTCCCGCCGGGGACAAAAGCCGCGATCCGCGTTGCCGCCGCATAGTAAATCCCGTTTGCGCATGATCTGGTCCGAAAACCGGTTCCCACTTTTCGGGATCACGCGCGCCGAATCCTGCTAGATCGGCGCCATGAACATCCTCCTTCTCGGCTCGGGCGGGCGCGAGCATGCGCTCGCCTGGAAGATCGCAGCCTCGCCGCTGGCGACGAAGCTGTGGTGCGCGCCCGGCAATGCCGGCATCGCGCAAGAGGCCGAATGCGTCGCGCTGGATCTCGCCGACCACGTGGCCGTAATTGCGTTCTGCCGCGCCAACACGGTCGATTTCGTCGTGGTCGGCCCCGAGGCGCCGCTGGTCGCCGGGATCGTGGACGATCTCGAAGCCGCGGGTTTTAAGACCTTTGGCCCCACGAAGGCCGCCGCGCGGCTGGAAGGCTCGAAGGGCTTCACCAAGGATCTGTGCCGGGCCCACAACATCCCGACCGGCGCCTACCAGCGCTTCACCGCCGCCGAGCCAGCGAAGGCCTATGCGCGCCGGCAGACCGTCCCGATCGTCATCAAGGCCGATGGTCTCGCAGCCGGCAAGGGCGTGATCATCGCCGAGACGATGGCCGACGCGGAAGCCGCGATCGACATGATGTTTTCCGGCGGCCTGGGCGAGGCCGGCGCCGAGGTCGTGATCGAGGAATTTCTCGTCGGCGAAGAGGCCTCGTTCTTCGCGCTGTGCGACGGCGAGACCGCGATCCCGCTGGCTTCGGCGCAGGACCACAAGCGCGCCTTCGATAATGATCAAGGTCCGAACACCGGCGGTATGGGCGCCTATTCACCCGCGCCCGTGATGACGGCGGAAATGACCGCCCGCACGATGGACGAGATCGTCAAGCCGACCGTGCGCGCCATGAGCCAAATGGGCGCGCCGTTCCGTGGCGTGCTGTTCGCCGGCCTGATGATCACCGCGCAAGGACCGAAGCTGATCGAATACAATGTCCGTTTCGGCGATCCCGAATGCCAGNNATGCTGCGGCTGATGTCGGATCTCCTCCCGGCGCTGATCGCGTCGCGCGACGGCGCGCTCAAGCACTTCGACCTGCGCTGGTACGACGAGGCGGCTCTCGTGGTCGTGATGGCGACCAACGGCTATCCGGGGAGCTACGACAAGGGTTCGGTGATCGGCGGCCTCGATGCCGCGGCGGCGCTCGATCACGTCGAGATCTTCCACGCCGGCACCAAGGCCGAGGGCGGCCGCACCACGGCGAATGGCGGCCGCGTGCTCGGCATCGCGGCCACAGGCAACTCGGTGAAAGAGGCGCAGGCGCGCGCCTACGCGGCAGTCGACAAGATCGACTGGCCCGGCGGATTTTGCCGCCGCGATATCGGCTACCTGGCGATCGCGCGCGAAACGGCCTGATCGGCGCCCTTGCCATCGACGGCAAGCCGGATAGGTTTCGGCCGGGAGAAACGCATGACCCAGATCGACCGCCAGGCGACCTATACGGGGACCAAGGAGGTGGCGGCGCCGCTGCGCTTCGATGTGGCGCGGCTTGACGCTTATCTGGCTGCGCATGCGCACAACTACAAAGGCCCGCTCACGGTGCGCCAGTTCAAGGGCGGGCAGTCGAACCCGACTTATTTGCTGGAGACTCCCGCGCGCCAATACGTGTTGCGCAGGAAGCCGCCGGGCACGCTGCTGCCGTCCGCGCACGCGGTCGACCGCGAATTCCGCGTCATCAGCGCGCTCTCGGCCCAAGGCTTTCCGGTCGCCGAGCCGGTCGTCTATTGCGCCGACGAGAGCATCACGGGCACCGCGTTCTATGTGATGAGCTATGTGGCGGGCCGGGTGTTCTGGGAGCCCGACATGCCGGGCTCAAATCCGGCCGAGCGCGCCGCCGTCTACGACGCGATGAATGGAACGCTCGCAAGACTGCATTCCTTCGAGCCGGCACGAATAGGCCTTTCCGGCTACGGTAAGGGCGAGAATTACGTCGCGCGCCAGGTCGAGCGCTGGTCGAAGCAGTATCGCGCCTCGGAAACCGAAACGATCGACGCCATGGAGCGCTTGATCGAATGGCTGCCCAGCCACATTCCGCCGGGCGGGGCGCCTCGCCTCGTGCATGGCGACTACCGGCTCGACAACCTGATCGTCGCGCCGGCCGAGCCGAAAATCCTCGCTGTGCTCGACTGGGAATTGTCCACGCTCGGCGATCCGCTTGCCGACTTCACCTATCACCTGATGGCCTGGCACATGCCGCATTCCGAGAGCGCGGCCGGCACCGCCTCGCTGGTCGGGCACGATCTGCGCGCGCTCGGAATTCCGCCGATGGCGGATTACGTCGAAGCTTACGTTGCGCGCACTGGGCTCGATCCGCGCCCGGCGCTGCCGGTCTATCTCGCCTATAACTTTTTCCGCATCGCCGCCATTTTGCAGGGCATCATCGGGCGCGTGCGCGACGGCACCGCGACGAGCGAATTCGCGCCGGCCAAGGCCGAGATGATCCGCCCGCTCGCCGACAAGGCATGGGAATTCGCGCGGCAAGCCGGCGCGCGCTGACCGTTAGGGTCAACAAATCCTTTCACGGCAACTCCGTATTTCACACATGCGTGCTGGGCAAAATTGAGACCTACCCCGGTAGGGTTGCCGCGCTGTGAGAAAAACATCCATCACGAGCGCGGGCGGCCTTGGCGTTCAAATCGNNCGCGCCAGGTCGAGCGCTGGTCGCGCCAGTACCGCGCCTCCGAGACCGACAAGATCGACGACATGGAGCGCCTGATGGCGTGGCTGCCCGGCCACCTGCCGCCACCGGCTCCTGTGCGCCTCGTGCACGGCGACTACCGCCTCGACAACGTGATCCTGCAAGCGAGTGAGCCGAAGGTGCTCGCCGTGCTCGACTGGGAGCTCTCGACCCTGGGCGATCCGCTCGCCGATTTCACCTATCACCTGATGCAGTGGCACATGCCGACGACCGAAGCCGGCGCCGGCACCGGCACGCTGGTCGGCCTCGATCTTGGGTCCCTCGGCATTCCGCAGCTTCCCGCTTATGTCGAAGCCTATGTGACGCGCACCGGCCTCGATCCGCGGCCTTATCTTTCGGTGTACCTCGCCTACAATTTCTTCCGTCTCGCCGCGATCCTGCAGGGAATCGTCGGGCGCGTACGCGACGGCACGGCGACCAACGAGAACGCGCCGGCGCGCGCCGCGATGGTGCGCCCGCTCGCCGCCAAGGCGTGGGAGTTCGCGTGGCAAGCGGGCGCTGCGTGAAGACCTTCGCGCTCGCGCTCGGCGCGGGTGGCGCGCGCGGCCTCGCCCATATCGCGGTGATCGAGGCGCTCGACGAGATGGACGTGCGTCCGGTCGCGATCGCGGGCGCCTCGATCGGCGCGGTGATCGGCGCCGGTTACGCGGCGGGACTGAGCGGGCGCGCCATGCGCCGCCATCTCATCAAGGTCGCGCATGACCGCGGCGAAGTGCTGCGCCGCGTGATGGCTGCGCGGGCCGTGGCGTGGTCCGAGATTTTGGGCGCCGGTTTCGGTAATCCGCTGGTGGTCGATGGCGGAAAATTCTACGACGCGTTTCTCGCCGAGCTTCTGCCGCCGAACTTCGCCGACCTCAAAACCCCGCTCACGCTGATCGCGGCCGACCTGCATGGCCTGGAGGCGATCGCGTTCACGACCGGCGAACTCAAAGTGGCGATCTCGGCTTCGATGGCGGTGCCGGGGCTCGTGCGCCCGGTCGAGATCGACGGCCGCGTGCTGGTCGACGGCGGCACGGTCGATCCGCTCCCCTTTGGCGTGCTGCGCGGCAAGGCGGATGTCGTTCTGGCGGTCGATGTGTCCGGCGGCCCGGCGGAGCGCAAAGGCGTGCCCGACCCATGGGAGAGCCTGTTCGCCGCCATCACGCTGATGGGCCACACGATCGTCGCCGAGAAACTCAAGAGTGGCGCGCCCGATCTCGTGCTGCGGCCGAACATCGGCATCTTCCGCATGCTCGACTTCTTGCAGGCGAGCGCGATCCTGCGCGCCGCGGAGCCGATCAAGGCGGAGGTGAGGGAGAAGCTCGGCGCGCTACTCGCATAGCAGCAGCGTTGAAACAACAGAGCGCCGGGCGGGCCGCGGCCCGCCCGGACGAACGCTCAAGTCAGATTACTGACAGCCGCCGCGGCACTACGTGCGCGTGCCGGCAGGATCGTTGCGGGTCGGCGTCGGATTGTTGCCGAACTCCTGCGGCCGTCCCGAAACCTGCCGGGACTGGAAAGTCGTGAACGGCGCCATGTTGTCGTCGCGGCGCAACACGGCGGCAGGCGGAACGCCGCCCTGTCGCAACGCGCCGGGCGGATGTGCGTCGCCGAGACGCGGCGGTTCCTGTGCGAAAGCCGCGACGCCGCTGGCGATCAGAAGGGCTGCGCTCAATGGGATGAGTTTCATGTCGTCACTCCTTGGATTTTGACACCCTATGGAATGACAACCTCTGGCCGCTTGCACTGTTCCTCTCGCGAGCGCAGCAAAAAGATGGGAACCAAGCCGAGCGGCGTCACCGGAGCCGGAGAAAAATCCCGTCAGCCGCTTCGACGTAAACGCAACAAGCCGGGCGCGGAACGCCCGGCTTGCGACACGTCGCGCGCGTCGAGGTTTAGTGCCAGAACAGCGCCAGGTATTGGAGGCAATAAGTCCGAGGGCTGGAAAAAAGTTCCGGCGATCGGCGCACCTCGCAAAATGTCATCGGCGCGCGGCGAAAAAATCCCGCAGCATCGCCGCAGCTTCGCTCTCCGCCATACCGCCATAGACGTCCGGCCGGTGATGGCACGTGGGAGACGAAAAGAACCGCACGCCGCTCTCGACCGCGCCGCCTTTCGGATCGGCCGCGCCGTAATAGAGCCTGCGAATGCGTGCGAACGAGATCGCCGCCGTACACATCGCGCACGGCTCGAGCGTCACGTAGAGATCGCAATCGATAAGCCGCTCGCTGCCGAGTGCGGCCGCCGCCTGCCGGATCGCCACAACTTCCGCATGCGCGGTCGGATCGCGGTCCGCCAATGTGCGGTTTCCTGCGCGTGCGATCACGGCGCCCTCGCGCACCACGACACAGCCGACCGGCACCTCGCCGGCCGCTTGCGCGGCGCGGGCCTCGGCCAATGCAAGGTCCATAAAAGACTGGGACATGAAGCTCCGTCATGGCCGGGCTTGTCCCGGCCACCCACGTCTTTATACACGGCCGGCGGCAAAGACGTGGATGCCCGGCGCAAGGCCGGGCATGGCGGAGCATCATGACCAGCAAGCAAACGCCGGACGGCGAGCGCATCGCGAAAGTCATCGCGCGCGCGGGCCTCGCCTCGCGCCGGGAAGCCGAGGCCTGGATCGCGGCCGGGCGCGTCGCGGTGAACGGCGACAAGATTTCATCGCCAGCCCTCAACGTGACCGGCAACGACCGCATCGCGGTCGACGGCAAGCCGCTGCCGCGCGCGGAGCGGACGCGGCTGTTTCTCTATCACAAGCCGCGCGGCCTCGTGACCACGACCGCCGACCCGCAGGGCCGCCCGACCATTTTCTCAGGGCTCCCGAAGGAATTGCCGCGGCTCGTCAGCATCGGCCGGCTCGACCTCAATACCGAAGGGCTCTTGCTGCTCACCAATGACGGCGGGCTCGCGCGCGCGCTCGAATTGCCGGCCACCGCGTGGCTGCGCCGCTACCGCGTGCGCGCGCACGGCAAGGTGACGCAGGCCCAGCTCGACGAATTGCGCGATGGCGTCACGGTCGACGGCATCAATTACGGACCGATCGATGCGACGCTCAACCGCGAGCAGGCCTCGAACGTCTGGATCACGTTTGCCATTCGCGAGGGCAAGAACCGCGAGGTACGCAATGTGCTGCGCCATCTCCGCCTGCATGTCGCGCGGCTTATACGTGTGTCGTTCGGTCCTTTTCAGTTGGGCGAGATCGAGGACGGTAAGATCGAGGAAGTGCCGACACGCGTGCTGCGCGACCAACTCGGCGAGAAGCTCGCGCGTCTCGCGGGCGCGGATTTCTCCGCGCCGCTGAATGAACAAGACAGCCGTCACTCTCAGGAGCGCCCCCTCCCTATCCCTCCCCCGCGCGCGGGGGAGGGGAGGGTGGGGGGATCTCGAAGGGCGACGGCGTCCGACGGGCCGCCCTCCTTCGAGGGCCGCCTGCGGCGGCCGCCTCAGGATGACGGCAAGAGAGACGATCGCAAGGAAATAAAATCCAAGAAGCGCGCGGCGCCGTCAGCCGAGCAGAGAAAATTCCATCGGCCGAAGCGCGGGGAGGGGGCAAGGCCATCCTCTGGCGATCGTGACAGAGCCCCCACCCGGCGGGCTGCGCCCGCGACCCTCCCCCGCAAGCGGGGGAGGGATAAGCCGCGGGATCGTTAGCAGCATGATCTTTTCCGAAAACCGGTTCCCACTTTTCGGGATCATGCTGTAATGCGCATCGTCGGCGGACGCCTGCGCGCCCGTGCGCTCGCGGCGCCGAAATCGCAAGCCGTGCGCCCGACCGCCGACCGGCTGCGCGAGGCGCTGTTCAATATCCTGATCCACGCCTATGGCGATCCGGTCTCGGGCGCGCGCGTGCTCGATCTCTTCGCCGGCACCGGCGCGCTCGGGCTCGAAGCGCTCTCGCGCGGCGCCGCCTTCGCGCTGTTCGTCGACGACGGCGCCGAGGCGCGCGCGCTGATGCGCCAGAACGTCGAAGCGCTCGGCGTGGCGGCCATCACGCGCATCTTCCGCCGCGACGCAACCAAGCTCGGCGCCGCGCATCCGAACATGCCGTTTTCGCTTGCCTTCCTCGATCCGCCTTACGGCAAGGGCCTCGCCGAAAAGGCGCTGACGTCGGCGCGCGACGGCGGGTGGTTGACCGACGAGGCGCTGATCGTGGTCGAAGAGGCGGCGGATGCGGCGTTCAAGGCGCCGGAGGGTTATGAGGAGATCGAGCGGAGAAAATACGACGATACGGAGTTCGCGATTTTGCGGCGGCGCTGACGGCGCCTACTTCCTCCCGAATAGCCGCTCGATATCGCCGAGCTTCAATTCCACATAGGTCGGCCGGCCGTGATTGCACTGGCCGGAGTTTGGCGTCGCCTCCATCTCGCGCAACAGCGCGTTCATCTCGTCGCCCTTGAGGCGGCGCCCGGCGCGCACCGAGCCGTGGCACGCCATGGTGGCGGCGACATGCATCAGCCGGCGCTCGAGCGGCAGCGCCTCGTCCCATTCGGCGATGTGCTCGGCCAAGTCGCGGACCAGCGCCTGCGCGTCGATCTCGCCAAGCATCGAGGGTGTTTCCGACACCGCGACTGCGCCGGGGCCGAACGGCTCGAGCATCAGGCCGAAACGCGCCAACTCCTCGGCGCGCGCGTTCAGCCGCTCCACGTCGGCTTCGTCGAGCTCGACGATCTCGGGGATCAGCAGGATCTGCCGGGCGACGCCGGTCTTGTCGAGCACGGCCTTCATGCGCTCATAGACGATGCGCTCATGGGCTGCGTGCTGATCGACGATCACGACGCCGTCGCGCGTCTGCGACACAATGTAAGTTTCATGCACCTGTGCGCGCGCTGCGCCGAGCGGGCGGTCGACCAGATCGGGCGCGGTCTCCGCGATGATGCGGGCATCCGCCGAAGGCGCGCCGGTGTCGAACGCCGCCTGCGCGGCTTCCTCGAAACCGGCCAGCGCCGTCGCGCCGTCCGTTGCAAAAGACGAAGGCCGTGCCGGCGAGGCGCGCCAATCCCAGCCGCGTGCCGCAGTGTTCGGCCGGAACGCCGCGACGGTCGCGGCGCCGCCGGTGGTCGCGGCGCGCTGCGCCTCGCGTGCGAGCCCTTCTTGCAAGGCGCGTACGATGGACGAGCGCACGAGACCTGAATCGCGGAAGCGCACTTCGGTCTTGGCCGGATGCACGTTCACGTCGACCTCGCGCGGGTCGACGGTGATGAACAGCGCCACCACCGGATGGCGGTCGCGCGGCAGGTAGTCGGCGTAAGCCCCACGCACCGCGCCGAGCAGCAGCCGGTCGCGCACCGGCCGGCCGTTGACGAACAGATATTGGCCGAGCGCATTGCCTTTCGTGTAGGTCGGCAGCCCCGCATAGCCCGCAATCGTTAGGCCCTCGGGCCCGCCGCGCACCTCCACGGCGTTCTGGCGGAAGTCCGCCCCCAATATGTCGCCGAGCCGCGCCAGGCGCCCGGCCGCGCCGTGCGGTGCCGCGCCCCACGTCACGGCGGCGCGCTCCTCGCCCGCGAGCGTAAACGCAACATCCGGCCGGCTCATGGCGAGCCGGCGCACCACGTCGCGGATCGCCTCGGCTTCGGTGCGCTCGGTTTTCAGGAATTTCAGCCGCGCCGGCGTCGCGTAGAACAGATCGCGCACCTCGACGCGCGTGCCGTTCGTGAGCGCTGCCGGCTTCACGTCGGACTTCATGCCGGCATCGACCATGATCGCCCAGGCGTTCGGCTCACCCGCGTGGCGCGTCGCAATCGCAAGCCGCGCGACCGCGCCGATCGAGGGCAGCGCCTCGCCGCGGAAGCCGAGCGTCGCGATCGCCATCAGGTCGTCCTCGGGCAGCTTCGAGGTCGCGTGGCGCTCGACGCACAGCGCGAGGTCCGCGCGCGTCATGCCGTCGCCGTCGTCGCTGACGCGGATCAGGCGCTGCCCGCCGCCGTCGGTGACGATCTCGATGCGGCTGGCGCCCGCGTCGAGCGCGTTCTCGGTGAGCTCCTTCACCACGCTTGCCGGCCGCTCGACCACCTCGCCGGCGGCGATGCGGTTGACCGTGGTCTCGGCAAGCTGGCGGACCGGCATGGAGCGACTCGGAAAAGGGCGCGTCGGAGGCGTCAATCTAGCCATTCGTTGAACCATTTGCATGGCCGTAGCGACAAACGCGGGCATACCCCGTCACAAAGCCACGGAAAACGTCATGCTTTCGACCACCGCCCTGGTCTGGACCGCCGTCATCGCGGCGTTCGGCTGGTTCATCGTGCTCAACCAGATCTACGCCCTGTGGAGAAGGATCGGGGACACGTCCGCGGGCCGCAACTGGTCGGTGGTCGAAGGCAAGATCACGATCTCCAAGGCCGACGTGACGCCGACGCACCCCTCGTTTCACGATGCCGCCGACACCGGCGCCGTCATCCGCTATCGCTACCGCGTCGGCGAGAAGGACTACGAGGCCTATGCCACGAAGATCGGCGGCAAGTCACGCGCGATGGGTATTGTCGCGAAGGCGATGCTGAAGAAATTCCCCGAAGGGCGCGAGGTCGACATCTATTACGATCCGGCCGACCCGGCGCATTCCTCGCTCGACCCGCAGGGCAAGAGCACGTTCACCACCACGATCGTCTTCCTCGTCGTCTTTACGGCGATCAGCACCGTGCTCACCGCGCATGCCATCGCCGGCAAGATGCTGATGATGCCGAACGGCCTTCCCTACTTCGCGCTGCTGCTGCCGATCGGCGCGCTGCTCATCGCGGTCGGCTCAGTCGTCGCCTATGTGATGCAGCTTCGCGGGCGCAGGGCGAGCGCATCCTGGCCGACGACGGAAGGCAAGATCGTCACCTCCAAGATCGTCCAGGAAGAAGAGCGTATCGAGCGCGATGACGACGACAAGCTCGGCGAAGAGCGCACCAGGATCATGTATCGCCCCGAGATCCGCTTTACCTATCGCGTCGGTGGCGACGATTATGCGACCGACACCTGGAAGCCGGGCGGGTCGGTGGCGTATGGCACGCCGAAGCGCGCCGAGAAGGTCGTGGCGCGCTACAGCCAGGGCCAGGATGTCGCGGTCCACTACGATCCCGCGCACCCCGACACGGCGGTGCTGGAGCCCGCCAACAGCGAGGGCGCGGGCGTGATCCTCGTGGTCGGCGTCGTGTTCGGGCTCGCCGGCACGCTGTTCCTGTGGCTGTTCACGCACGGCCACTGGGTCAACGCGGCGACCGGGACCTGAGGTAGCGCCACGGAGCGAGCGCTAATCCATCGCAGGCTTCGCGCGCCGCATGCCTTTGATCGCCGAGCGGACCTTCTTGCCTTCCAGCCGCCGCTCCTTCGATGCACGCGTCGGCTTGGTCGCGCGGCGCGGCGTCGGGGGCGTCGCCGCCTCGCGGACGAGCGCAACGAGCCGCTCCAGCGCGTCGGCGCGGTTGCGCTCCTGCGTGCGGTGGCGCTGCGCGATCAGGACGATCACGCCGTCCTTGGTCACGCGCTTGCCGGCAAGCCGCATCAGCCGTAGCGCCACGTCGTTCGGCAGCGATGGCGAGCGGCGCACGTCGAAGCGCAACTGCACCGCGGTCGAGAGCTTGTTGACGTTCTGCCCACCGGGACCGGAGGAGCGCACGAAGCTCTCCTCGATCTCGCGCTCGTCGATTGAAATGTCGTCGGTGATGCGGATCGCCATTGTCGTTATGGCCGGGCGGAAAGCCCGGCTCCGCGCTAATTCGTCTTGTTGAACCCTTGCATGCGTCCGACCACCGTGACCAGCAGTCCCTTGTCGAGCAGGCTCTCCGCCACGCGCTTGGCGTCGGCGAGCGTCACAGCATCGATCATCGCGCCGCGGCGTTCCGGATAATCGATGCCGAGATTGTCGAGCTGAATCTGCACGAGCTGGCCGGCGATCTTCGACGAGGTATCGAAGGCGATCGCATAAGCGCCCCGCAGATAGGATTTGGCCTCGTCGAGCTCGTCCTGAGTCGGCCCGTCCTCGGCCAGCCGCTTGATCTCCTGCTCGATCACGGTGAGCGTTTCCTTCGCGCGGTCGCCGCGCGTCGCGGTGCCGCCGACCATCACGGCGGCGTGCTCCAACCAAATGAGGCTGGTGCGCATCGAATAGGCAAGGCCGCGCACCTGGCGTACCTCGCGATAGAGCCGCGACGTATGCGTGCCGGCGCCGAGGATGTGGTTGACCACGTAGGCGGTGAAGAAATCGGGATCGTGGCGCGCGAGGCCCGGACCGCCGAAATCGATCACGGTCTGCGGCACGTCGAGGTCGATCAGCACGCGCTTGCCGAGACCCTGCATCGTGGCGGGCGGGATCGTCGGCAGCGCGGCCTTGGCCGGAAGCTCGCCGAACACGCGGTCGATCAGGCGCCCGGCGCGCTCCGCGTCGATGTCGCCGACGATCGCGATCGTCAGCGTGCCGCGCGCCAGCACCTGGCGCACATAGGCCCTGAGGTCGTCGATCGTGACCTGCGGCACGGATGTGAGCGTGCCGCTGTCCGGGCGCCCGTAGGGATGGTCCGGAAACGCCTCCGCCCACCAGCGCTGGTTTGCGATGTCGGTCGGGCTGGTGGTCGCCCGGCGCAGCCCGGCCACCACCTGGCTGCGGATGCGCTCGACCGGCTCGGCGTCGAAGCGCGGCGCCGTGAGCGCGAGCCGCAGCATCTCGGTCGCCTGATCGAGGTTGTCGTCCAGCGTCAGCAGCGAGCCGCGGAACTGGTCGCGTCCCGCCGAGAAGGTCATCTGGATCGCGCGTTCCTCGAGCCGCTCCTGGAACACGCGCGCACTGAGCTCGCCCGCGCCCTCGTCGAGCAGCGCTGCCACCATGTTGGCGACGCCGGGCTTGTCGACCGGATCGGCATCGGCGCCGCCCCTGAAGGCGTATTCCATCGCGACCATCGGCACCGCGGGCTCGCGCACCAGCCAGGCCTTGAGCCCGCCGGGGCTGACGATCGGCTCGATCTTGCTGGCGGCATCCGCGGCGGTCGCGAGCGCCAGCGCGAAGGCGGCCGTCAGTGCGACGCGCGCAAGTTCCATCACGAGCGTTTCTCCTCGTGCGGCGCCGCGTCCTTGATGTCCTTGACGAGGTAGCCGGTGACCGAGCGCCGCTTGTCGAGGTAGAGGCGCGCGGCCTCGCGCACTGCGTCCGCCGTCACCGCGCGCAGCCGCGCCGGCCGCGCCAGCACGTCCTCGACCGTCAAGCCGGTGGTGAGCGCTGCGCCGTACATGCGGGCGAGGGTGGCCTGATTGTCCTGCGCGTAGACGTAATCCGCGATCATGCGGCTCTTGGCGCGCTCGAGTTCGTCCGCGTCCGGGCCCCGTTCGAGGAACGCCACGATCACCTCGTCGAGCGCCGCCTCGACTTTCGAGAGCGGCACGCCGGTGGCCGCCGTCGCGTAGACGCCAAAGCGCGAGAGGTCGAGCGCCGTCTCCACGTACCAGGCACCGGCATTGGTCGCGAGCCGCTTGTCCACGACCAGCGCGCGATAGAGCAGGCTGTTCGAGCCGCTGCCGAGCACGTGCGCGAGCACGTCGAGGGCTTCGGCCTCGCCCGGCTTCGCGCGCGCCGCGGAGGGTGCCAGATAGCTGCGCTGCACGCTCGATTGCGTCACCCGCGGATCGGCGAACGCGACCTGGCGGGCGGCGATCGGCTCGGGCTCCTGCGGCCGCACGCGCGGGCCGAATACGCCGCGGCGCTCGACCCTGCCGTAGGTTTCCTCCGCGAGCGTCTTCACCTCGTCCGCCGTGACGTCTCCGGCGACCACCAGCACGGCATTGTTGGGCGCGTAGAAGCGGCCGTAGAAGGCGAGCGCGTCCTCGCGGTTGAGCGTCTCCATCTCGTGACGCCAGCCGAGCGTCGGGTGATGATAGGGATGATTGAGATAGAGCGCCGCCGCCACCTGTTCGGAGAGGCGCGCCGACGGATCGTTGTCGACACGCATGTTGCGCTCTTCCAGGATCACGCTGCGCTCAGGGACCACGTTGGCGTCGGTGAGCACGAGGCCGGTCATGCGGTCGGCCTCGAATTCCATCAGCGTCTTCAGATACTCGCGCGAGGTGCGCTGGAAATAGCCGGTGTAGTCCGTCGAGGTGAATGCGTTCTCCTGGCCGCCGATGGTCGCGACGGCTTGCGAGAAGCGCCCAGCCGGGTTCTTGGCGGTGCCCTTGAACATCAGGTGTTCGAGGAAATGCGCGATGCCCGACTTGCCCGGCTGCTCGTCCGCGGAGCCGACCTTGTACCAGAGCATGTGAGTGACGACCGGGGTGCGGTGGTCCGGGATGACGACCACTTCGAGGCCGTTTGCGAGCGTGAAATGCCCAATGGCCGGCGCCGCCGGCGCGCTGCGCGCGAGCGGCAGCAAGAATACCGCGCCGGCGGCGGCGAGGGCGAGCGCGCGGATCAGGACTGCCGGCACCATGACGCTGAGAAACCCCGGGTGCCTGTCAGGCATGGTCGGCGATTGCTGCGGAAATCCCGGTCAATTGTCGGCGCTGCCGACCGGCCGATCCAGGACCGTCGGAATCTTCCAGCCGGACGGAGTGTCCGCCGCGGTGCCGTAAGGCGCGTTCGCCGAGGGCGTCTGATAGCCCTGCGGCGGATCGGTCAGCGCAGAGCGCGCGGGCTCGCGTTCAAACGGCGCCGTTTCGGTCTTGGTGCCCCAGAGGGCACCCCAGCTGAAGATGCCGGGCGTGTTGAGCTCGGCCGGTGCCATCGGACGGCCGATATTGGGTTCCTCGAGCGAGCCCGATTGCGAGGGATCGGTGATACGGCTGCTGCGCGTTGTGGTCCCCTGGCGCAATTCGTCCGGCGTCATGGGTGCGCTGGTGCCCAGATCCTCCGACGTGGCCCGCACGTTCGGCTTCGGCTGCGCCACGACTTTCCGTCGCTGCTCGCGCGGCCAGACCGGGTTGCGCACGGTCTCGTTCGCGGCGGCCGGCGCGGGCAGATCGCGCGTCGGCGGCAGGACCAGCGGCGAGCGCTCGCGGTAGTCGATCCCCGGACGGCCGACATCCACGCCGATGCCGCCGAGGATGTTCTTGATGATCTTCTGCTCGAACGTGTCCTCGTCCTCGTCGTCGCCCGCATAGGCGGAAACGACACCGGAGAAGCCCAGCAACAGGCCGCACGCCGCGGCCATCAGGGCCCGGCGCAGGCGTTTGCTCTTATTTTCGTCAGCCATGACAGTCATCCCGTCAGCGCTCGATTTTCGATCGGCATCTGCGATCCGCGCCGCCCCCGGATGGTCCCAACTATGCAGGGCCGATCAGGGCGCTTTTGCGGCATGGCCCGGAACGAAGGATTCATACAAGAGTCCAAGCACTCCGGCAACGATGGCGGCATCTGCAAGGTTAAACACGTACCAGGTGAAATTGTAGGTCGCCGTCGTGACATGGAACAGGACGAAATCCGCGACCGCCCCATAGGCGAGGCTGTCGATGGCGTTACCGACCGCCCCCCCGATGATCAGCCCGAGCGACGCGGCCGTGAGCCCAGAGCGCGAGCGCGCGAGCCAGCCCCACAGCAGCGCGACCGCGACGATCTTGGCGGCCAGCAGCAGCCAGCGCCCGAGGCTGCCCTCCTGCGGGAACAGGCCGTAGCTGATGCCGGTGTTCCAGGTGAGCACCAGGTCCAGGAACGGCGTCAGCCTGACGATGCCGCGGTGGGCGAGATCGAAGCCGAACAGGAGCCAGAGCTTGACCGCCTGATCGACCGCGCAGGCGGCGACCGCCATGACCAGCCCGAGCCGGGTGAGTGGGCCCCAAAGGGTGGCGGACGGTTGCACCGCTACTCCGCCGCCTTGGGCATCGCATCCCATTCGCGCAGCGCCTGGGCGTCGCGCGGGGTCACGTCGGGATATTGCGGATCGGAGCCGACCGCCGCGCTGATCTTCCATGAACGCGCGCACTTCCGGCCCTCGGCGCGGCGCGGCACCGCGGCGACGCCTTTGACGTCTTCGAGGCGGAACGCATCCGCCGGTCCCTCGCCCTCGACCAGCGTCGCCGCCGATGTGATGCAGACCTCCGCGAGATCGAAATCGACCAGCGCGCCGAACAGGTCGGGATCGGACACGTAGACCAGCGGCGCGGCCTCCAGCGACGAGCCGATGCGCTTGGCGGCTCGCTCCAGCTCCAGCGCGCCGGTGACGACGCGGCGGACGTTGCGCACCTTCTCCCACTTGTCGGCCAGGGGCTGGTCGAACCAATCGTAGGGTACGCTCGGCAGTTCCTGCAGGTGCACCGAGCCGTCCTCGGAGGGATAGCGCGACAGCCAGGCCTCCTCCGTGGTGAAGCACAGCATCGGGGCGAGCCAGGTGACGAGGCAGCGCAACTGCTGGTCGAGCACGGTGAGACACGCCTTGCGCCGTTCCGACGAGATCGGATCGCAATAGAGCGCGTCCTTGCGGATATCGAAATAGAACGCCGAGAGATCGACGGTCATGAACGGGATCAGCGTCGCGAACACGCGCTTGTAGTCGAAATAGGCAAACGCCTGACGCACCGACATGTCCTGCTCGGCGAGGCTGTGCAGCATGAAGCGCTCGAGCTCCGGCATCCGCGCTCGCTCGATACGATCCTCGGGGCGGAAGTGCGCGAGGTTGCCGAGCATCCAGCGCAGCGTGTTGCGCAGCTTCAGATACGTCTGCGTGAAGTTCTTCAGGATTTCTGGCCCGAAGCGGATGTCGTCGGCATAATCCGACGCCGTGACCCAGAGCCGCAGGATATCGGCGCCGTGCGTGCGCATCACGTCCTGCGGCGAGACCACGTTGCCCCGCGACTTCGACATCTTGTCCTCGCCCTTCTCGTCGAGGATGAAGCCGTGGGTGAGCACCACGTCGAACGGGGCGACGCCGCGCGTGCCGCAGGATTCAAGCAGCGAGGAATGAAACCAGCCGCGATGCTGGTCCGAGCCTTCCAGGTACATGACGGTGTCGGGCCCGCCATGGATCGTGCGCTTGATGCCGGCAAGGCTCGGGAAATGGTGCGGGTCCTCCAGCACGAAGGCATGCGTGGATCCTGAGTCGAACCAGACATCGAGGATGTCGGTGACCGGTTGCCAGTCCTCGTTCGCGCGGCTTCCGAGAAAGCGCTCGCGCGCACCCGCCGCATACCAGGCGTCGGCGCCTTCGGCCTCGAAGGCGTCGCCGATGCGCTGGTTGATCGCGTCGTCTTTGAGGATTTCGACCGAGCCGTCGCCGAGTTCGCGCACGAACACCGCGATCGGCACGCCCCAGGCGCG
>PLJS01000025.1 GCA_003140315.1 Hyphomicrobiales bacterium
TGATCGGGAGACAGGCCGATATCCTGCGGCGACGTCGGCGCCGGCACTTCAATGGCGAGCGAGTCCGACCGCGACGGATTGTGAAACTCCAGCATCTTGGTTTCGGTGCCTTGCGCCAGCTCGAATTCCGCCACGCCGTCTCCGACGCGCGCCGTGAAGGGGCGGCCGGCGTTCGGCCCGAACGCCGTGCCGGTGAGCTGCAGCGTGAAGCGTTCCGGAAGCGGGCCGGCGAATCTCAGCGTCACGAGCTTGCCTGTCGACCAAGTGCCGATCGGCTCGGGGTTCGACAGTCCGCCGGTCGATGCGATGATGCCAAGCGTGGGCGGAACCGTGAAGTCGGCGGTCAGGTCGACCGCCAGACGCGCGAGAATAAACCCGGGCATTCGCAACAGCGAGAATGCGTCCACCTTCGACGGTTCGTCCTCGAACGATAGGACCCAATGCGTGCCGGCGGGCAGCTTGAGCTCGCCGTCGCGCTTCGACGCGGAGGTAACCTCCAGCCGTACGTTGGGGCTGTCGACAAGAAACATTGCGCGGTGTAAGGCCGCCACGCTATCGCCGGCGACGACGAGCTTGTCGCGCTCCTGGCTCGGCAGGAACTGTCGGACGAACGTGCCCGCGCGGTCATACGCGTCCGCATTCATGTGCGGCCGCAGGTCCTTCATCACGAAGTACCAGGCGACTGCGGTACAAAGCGGCACGCAGACAAAGAGAAAGAGCCGGGCACCCGGCCGCGGGCGCCAGGCCCACAACGCGATGGATGCCGACGACAGCGTACCGACGATCCAGAACGTCCTGCGACCGGCGCTGACGCCGCGCAGTTCGGGAGCGTCGACGAAGTCGGGCAGAAAACCGTCGAGATGCGTGAATACCGCATAGGCGATGATTGCGCACAGTGGAATCGCTATCAGGAGACGGCCGAGCGGTGAAGACTGATCCGCGGCTGTCGTCGCGTAGGCGCGAGCGGAGCGAGTGCCGGAGCGGCGATAGCCGCGTGCGCGCNNTGATCCGCGGCTGTCGTCGCGTATGCGGCAATGATCAACAGAATGGGAAATTCGAAGTTGTAGTAGCGCATATGCAGTCGTTCGATGCTCTCGTATGGGCCCGAGCCTGCGACTGACGCGGCGAACAGCGCAGACACCAGGATCAAGATCGTCAGCGAGGATAACGAGAACAAGGCGAATGCAGGTGCGGGCGTTCTCAAGCNNAGTCCGAAAAGCAGGGACATTGCAAACACGTGGCCGCGGAGATTGTCGGCCGTGTTCCAGGCGACGGAGAGTAGCCGTTGAATATCCGCCGGCCGCGAGGCCGCCATTTCGCTGTATAAGGGTCCAAAAAACGTCAACCCGCTTCGCCCGGCGAGTAGATAGGACAGCCCGAACTTCACGATGCCCGCTGTCAGCAGCAATACGGCTGCGTTCCTGAGGATGCTCACGGGCCAGCCCTNNGGGAGCAGAAACAGCGCATGCGGCTTGATGAGAGCGAGAAGAGCGAAGGACACGCCACAGACGGCGTAATGAAGTGCAGGCGGCGAGATGCGTTCTGCAAGGAGCAAAGCTGCGAAAACCCAGAATGCCAGAAAGTACGCGGCCTCCGGCATGAAGTAAGCCGCATAGCTGTTGACCGGTCCGGCGATCGCAAGGAGTGCGACGACCATGGCGGGCAATCTGCCGGCGACGCGTCGTGCAACGATGTAGATAAACGGTGCTGCGGCGACAAAAAGGAAGGCGTTCAGCACACGTGCGCNNAAAAATATCCCGGGACTGGCGCGTCCGCGAACGGCACCAGACGCGCAATCTTGCTGTAGACATACTCGTCGGCAAACACGACGGGATAAAGACCCAGCACGGCCGCCAAGAGCATCAGAAAGACCGCAGCCGCCCCGAGCGTCAGACAGATCGCGACGTTTGTCTCCGCCAAATGCAACAGTCGAGCGTGGGTACTTTTCATTCTGCGCACTGGCGGAAGGGCACCACGTGTAACGGAGAACTTGAGAAATGAGTGACGATCTGCGACCATACGCCACGACGTAGCTTTAGGAAATTCTCGTGGGATGTCAACATTGGCCNNATGGAGATCGTGCGGTCGGGGACCTCGGCGCAATTGCTTGGTGCCTACCAACAGATCCTTCAACGCGTATTCGGCGCACATGCGAAGCACAGCGCGGAGGCGATCGCGTGGCGCTATCGCGACAATCCGGCCGGCGAGGTCGTCGGCCATGACGCATTTGAGAACGATGCGTTGGTCGTGCACTACATCACGGTGCCGCTCAACGCCAGTATAGACGGCCGTTCCGTTCGTGGACTTCTTTCGATGAATACGGCAACGGCGCCCGAGGCCCAACGAAAGGGTCTCTTCACAAGGCTTGCGCGTTTGACATACGAGCGGGCCAACGAACTTGGTTTTGCGTTCGTCATCGGCGTCGCGAACGCCAACAGCAAACCGTTGTGTCGCGGGGAGCGCGGAGTGTGGCATTGGTTACTGGCGGCGGATTGCTGAGCGCGCTGTGCAGCCGGACGGCGTTGTAGTCTTCCATCCAACTCGCCGGCGCCTCACGCGCGTGGTTGAGCGCCGTGAGGAGCGTCTCGTTCAGCAGTTCATCGCGCAGTCGGCCATTGAAACTCTCGATGAAGCCGTTCTGCTGCGGGGCGATGTAATACCATTCGACCCGGGCCTCCCGGACCAGCGCAGGATCGCCAATGCCGGCGAACTCGGTGCCGTTGTCGGAGATGCACAGCGCCGAGCAATCACGGACTGCAATGAGCGCTTCGAGCTCGCGCGCGACCCGCTGCCCGGGCAATGACGTGTCGGCACGAGCGCCAAGCATTCCCCGGTGAAGTTGTCGACGATCGCCGAACGCTGCCTGCGCCCCATCGAGCAGGGGCACGATCGAAAGCGGCTGCGTTCATTTCCGGGTCCGTAAATGCAGCCGTGGCCAGCGACCGCCGCGTCCCGGTAATGCCTCACACGCGCTACGTGCGTTCGACGCCGCTTGGCGCTCATCTACAATGAGGATAAGAAGGTCATGGGGGTGTCCCCAAGGAGCGCAATTGGAAGCATGACAGGCCGTCGAGTGGACGAGCCGACATTGGACGTCGGAAATAACATGCCTGAGTTCGAAGCACGACACTCTTCGCTGGCGCTGGATGAACTGATCAAATTGCTTTTGTTGTTTCCGTTCCGCCGCGTCCTGATGGCGTCGTTTTATCTCGTGGCACTGGTGATTTTGGGCGTGGTTTTCTGGAAGGCGCTAGTGATCGCCGTCATCGTCTTTATCGCATTGCTGGCGGGGTTCGCGGAGCGGCTGTTGGGCCGGTTCGGGGCTGTGCTTCTTGCCTACGCGCTTGCGTATTGGATCGATGCCGCGCCGGCTCCTGCAGCATTGCGGGATACATTGATGTCAGCGATACAAACTGCGGTCGGCGCCGTTCACTCCGCGAAGCAGTGACCCAGCGCGCTTCCGGGCCGCCGAAGCGCTTCCGCTGTACAACGCTCAGGCGTAAAAGTGCTCTGCGGCATTTCGTCGTACGGCTTACGATGGTGTACGAGCATAGAGATGCCACTCGTACGTGTCACAAGGNNGCTTACGATGATTGCAGTATTATAGATATGCCACTAGTAAGTGTCTAACGGTTCCGCGGTCGATTCAGGGTTTAGCGAAGGCTCAGTTCGGCCAATCTGCCGCCAAGTCAGCGCGACTGGTGGCCGTAGGGGCGGGTATACTCTACGAGGGATCGAGGCGCACGAATA
>PLJS01000112.1 GCA_003140315.1 Hyphomicrobiales bacterium
CCCCTCGACCACCGTTCGGGCTGCCAGTGGTGGCGGAAGTCGTCCGAACCTCGCTTCTGTCTTGCGGGAAGGCCGGAAAAACGCGAGTATTCACGCCAGTTCGGGAGTCATCTTGGAGAATCCCGGTTTAGCGTCCTGCCCCGCATGGAATTTGACGGCAGGAAGGGGGTAGCACAGCAATGGGGCGAGAACGTACCATCCGTCAAGAAGAATGATTACTTACACTCCCAAGTGAAGGGAAATGTTGTTCTCCAGCAACGACAGGGTTTGCAAACCCCCCCTGCGTAGATTCAATAACTGATAAAATAACTTTAGGAGTGCGCCAAGCGCGTCGACGTGAGATCGGATGTAGGGGGGACGCGTCGAGATGAGGCGGCCGAGGGGGTTGTGGTGAGACTTGCATATGGGCACTCACTCTACGTAAGACAGATAGGGACTAGGCGGAAATCGGCAAAACAACGCGCCCCGCAGCTCCGACGGGTCAGTCAGCCGCATCCCTTCGAGCACTATAATAGCGGGGGGTGAGGCCGAACGCAAGGCATCCACAAGAGATGGTGACGTAAGGGATTCTGTGGCAGCCCGTAGGGCGGATAGCAGCGTAATGCGCCATTTCCTTCCGCCCAACGGGGCGTTGCAGCTCTACCGCGCGCGACGCTGGTCTGGCAGAGGCAGACAAGGAAGGCGACGGCGCCAGAGGCGGAACGCACCCCCACGACCCGGCCGCAATGGCGCTTGAAAGTTGGACCATGCCAGCACCCGTTCGCGACAACGAAGCCGCCTCCGCTGCCGCCATCGAAGGGTCGAGCGCGCTGTTTTTTCCACCGGCACGCGACAAATTCGTGTTCGCGCGACCGCTGGATGCCTTGGCACAGCCGGACGAGCTCTCTGATGTGAATCGGCTTCCAACATTGCCCCCTCGCCAAACCGACAGAACCCTATGATTCGAAAACCGTTTGTTGAGATCGGTGGGGGTACGATTGGACGCCGATGGCTCCCGAAGAAATTCAAGAATTCGACAGACACTTCGACCGCTTGCACCCGAATTAGGGTGGGGTCAATGTTGGAAGCCGATTCACAGACCATGCCAGGTGCCAACGGGACGGGACGATTCGCCAACGTCAAGAAGGCGCTGCGCGCTCGACGGACCTGTAGAAACACGATCGTTAGAGCGGGCATCGCGGCAATCACCGCAGCATACAGAATGGCGCTCTTCCTCGTAAGCGCGCAATATCGATCTGTTACCCTGCTGAAGGTGTTCAAGAGAGGGAGTGTGCACCAAACTACTTCAGATACCTGGATGGACCGGTATCCCAGGGTATTCACTGCGTGTCAGGCCTACTTCGGCGACAGGAAGGATTTGAACATCCTGTCCTATGGATGCTCGACCGGAGAGGAGGTGCTCACTCTGCGCAGGTATTTCCCGAACGCTTTCATCATCGGCGCCGAAATCAATCGCCGAAGCTTGGCGATATGCAGAAAGCACAAGGTCGATGAGCGGATCGCGTTCGTCTACTCCGAGCGGGCGGGCATCGCGCAACGCGGGCCATTCGATGCAATATTCTGCATGGCTGTGCTACAGAGCACCCCCCAGGCGATAGTGGAACAGGGCATCACCAATCTGAAGCAGATCTATCCGTTCGAAAAATTCGATCGGCAGGTCGCCGAACTCGATGAGCTGCTCACGATTGGCGGCTTATTCGTCATCGGACACACTCAGTATCGATTCCACGATGCGTCCGTGGCCTCGAAATATGCTCCTCTGGCGACGGTGGAACCGGATGCGGACGTCCGCCCAAGGTTCGGCCGGAACAGCGAGCGCTTGACCGAGGGCGATGCCGCACCGCTTGCGCCAATTTTCGTGAAGACCGCCCCGGGTGCGCGACCGGACTACGACGATTTGCCGCAACCGGGAATACGTGGGACATCGAACGGTAGTCGCAAGGCACGAGGCAATCCACCCACTCCCGTCGACACTTGAAAACACACGAGGTTCTGTTTTGCGGGCGTTCCAGCGTGCTGGGAAACGCCTGAGTGGCTCCATAGGGACGGCGTCACAGCATCATGAGTGGTCTTTGCGGGATATTTCGGTTCGACGGCCAGCCGGGCCTACAGCGCGATCTCGATCGCTAGAGCATTTTACGATAAGGTTGACCATATCCTGCGTTGGCCAGATATGCGGCACACTCTCGTCGCGGGAAGCGCTTGAGGCAAGAGCGAATGACTGCCCAGAGGTTCTCGATGGTCCGTGCGGCCGCCTTCCGAGTATAACCTTGAGTTTGGCGAAGAATTGTTCGATCGGATTGAGCCACCGTTCAAGCTCCTCTCCCCAATCCGAAGTCCTGCCTGCCATGGTCGGCCCTCCAAAAGCAGACCACCTATGAATCATTGAAAAACTGATTTGGGAATCCCATCAAATCCACAACCTGCCAAAGTAGTGCTAGTTTCCAGCGATCGTGTCTCGGTTTGTTTGTGACCTCTTGCTCCAGAGATGGTAACCGCACCGAGCACAGGGCTCGCCAGAGAACGCGCCCGGCGCAGTCAGAACAGCCCAGCGCCGTGGGGTCGCCAGGCGCGCTCGGCACGGTATAGCGCGATGGCCCGTGTCGCAAGACGGGCAATCCAGCGAACTGGCAGCCCTGTGACGGCCGCCGAAGCCGCCTCAAGCGATATCAAGGCAGTTGGCTGAATTTTCGTAGATCATTCATGATGACCGCATTCCGGATCGGTAAGCGACGATCCGATGCCCGGACAACGCCTTGCATATTCCTACCAAAAAGCCTGCATTGGCGAGAAGGAAGCTGTAGACGGTTCCGATCAGCGGGATCGCCTTGCGCCGGCGCGAGGCCCACATGCCTACGGCCCCGGCCGCGAGAAATGCCGCAAAGGCGAGCGCGACGAAAGATCCGGTCCCGGTCGCAGCCATCGCCAGGGCGGCCATCGTCATGGCAACGAGCCCGAACGATCCGAGCCAGCGCAGAAGTTTGTGCGACCAGAGGGCAAGCGCATAGCCCGGATGTCGGAACGGGTCGAGCAGCGACGGCACCATCCAGATGCCGATCCAATTGCGCATGGTCATGCGCACCCGGCTGCGGAACTCGCGGCCATCCTCGTGCTCCAACGCGTCATACGCCAGCGCTGAAAGGCAGTGAACGACGCGATAGCCCTGGTCCGCGATGTCGAGCGGAACGATGTCGTCGTCGCCGACATGTGGCGGCAGATCGCGAAACAGCGCACGCCGGAACGCCATGGCGGTCCCGCTTGCGACCGCAAGGATGCCGAGCCGGCTCTCCAGCTCACGAATCTTAAGCTCGTAGGACCAGTACATGCTTTGGCTCGCCGCCACCGCGCCCGAGCGTTCCAGTAGGCGCAGGTGCGCGGTCGCAGCGCCGACACTCGCATCGGCGAAGGCCGCGACCAGCTCGCGCACGCAACAAGGATCGAAGCTCGCCGCAGCATCGGTCAGAACGACGATATCGCCGGTTGGGTGCCGCATCCCGATATTCTGAGCGGCGGATTTGCCGATGCGACCGGTGCGCACCAGCTTGACCGGCCGTCCGCGGCAAAAAACCTCGACGATCGCGTCGGTACGATCGGTCGAACCGTCCGACACGACCAGAATGTCGATCCGGCCTGGCGCATAGTCCTGTTCCATGAGGTTCGCCAACCGCCGCGCGACGTTGCTCTCCTCGTTATGGACCGTGAGGAGGATCGTCACGAGCGGCCAGGAATTCCCGTCGAATCCGTGCCGCAACGGCGCCTCGCCGCGGAACCGCGCGAGCGCTTTGAGGAGAACGCCGTATCCCCAGTACACGTAGACAAAGAGCAGGGCGTTCGACCAAAAGACGACGGGTGCAATGAAGCCGAGCCAGCTCATCATCCTGGCCTTGTCAGCAGAGCGAGATGATGGCTGCGCAACGGCGGCAGCGCCGATTCGAGAAAGGCGCAAGCCCCGAACGATATACGGGCCAACCGCCGGGCAAGGGGCGGAAGCAACGTCGTGGTGACGCTATCGATCCGCCAGTCGGGGAAGAGCGCGCGAATCTCGCGCAAGCGCACGGGCCGCACATCGCGATTGAATGGACTGGGGTAGCGAAAGTCGTACCACAAGATCGCTCCGGCCGGCGCCAGCACACGTTGCATCTCGGCAGCGGCCGCGCGCCGCATTGCGCGGTCGAGGATCGAGGTGAACATCGTGAGCTGCGCCACGATGTCGAAGCTGCGGTCGGGGAACGGCAGGCGGTTGGCAGAACCCACCACAAGGGTCGCCCGCGGCAGCAGGTCGACCGCCTGCCTAATGAACGGCTCCATGATGTCGATTCCGTGAAGATTGCGCGCCGATGCTCCCCAGCGCGTCCAGTCCGCAAGAGGTCTTCCCCTTCCGCAACCGACCTCCAGGACGCGCAACGCGGCCAAATCCGTGATGCCAGCGCGCCGCAGCAGGTGCACGATCGCTTGCTCGCGGCGCTGAAGCGTGTAGAGCTCGCCCGGGGAGAAGGGCGAATATCGCTTCGAGAGGTCCAAGTCCATTCGGCGGCGATAGACGGCCTTGATGCGTTCAACCTCGTCGCTCATCGCGATTTCGCCCTGCCGGTCCACAACTCCAGGTCGCTTCTGATCGCGCCTATCGCATCCGTCCGGTACTTGGTCAGCAGCGCGATCAATACCAGAAGGTAGCCGGCGAGAAAGGCGGCCGCGGCCGCAATCTGCATCGGCGGGCTGCCGGTTCCCGGCCAGGCGGCGAGCCGCCAGGCGCCCAGCCCCGCTAGTACCAGCTTTCGCAGGAGCCTGATTCATGATTCCGCGGTCTGGACGACGGCAAGCGTCAGGACGGAAGAAGGCGTCCATGGTGTCGCCGACGCCGAAATAGTTCGCCAGAACGAGCTCCCGAGCATACCCTGCGACGGCAGTTGCCGCGATGATGAGCACCAAGGCCCCGGACAACTTGTGCAATTGGTCGGGCAAGCCGGAGGAACCTCGTGAACGTCGGCATTTGAGCAGCGCAATCGGGCGACTGTTGGCGCGATCGCCTGCGTATTATACCATGTCATGGTAGGGAGGTGCCGGTAGTCGACCCGTCACGCGCTGGGCGGCCCAGGGATGCCAATTCCGAAGCGCGAGGAGTGGCGTCCTGCGCGGGCGCGGCACAGCGCGGGAACCCGAAGGGAGTTCGATGGAAGCCCCGCAATCGATCGCTTCGAGCGCCGGTGAGGTCGCCCCAATGCCGGGTCCCGGGCAAGGAATCCCGCTTGCCCGATTCGCGCGCATGTTTTCCCGCTCCGTCACTTCCCGGGCTCAGCTGCTCGCAGCGCTGCTGTCGGTCGCCGCGAGCCTAACCGAAGGAGTAGGCTTGGCCCTCCTCGCGCCCCTCATCGCCATGCTTGGCGCCGCAGCGCCGTCCGGCCCGGCCAGCCGAAAGCTCGCCGATGCGCTGGGAGCGGTCGGATTGCCTCTCTCGTTGCCGGTGCTAATCGCGCTGTTCGTCGGCCTTGTGGCAGGCCGCGCGGTCGTCGTCCGTGGGCGTGACGTGACGCTCGCCGAGCTGCATTTCGATTTCGTCGAGGCCCTGCGTAGGCGTCTGTTCGACACCATCGCGAAAGCGCGCTGGTCGGTCATCGCCAAGGAGCGCCGACCCGTTCTGGTCAAGTCGTTGACCGGGGATATCGAGCGCCTCGGCCAAGGCGCCCACTTCCTGCTCCAATTTCCCGCCTTGGCCCTGACGGCGGCGGTCCAGATCGCGATCGCTCTGTTGATTGCGCCGTGGATTACCCTGGTTGTCCTGGTCTCCGGCTGTGCAATCCTCGCCCTTGTCTGGTCGCACCGCGTCGACTCCTACCTCGCAGGCTCGCAATTAGCCGCCTCGCTGCGGAACGCTTTCGATTTGACGAGCGAGTTTTTCGCCGGACTCAAGCTTGCAAAGAGCCATAGTTCCGAGGAGCGCCATCGCGTGGCGTTCGAGGATGCCGTGAACCGGCAGCGGACGCAAGTTCTCGCATATGCGGGTCGTACCGCGGACGCGCAAATGCTGTTCCAGATCGGCTCTGCGGCTGCGCTCGGCATCTTCGTCTATCTCGGAGCCGGCGTCGCCGGCCTCGCGGCGCCCGAACTCCTGGTGCTGGTCATAATCTTCGCGCGGCTGATGCCGCTGCTCGGCAGCCTGCAACATGCCGTACAGTCGATGCGACAGTCGCTGCCGATATTCGAGGACATGCTCGCACTCATCGCGCGCTGCGAGGCCGGCGCCGAGACTGTACCGCCCGGCGAAACCGCCCCGCTGGTTCTTCGCGACGAGCTTCGCTTCTCCGGCGTATGCTTCCACTACGACGAGCAGCGACAGAAGCCGGCTCTGAGCGGGCTCGACCTCGTCATACGCGCAGGCTCGGTTGTTGCGATTGTCGGCGCGTCGGGCGCCGGCAAGAGCACGCTTGCTGACATTACCGTAGGGCTCGTCGTGCCGGACTCGGGCGCAATCTCGGTCGACGGCAGGCCCTTGCATGGCCCAGCGCTCGTCGCCTGGCGCCGCAGCGTGGCCTATGTCCTGCAGGACAGCTTTCTGTTCAATAACTCGGTCCGAGCCAACATGCTGTGGGCGCGACCCGATGCCGACGAGCAGGACCTTCGCCGCGTTCTGTCGTTGACCGGCATGGAAGAGACGATTGCCGCACTGCCGGACGGGATCGACAGCGCTGTCGGCGATCGTGGCAGTCGATTATCGGGCGGGGAACGCCAGCGCCTGGCCCTTGCCTGCGCGCTGCTGCGGCGGCCCACCCTGCTGGTTCTCGACGAAGCCACGAACGCGCTCGATCAGGAAAGCGAGCGCACCATGTGGGACCTGATCGAGCGACTGCGCGGAAGCATGACCATCATCGTGATCGCGCACCGCATCTGGACGGTCCGAAGCGCCGACACTATCGTGGTTATCGAGGATGGCCAGATCGTGCAGTCCGGATCGTGGAACCTGCTGATGGCACAAGGCGAAGGACGATTCGCGCGCCTCGTGCGCGCCGGCGCCGCGGCGGATGCGAGCTCATGACGAAACTCCGCGCGGCAGCCTAGAGCTCATGGATATCTCCGCCGCGTCAAGGGCCGTTGCGCACTTTGTCGAGCCCGGCAATCTGCTGGCCCTTTTGCTTGCGACAGGGGTTGCGCTGCAGTGGACGAGCTACACGAGACTCGGTTGTTGGCTCGCCTTGACCGGAACGCTCGGCGTCCTCGCCATCGTCGTGCTCCCGATCGATCAATGGTTCGCGTCACCGTTGGAAAATCGCTTTCCGCGCCCGCAATGGCCGGACCGCGTCGATGGAATTCTGGTGCTCAGCGCGGCCCAGCAACCCTATATCTCGACGACGCGGGAAATTCCGGTCCAGCATCTCGCTCAGGGCGATATGGTGGCAGCCGTCGAGCTGCTGCGGCGTTATCCGCAGGCTCGTCTGCTGTTCAGCGGCGGGCCGTCGCGCGGCGGGCGCACGTCGGCGGCCGATGTGGCGCGCGCGATATTCGAGCAGCTCGGCGTCGATGCCCAGCGCGTGACCTACGAGACGCAGTCGCGCAATACCTGGGAGAATCTGGCGTTCTCACAGCAGCTGGTCCAGCCGAAGCGCGGCGAGACGTGGCTGCTGGTCACGCGGGCTCTGCACATGCCCCGCGCCATGGGTGTGGCGCAACGGCTCGCCTGGCCGGTCGTGCCCTGGCCCACCGATTACGTCACGCCAGGCAGCAATTGGCGGCTCGTGCATAGCATGAGCCTCGGACGCAATCTCCCGACGATCGACGCGGCAGTGCACGAATGGGTCGGGCTCCTGGTTTATCGGCTGACCGACAGGACCTCAACGCTGTTTCCCGCCCCCGTCAACGACGATGGACCTGGGCGCTGAGTGCGGTCGGGCGCTTCAACCGCCGCGATCGGATCGACTTGGCGCAGTGCCGTCAGGCCGACCGTCGGAGCCTTTCGGCCATTCGGATGACCGGCCGCAACAGCGGATAGGCGTACGACAGCGCATGGCGCTGCAAGACAGCGCGGCGGTACCCCCAGTCCGATCGCATATTGTACTCCGCTAGGAACAGCCGCATCGTGAACCCGAAGCTTCTGAAAGGATCGGCATCGCGCCCCAGGCGCATGAGGCACTTGCGTGCCGCGGTCTGCGCGCGTCGGGCCCCGGCGTCGGCGTTCGCCTGCGCGAGCATTGCCTCCGGGATGGAGGCCTCCAGAAGCGCTCCAGCGAGCAGCAGAGCCGTGTGCAGGCAGCGGTCGACGTCAAGCTCCGCCGCTCGCCTGCGAACAACATCGAGGTCGAGGGAGACGTGTCGCAGCATCGCGCCAATGTCCGCGACCCACTTGAGGCGGAACCACGAGTGGCGGCTCCCATGGGCGCACAGATAAAGGAAATGATCAGTGTCCGGCATGGTTGGCAGGTCTACGCCGCCCACTCCGACAATCCTAGGGTTGCTGATGTGCGCTGTGACGTCGACCGGCGGCACCGACATCATCGGGTCGACACGGTCCTTCACCTCCAGGATGAGCTTTCGTGTCGGCGAATAGTAGGAGAATTCATGAACCCAGCGTCGGTACCGCGCGAGTTGACCGGCCGAAATACCGGGTTCGGGCTTTCTTCGCTGGTAGCCGTCCGTGCCGAGAATCGCGTCGACCCGATCGAGGTCTTCGCCCCGGACGATGAGGTCGATGTCACGGCTGTCGCGGCGGAATGGGTCGTCGAAAGCGACCACGGACAGGACGGGGCCCTTGAGCACCAGCGCACCGATGCCGACCCCCGCAAGCACGCCGATGAGGCGGTCCGTCTCGGCGATCTGGCGCATGGTGTTGCGGGCTTCCGAACGCGCTGCGCCGGCCAACCGATCGATGATGGTTGAGGGAACCGCAGAACCGCAGGCGCGGCGCAGGGTCTCGAAGACGAGGGAAGTGACGCGATGACGAGATACCTGGCCCAGGAAGCCTTCCCAATCGAGCGTCGACCGGGCGCAATGGCGGATGTTTTCCTGCGCCGCCTCGTCGGAAGGCCAGCGCAGGCAGGCAATGACCAGGGCGAGTTCGGGCTCGAGTCCCTGTCCCCTCCACATGGATTGTCCGGCTAGCGGGTAGTGGGCTACTTTGAATAAGGCAAACAAGTTATGCCTGCTCTCTTGAGCCTATGATTGTAAACATTGGGTACGAAGTCGTTTGCAGGTGGGTATGAGCACTTATTGCCGTTTCGACTTTTAGGAAACCTAGTACACCGAGATATTGTCGGAAGAAGTCGGTGCTGAAATGCCACCACGTATCCCATTGCTTGTTTTCGGCGCTAGGCGCTAGCCGGCAGATTGAAGAGCCCTCAAGCTCGGGGTAGAACATCTCGACGATAACAAGGGTTTTCGCCCGACGCGCGCATTGTTCGACGATCTGAAGTGGCGCGCGGCAGTGTAGCAGAACGTTCGCCATAAGGGCGATATCGAACTCCCCAATAGCGTCGGGCAGATTATAGGCATCACCGTAGTGCAACTTCGCGCGCGATTTGTTGGCCGCGTGGGCGAACCAATACGAATTCTTTAGGCGACGCATGATCTCGCGGCGTGGCGGGAGAACAGGATCGAGCACTGCGGAAGGGAAGGACACGAAGTCCCAGCCTGGATCATCGGGAACCTCGATCGAGACAACGGACGCGCCGCGGCGCTCCATTTCGAACGTGAGGTATCCGCTCGCCGGTCCGATCTCCAACACGCGGGTGTCGGCAAACGAAAGCCGCCCGAGATAGTCGTCGACGCCGGTCCGCAAGTCCCAGTCACCGATGACGGTGCCGACGCCAGGCAAATCCATGGTGTGGTAAAAATGGCAATCGTCGATGCTGAAAACTGTCCTTGGTTCGGCATATAAGCTCATTTTCTCATTGCGCCCTTCTGCCTTCCGTAGGCCACCTCAGTTGGCTGTCTCCCAAGCCTCCAGCACATCCACAATATCACCAATTTCCCAAAGCTTCTTGGTTACATTGGCCGCCATAGCAGGCGTCGTCCGCAGCGTCTTATGGATGCGAACGAAATTGTAGTACATCGCAAACAGTGCGACAGAATGCGCGTGGTTCTCGACCTTCTTTGAGAAGGCGTTCGTCAGCCGAGTGAAGCGGCGAGTGTGCATTCGCACGCTGAGATTTGAACGTTCGGCATAAGACGTGCTGATGTGCTTGGGGTCCGGGTTGCCTTCGATCCGCTCTTTGCGAGCGCCAATGCATTCAGCGGGGCTGTAGCGACCCTTCGCACTTTCGGAGATTGCGCCATAGAGCTTCACAAGCTGCGCGTAGTCCACGTCACCACCGAACGCGCCTTCGACCGCTTCGAGATAAGCGCGGTGTCCGTCGCTGGTTAGCTGGACGCGGTTGGCAAGTCGCGATGCAAGATCGTCCATAAATGCCATCGCGTATTCACTGTCGCGACCACCGACGAGCCATGACGGAATAAGCTTTGTGTCGGCATCGATCGCTGTCCACGTCCATACGTCGCCATAGGCCAGGTCCTGCCGCTTGGCGGTCGCAACGTTCTTTTGCTTGCAGTGACAAACGCCCAAATTTCATCGACCTGGATACGCTTGCAGGTCAGATTGACAAACACGCGGTCCTGATACCAAGCGGCGGCCTGCCCGGCATCAACCATGAGCTTGCTGACGGCTTTCTTGCTCGCGCCCGTCAGTCGCGTCCCCTTCAGCCGATTGGCGCGCGCACTGGATATTCAAAACCCGCCAAGGACGCGACGACGGAGTTGTCAGCGCAGGCGTTCGACAAGACTCGACTATCACGGCTCAGCCAAATCATGGGGCGACAGTTCAACGGCACACGCATGGCGCTGACCGACGCCGACGACAAACGGATCGTTCCCGTGTTTATCGATCAGGATCAGACATATTCCGGCTACCACGCTGGCGCGGGACAGATGACCATTGCAGAGTTTCTGCGACTTGATCCCGATCAGAACAGCTTGGTCCTGATAGATGAAATTGAGACCTCGCTGCATCCCAGAGCGCAGGGACGACTCATCCGTGACTTAGCAGAAATTTGCCGGGGAAAAGACCTTCAGATCGTTGTGACTACGCATTCGCCGTATGTGCTTGCTGAATTGCCCTTGGAAGCGCGGATTTACCTTTTGCAGGGCCAGAGTGGGCGTCATGTTATGACGGGCGTCAGCCCTGAATTTGCGATGACAAAAATGGATGAATACCCATCGCCCGAATGCGAGATTTCGTTGAGGATAAGCGCGCACAGACCTTGCTCCGGGAAATCATCGTTGCTCACTCAAGGGGCCTCATAGAGCGATGCACTATGATTCCCTAAGGGACCGCGAGCGTCGGCAGAACGCTCGAAATCATGGTTTCGCAAAACCGCTTTTCGCGCCCGTCTTGTATCTTTCTTGATGGTGACCAAGCTGAGGCTGTTGGTTGTTCACTATTGCCCGGGGGTGACGCGCCGGAGCGGATCATCTTTGGCGATCTACAGCGATTTGCGTGGGGTAAGTTGCGGGAGCGCATCGGGCGTCCCTATGCCGAAGTGGCTGATGCCTGCATTCAGGTGATGTCCCTCACTGACCATCATGACTGGGTCAACGCCGCCGCAACCAAACTGACCCTGCCGGGTGAAACCCTTTGGCAAGCGATGTGCGCCGAATGGGCAACAAATTGTCTGGACTCGGTTACGGCGAAGCCGATCATTCAGACGATTGCTAACTTGTTGCTGGCAACGCCTACGACGGTTTCTTCGCCCACCGTGCGACTGCGGCTTTTCGAGCGATCTCCCGACGCTTTTGAGGATCAAGCGCATTCGCCCTAGCGGTGCCGCCTTTGAGGCCGCCCCTTGGGCGGCTCGGCGGCGGCCGTCCGATCATCGACCTCGCCGCTGGCGATATCGATGATCAGCTTGGCGAGTTGGGCGGGATCGCGGGGACGCTTGAGGCGCTTGTCTGGCATGGTGCGAGTATGCGCGGCATGGCGTCCGATTTCCAGCCGTGCGAGGGACTCGCCTTATTCAAAGGAGCCCACTACCGGCTAGCGAATTGCCTACCACGTCCGATCCGAGTATGATCCGATGGATACCAGCGCCTCGCGGATTGAGGCATCGCGCTGACGGGATGGGCCGAGGCCCTTGCCTCAATCAATAATCGACGAACCGGGGAGTGAATTGCAAGGTAGGATGGGCCCCGGGGATGCGGTTTCTCCGCACCGGATTGGCGGAGCAGATCGGCTCGCGAGCTCAGCGTCGACAACCCGACCTACTGCGATCATTCTCATGAAAATATCGCCGGCATCATGAGTTCTCCGATTATCCCCTTCTCGGTTCCTGACATTGGTGAACGCGAGATTCAAGCGGTAACCGAATGCTTGCGGTCAGGATGGCTTACAACGGGCAGCCGTTCGGCCGAGTTCGAGCGGAATTTTGTTAAATTCCTTGGCGAGGGTGTTGAGGCGGTTACGGTCTCTTCGGCGACGGCCGGGCTCGAGATCGCCCTCGCGGCACATGGCATCAAGTCCGGGGACGAGGTGATCACCACGGACTACACCTTCACCGCGACGGCAATGTGTGCGATTCACCGGGGGGCTAAGCCAGTCCTGGTGGACATCGACCCAACAACCTTCAATATTGACCCTGCCAAGATCGAGGAAGCGATCTCGCCGCGTACGAAGGCCATCATCCCGGTTCACTTCGCCGGTCTCGCGTGCGACCTGACGGCGATCAACGAGATCGCGCAGCGACACGGGCTGAAGGTGATCGAGGACGCCGCGCATGCTCTGCCGACCCGATGCAACAATAAAATGATTGGTCAGGGCACGTCGGACGCCACAGTCTTCAGCTTCTATGCCACCAAGACCATTACCACCGGCGAAGGCGGAATGGTTACATTTCTCGACCCGGCGGCGGCGAAGATGGCTCGGAGCTTGCGGCTGCATGGCATCGATTGCGATATCTTCCACCGCAACACGGCAGGCCGCAATGGTGGCGGGCAACCGTGGCGCTACGACGTTGTAGCGCCCGGGTTCAAGTCCAATATGAGCGACATCGCAGCCGCAATTGGTCTCATTCAACTGCAACGCGTTTGGGATCTTCACCGACGGCGCGCCCAACTCTGGGCCGCATACGATGAAGGTCTGGCCGGCTTACCCATTCTGCGACCGCCGAAAGCCGCGCAGGACGATCTGCATGCCATGCACATCTATTGCATTCGGCTGAGGGAGGACGCCCCTCTCGATCGGGACACCTTTGTTGCTGAAATGTCCAAACTCGGCGTAAGCTGCAGCGTCCACTTCATTCCGCTTCATCTCCAAAGCTACTGGCGTGACAAGCTGGGGCTGTCCGAGACGATGTTCCCCGAAGCACAGAAAGCCTTCGAGTGCGAGGTAACCCTACCTCTCTTCACGCGTCTTACTGACGAGAAGCAGGAATTCATCATCGATTCGACCCGACGGTTACTCTCATAGGAGACGATCGGTGTGTGTCGGATCGACATTGTCCTCGGGTATGACGGATGCCGCAAGCCGAGAGCAGGTGTCGCGCCAGCCTTCCCACCGGCGCGAGTCCGCGCCCGCAAGAGCGGCGAGACGGCTCTTTAACGTGCTGGCTTCCGTTTGCGGTCTTGTCGCACTCGCAATCCCCCTCGTCGTGACTATGGTTGTGATCAAGGCCACATCACCGGGACCGGTGTTCTTTCGCCAGGTTCGTGTCGGCCGAAACGGCCGACTCTTCCATATTTACAAATTCCGAACGATGTTCCAGGGCAACCCATCCGCCGTGCCACTCGTCGGTACTGGCGAACCTGCATCCGTCACTCCGGTCGGAAGTTTTCTCAGAAGAATGAAAATCGACGAGTTGCCTCAGCTTATCAATGTCCTTGTCGGAAATATGAGTCTCGTGGGGCCCCGCCCTGAACTTCCTGAATTCGTCGCCAAGTATTCGAGTGAGGATCGACGCATTGTTCTCTCGGTTCTCCCCGGGTTGACAGATTTTGCATCGATCCGATTCCGCAATGAGGACCTCCTGCTCGCCAGGCAGAAGGAACCGCTCGCCCATTACGAGCGAGTTTTGATGCGCGCCAAGCTGCGGTACTGTCGCTTCTACGTGCGCCGCGCCAGCCTCGGCCTTGACCTTTATCTGATTGCTCAGACCATCGTGGCGCTGGGAAGCGATTTTCTAACCGAAGCGGTTCGAGCCCTGATACGCTCTCGGACGGCACTGGGCTTAACTCCCCCTCCCGCCAGTCTCCCCCCCCCGAAAAATCGAGAAAGCGCCGCTACCAGTGGTGCGATGCGAACAGATAATTCCGGCGAAATGCTCTGATCTCTGCGGTTTCGAGCCGCTTGCGACGGATGCATCTGATTGAGTCTCACACTAAAGCGGGTCGTTGGCTAGACCCTATGATTGCTGGGC
>PLJS01000043.1 GCA_003140315.1 Hyphomicrobiales bacterium
ATGGCGCACCGCATTCGCGAGTCCATGCGCGATGGTGGCGTGCGAGGCCCGATGGGCGGCGAAGGCAAGATCGTTGAGGCCGATGAAACCTACTACGGCCGCGCCAAGAAAAAGAACCTCTTGAAGCCGCGCACCACGCCCTACACCAAGGGCGGCTGGAAAGACAAAGGCGCGGCGCGTCCTATCGTTGCTCTGGTCGAGCGCGGCGGCAACGTCCGCACGTTCCATGTTGCCCATGCCGACAAGGTGACCGTCACCAAGATCGTCACCGAAAACATCGCGCGCGAAACGCGGCTTCACACGGACGAAAGCCGCCTCTACTTCGGCGCCGATGCACTCTTTGCGCAGCACGAAACCGTGCATCATTCGAGCGGTGAGTACGTCCGCGATGACGTTCACACCAACTTAGCCGAAGGCTACTTCTCGATCTTCAAGCGCGGCATGCGTGGCATCTATCAGCACTGCGGCGAGAAGCATTTGCATCGGTACTTGGCCGAATATGTCCAGGCATCGCAGGACCTGGACGTGCATGTGTCGCAGTTGCGCGATTGGGTGAAGAAGTTCTCCGACGATCCGCAACAGGCGTTTCCTGGCCACGGCCAGATGAAGCCTGAGCAGCTCGAGATCGCGCGGCTCAAGCGCGAGGTGATAAAGCTGAAGGCCGAGCGCGACATTCTAAAAAAAGCCGCGGCCTACTTCGCGAAGGAATCGACGTGAAGTTCTCCTTCATTGCGAAGCACCGGGGGATCTGGCCGGCGGATTGGTTATGCGGGGCGCTCGGTGTCTCGCGNNGGCGCCAGGCGGGTGTGGCGCGACCTGCTGACAGACGGGTTGTCGTGTGGCTTGCACAGGATCGAGCGGTTGATGCGGTTGCAGGCTCTCAAAGCACGTCCGCGACGTCGCCTGCCACCCGACCTGGGTGAGCAGCAGGTCGCCGAGGCACGCGAAACCGGTGAGCGCCGCGACGACATCGAGGCGGCGTTTCCGGATTCAGCGCTCGCCTGGCGCTGCTGGGTCGCGGCGCTGGAGGCACGGCGTTGACATTGAATCAGCGCCTGCCGGCCGTCAAGGCGCGCTCACCAATAGCCCCAGCGCGGCCCCCAATAGGGGCGATAATACGGGCCATCGTCATAATAATAGGGCCGCTGCGCCACATAGGCGCCGGGACCGGGAACCCGCACGTAGCCGGGCGGCGCGGGCCCGTGCACGACCTCTTCGTCCTCATAGGCATAGCCCGGGCCCGGCGGCGGGGCGCGGCGCGCTGCCCGCGGCGGCGCGCGCCCGGTCTGGTCGAGCGCGGTCGCGATCGCAAAGCCGCTTTTGCCCTGGAAGGCGACCTGGCACCAGCCTTCCTTGCATTCGCCGACGTCGACCGCGGCGCCGCCCTGGATTTTGACCAGGACTTCGCTGGTCGTGTTGGGCTCCGCGCGCAGGTTCACGGTCGAGGTCGCGACGCCGGGCTTGGCGGCGGCCGCAACTGCCGAGACGAGAACGAAGAGGCCGGCGCAGAAAAGCCGAGAGAGGGTCATGGAAATCTCCTTGGATGATTTTCCCCTGAAGCTCGAAGACAGTCCAAAACCATGGCGGCGCGATGGCAAACATTCTCCTCTTCCCCTCTCCCCGCAGGGGAGAGGGTGGCTGAGCGGACGCAAGTCCGCGAAGCCGGGAGAGGGTTCTTTTTCTTCGTACCGGCTCCCGACAAGAGCCCTCTCCCGCCCTCGCTCCGCTTGGGCACCCTCTCCCGCTAGCGGGAGAGGGGAAGAAAGAGCGGGCTCGCTCGGCGCGCCCTCACATCTCCGCCGGCGCGACGGTCGCGTCGGCCTGGCCGCTGCGCTTGAGCGCGTCGGCGACGAAACCGCTCGCCTTCATCTCCTCGACGAACTTGCGCAGATAGGCAGCGCCCGCGAGCCGGCCCTTGGCGGTGCCCATCGCCTGGCGAATCTCCATGAAGCGCTCGGGGATCAGCCGCACGTCGGGATGCGTCGCCATGAACTTCTGCAGCGCCTGCTTCACGCCGCCGGCGGCTTCGAGATGCTGGTCGACGAACGTTTGCGCGCCGTCCTCGCTGCGCGTCAGCGTGGCGTTCTTCAGCGAGCGCGACAGGAACAGGTCATAGGCCGAGGCCTGGTTGACGGCGATGCGGATGCCGGGCTGGTCGACATCGGTCGGCGTTTTCAGGGCCGAACCCTTCGGCACGATGTAGCAGCCCTCGATGATCACATAGGGCGCGGAGAACTCGATCTCGGCCGCGCGCACCGGCTCGATCGCCAGGAACACGATGTCGACCTTGCCGGCCTTCATCGCCTCGAACGCCTTGCCGGCGGCGTCGAAGGCGGTCAGCTCCACCGGCACGCCGAGCCGTTTCCCAAGCTCGCGCGCAAGCTCCGGCGTCACGCCGCTCATGTTGTCGGGCGTGCCCTGCGCCAGCACGATGTTGCCGAGGTTGATCGACGCACGCAGCTTGCCGGTCGGGGCAAGGTCCTTCAAAACATCGGCGGGAATCATGCTGCCTCTCTCTGATGGGGTCTGGGCCAAGCTGGGCGCGACGGAAAGGCTTGCGGCGAGACCGATCATGACGGCGAAAGCGGCCCTGATCATCTTGTTCCTCCCGTGCGGCTTTGAAAGAACCGCTAGCGCGTTCCCGGCGTGCCGCGCAAGCGGGTTTCGCGCATGACTCCAATTCAAGGAGGCGCGCGGCGGTTTTTGCCGCTACACTCCGGCGGGGCACGGCGGCAACACCGAGACGAGAATGTTTGACGTTCGGGGATTGAAGTATCTGATCGGCGTGGCGACGGCCGTGGCCACGCTCTCACTCGCGGCTTGCGCGACCACGTCGACGTCGACGCCGAGCCAGCCGATGCCGGTCGCGCGCACGCCCGAGCAGATCAAGGGCGACTGCTGGATGAAATACGAGAACGATCCGAAGATGAACATCGACAAACGTGCCGCGCTCGTCGATCAGTGCCTCGCCGAGCACGCAAGGACCGGGGTGCCGGTGAATTGAGCGACACCCGCGGACCTCGTCATTCCTATTCCGTCACATCCGCCACGATGATGCCGGACGCCGGATCGACCAGATAGGCGCGTCCGCCGATATAGGCGTAGCTGTAGGGCTGCGCCGCCGGCACGCGGTATCCGATCTCCTGCGGCACCGCGTAGAGTGGCACGTTGTTCGGCAACACCGAGCCGACCGCATAGGCCGGCGAATAAGCCGGATAGCCGGCCGGATAGGCCGCGTAGCGCGGATAGGCCGGCGCGGTCGCAACCGTATCGTCGTCATCGTCCTGCGCCACGACCGGCGGCTCGTAATACGGAGCCGGCGCCACGACGCGCGCGGGCGGCACCACCTCGCGTTCCACGATCGTCTGATAGACGATGTGCCGCTCGGTCGGCGACAGCGCGATCGTGGCGACCGGCCGGCGCACGACGGTGCGCGTCACCACCTCGCGCTGCGGCGCGCGTGCCTGCGTGAGCTTGGCGGATTTCCGCGCCTTGGTGGTCTGTGTGCTCAGCCGCACGGGGCGCGATACGATCGGCCGCGTCTCGACCCGGCGCACCACCTCGCGCGTCGTAATGGCATCGACCGAATCCCGGTCGCTTTCGACCACAATCGGCGCCGCGCCATACGGAACCGCCTCGGTTCCGACCGGCCGCCGCGTCACGATGGTTCCGTTCGGGGTCTGGGTGACAGTGGTCTCGACCGGCTCATCGTTCACCGAGCGGCTGATGACCTGAGCGTTCGCGCCGGTCGAGGCGAGTGCCGCCGCGCCCAACGCCAGAAATCCTACTGCTCGCATGGCAGCCTCCGATCACAAAGGTTGCGTGTGACCGGATAACGCGACGCACAAACGGTCGTTCCGGCGTTCCACGTCCCCGCGGTGATCATTTCGCGGCGAATGCGTGGTCGCCGACGAGTTCCGCTTAAGCCGCTTCCGCCTGCGCGGCCGTCATGGCTTCGCCCGCGACCGTGGTGCGGCGCATGTCGCGCGGCTGGGTCTCGTCGAAGCGGCGCACCCGATGCATGGTCTGTCGGTTGTCCCAGATCACCAGGTCGAATTGCCGCCAGCGGTGGGTGTAGACGAGCTCGCGCTGCGTCGCGTGCTCATTCAGGTCGCGCAGGAAGTCGCGCGACTCCGGCACCAGCCAGCCGACGATGTTGCCGGCATGCGAGGAGAGATAGAGCGACTTGCGCCCGGTCACCGGATGCGTGCGCACCAGCCGTTGGCGCACCGGCTTCATCATCGCGCGCTCGGCGTCGGTGAGTTCCGTGAAGCCCATCGAGCCGCGCGAATACATCAAGGAGTGCTCGCACACGAGATCCTCGATCGTCGCGCGCGTGCCGTCATCGAGCGTGTCGTAGGCGGCGCGCATGTCGGCGAACTCGGTATTGCCGCCGGGGCTCGCGACGGAGCGCGCCGAGAGGATCGAATATTTGGCCGGGATCGCGCGGAACGAGGAGTCCGAATGCCACAGCCGGTTGCCGAGATTGAAAATGCGGCGTCGGTCGTCGCGCTCGAACGGTTTGCCCTCCTTGTCGAGGTTCGACACGTCGACCATGCCCTGCTTGAGCCGGTACTGGTCGTCCTTGGTGATGTTGCCGCCCTTGGCGTTCTCGATCGCGCCGAAATTCTGCGTGAACGCCATCTGCTGGTCGTCGGTGATGCGCTGATCGCGGAACACCAGCACCGCACAGCGATCCATGCCGGCCTCGATCGCCGCGACCTCGGCCGCGCCGAACGGCTTGGTCAGGTCCGCGCCGGACACTTCGCCGGCGAACACGGGATGGATCTGGCGGATCGAGATCATGGGCTCCTCCTGGCGGTGCTACGCACCGCATCGGCGATGTCTTGCTGCATCGCGCCGGGGGATTCTAGGCCAATGCGTCCCGTGGGCAAGTGCCCGCGGCGCCCTACGTCTGCGGCGTCATCCGGTCCTTCGTCGCAAAGTATTTCCGCGCGTGCGCAACGAGCTCTCCGTCGCTCGGGTGATCGACGGTCTCGATCCCGACGATGGCGTTCATCAGCTTCGGATCGTGCTGGTGGATGTGCTTGATGAGTTGGGTCTTGGCGTTCGCCGGCCCGGTGATCAGCACCTCGTGCGCGTCCACGACCGACGCCGCGACCGCATGCAGAAACTCCTCGTCGGCGGCCGCATGTCCGCTGCCGATCGAGTTCGCCTTGTGATGGATATGCTTCGTCGGATCGTCCGGCCGCACGACGAGGCGCTCGACGTCGGTCGGGCTGAAATGAAACACGCGCGCTTCGCGGTGATCGATCCAGACGACCGCGTGATAATGGCCACTCATGAAACCGGTTCCTTTTTTGGATTTAATGACCGTCGACAAGGCAGCTGACGGGCTGAAGCTGTGGCCTTTTTACACTAGCCACGCCGGCTGTCGGCGATAAAAGTCTGGCTTCCGGCGGGGGATGGTCCCGGTTCGACCGAGGATCATTGCGGGCGCGGGGGCGCTGGTGCTGGCGGCGGCCGGTTTTGCGGTCGCCGCCGCCCTCCTTCGACAGGTACGGCCCGACCGATTTTTTCGAAAATGCCTTCCGTCTCATGACCCGGCGTTAGGCACGTTCCTGTGCGGGCCTGATTTTGCCGCGAGATCGGCGTCAAGCCGTCAAATTCCCATGCCGCAATTCAAGTGCCGGAAACGGCATCAGTAGAGTCTGCGATAACGGGGACACACATCATGACAGCAGTCCGCTCTGGAAGGATCGACGACGCACCGCTCGCGCCAAGCGAATTCGAAGGCGAAATCCGTGAATTCATCCGCCGCGACGTGGCGCATCTGCGACGGCCGCCGCCGGAGGGGTCGGCGGGCGATGCCGTCAACAACATCAATTCGCTGCTCGATCGGGTATCGGGATCGTCGGTGCTGGAGATCGACAATCTGATCGTCGATCTGCGCAAGGTGCGCGACTTCCTGCACACCGAGGGCGAGCGCGTGCAGCGTGAGATCACGAGCTACGCGCAGCTCAGCCAGGTCGCCATGACCTCGGTGAAGATCATCGCCGAGAGCATGTCGCAGTGGAAGGCGCAGGTAACGCCCGAGCACCCCTGAGCGACGCGCGGCCTACGGCTTCGGCGGCGCGGGCGGCACCGGGGCCGCCTGCGGCTCCCGGATCGTGAGCTGATCCTTCGGCAGGTTGCGCGCGTCGCGACGCATCTCGAGGCAGGTGAGGAGCTCCACATAGCTCGCGGTGCCGCCCATCGTGGCGGTCTGCGTGCAGATGCTGTGATCGTCCGCCCGGAACGCGCCCCACTCCTTCTGCAGCGTGGCGCGTGCCTCGTCCTCGGATTTCATGCAAGCCGCCGCATCGCGCTGCATCGCGCTCTCGGACGGAATGTTGCGGCAGGTCGGCGCGACATTGAGCACCGGGACGGCCTGCGCGGCGGACGGTGTGAGCGAGGCGCCGAGCAACGGCACGGCGATCAGGCAAGGCATGAGAATTCGTGTGAGCATGGCCAAAGCCTTTCTGCCCCCCGAACGCATCTTCGTCCCCAAAGTTCCAACTGCCAAGGGAACTTTTGGTTTCCCCGGCAAGCCGGGGACGTCTATGCGGAAATGAATGCCGCGATCTGCGGCCCGCGCTTAGCGCAGGACCGGCGCGGCCGACGCGACCATGGCGGGGGCGCCCGCATCGAGGCTGAGGCGGCCGTCCAGTTGGTGCTTTACCGCCATCGCGGCGGTCAGCATCACGGCGGCGGTGATACCACCCAACAGGAACCCAAGAATTCCAAGGCTGCGACGATCGGCCATGACAACGCTCCCCCTACGCTTCGCCCCTTTTTTAGTCGGGTCAAAGTTAACTTTGGTTCAACAAATCGGCTCGTGTTGTCGACAAAGGCCGGGAGGCCGGTCTAGGGTCGTGGCGAGGAGGCAAGTTGGAGTGCGGCGGCTCCCTGTCACGGGAGATTGCGATGTTGCGCCATGGCCTTGCGTTCACGATCCTCGCTCTGACGGGCGCGGTCCTCACTGTCGTCCCGAATCCGAACTTTGCGGAAGCCGCAGGCTTCCGGCCGGCCTTCACGGGCGGCCCGTTCCGTATCGTTCTACCGGGCTTCGGGCGGCATCTCTCCGGCCCGCGCGGCACCCATAAGGTTCTCGGGCCCTTGCTCGGCGGGCCGCATCCGGTTCCGCCGGCGGTGGGCCTTGGGCACCCGGCGGTGCATACGGTAGCCGATGGCGCGCGCTCATTCCGTATCCTGCGCCATCGCCGGATCGCCGGGTACGTCTATCCGGTCACGGTCGGCACCGACGCGTCGTTCTACGGCGCGCCTTATGATCCATCCGACGAGATTCCCGTCTACGGACCGCTTCCGCCCCTCGGTGCCGACGGTCCGCTCGGTTCCGTGCTCTCGCAGCAAATTCCCGCGCCCGACGCGCCGCGCGGATGCCGCGCCGAACACGTGATCGTGCCGGCCGCGACTGGCAGGGGCGAGGGCGAAATCACGATCGTGCGCTGCTGACGCGAGGCCGCCGACAACAAACGCCTTGAAAAGACCACGGAAAACTGCCATGTGACTGGCGTCGACTCGAATATCGGGTCGCGGCAGGGCCGCCTGCACGAAAACCAATAATCGGTTTCGGCCCGCCCTTATCACTCTCCCCTTCATCGACAGCCCAGACCAGGCGGGGTGTCTTCAACGACCCCGCGCCATGCGTTTGGCTATGTGCCAGCGTCTGCCGCTGAATAGGATTATGCTTTGACCTCTTTTAACGATTTCGGCCTCGCAGAGCCGATCACGCGTGCCCTTGCCGAAGAGAAGTACGTCACCCCCACCCCTATCCAGATCGACGCCATCCCGCTGGTCCTCGCCGGCCGCGACGTCGTCGGCATCGCGCAGACCGGGACCGGCAAGACCGCCGCGTTCGCGCTGCCGATCCTCAATCGCCTTGCCACAAACCGGAAGCCGCTGGAGAAGAAAAGCCCGCGCATTCTGGTGCTCTCACCGACGCGCGAACTGTCGGGGCAGATCCTCGACAGCTTCCGCACCTACGGCCGCTACGTGCGCATCCAATCCGCGCTCGTCATCGGCGGCGTGCCGATGGGACGGCAGGTACGCGATCTCCTGAACGGCCTCGACGTGCTCGTCGCGACACCGGGCCGCCTTCTCGACCTGCTCCGGTCGAACGGCGTGCGCCTCAACCAGGTCGAGGTGCTGGTGCTGGACGAGGCCGACCGCATGCTCGACATGGGCTTCATCCATGACATCCGCACGATCATCGCGAAGCTTCCCAAGGAGCGGCAGACCTTGTTGTTCTCCGCCACCATGCCGCGCGAGATCGCCGATCTGGCGGCCGACATGCTGCGCAATCCGGCCCGCGTGGCGGTGACGCCGGTCGCCTCGACGACGGAACTGGTCGAGCAGCGCATCATCCTCATCGACAAGTCGGCGAAGCCCGCGCTGCTGGTCGAAACGCTCCGGAACGAGCCGATCGAGCGCACGCTGGTGTTCACCCGCACCAAGCACGGCGCCGACAAGGTCGTGCGCGCGCTGCATCATGCCGGCCTCTCCGCCGAAGCGATCCACGGTAACAAGTCGCAGAACCAGCGCGAGCGCGTCCTCGCGGCGTTCCGCGAGGGCCGCGTGCGCACGCTGGTCGCGACCGATATCGCGGCGCGCGGCATCGACGTCGACGGCATCAGCCACGTCATCAATTACGACCTGCCGAACATTCCGGAGAGCTACGTCCATCGCATCGGCCGCACCGCGCGCGCCGGCGCCACGGGTGTCGCGATCTCGTTCTGCGATAATGACGAGATGCCGTTCCTGCGCGACATCGAAAAACTGATCCAGATCGCGCTGCCGAGAACCGAACGGCGGACGTCGCCGCGCAGCGAGCCCTCACCGCACCACCGGCCGCAGCAGAATGCGGGCCGCAATGGGCGCAATGGCAATCGCCGCAACGGTCAGCAGCAACCGCGTAGTGGCAACGGCCATAACGGCAACCGCCACAACAGCCAGCAGCAGCGGCGCCCCGAGCAAGCCCATCAGGGTGAGCAGCGTCGCGATCATCGCCCCGCGCCAGCCGCCGCAAGTTCGCCGGAGAACATCGGCACGGTCGCCTTCATGCGGCAGCCTCAAGCGCGCGGACCCCAGTCCGGCGCCCCCAATCGCAACGCGCGCTGACCAGGACACACGGAGGATTGAACGGATGGCGAAGGAAGAACTGCTCGAATTCGACGGCCTGGTCACCGAGGTGCTGCCGGACGGAAATTTCCGCGTGAAGCTCGACAACGATCACGAGGTGCTCGCCTACACGGCCGGCAAGATGCGCAAGTTCCGCATCCGCACCGGCGTCGGCGACCGCGTGGTGGTCGAGATGTCGCCCTATGACCTGCAGCGCGGACGCATCAGCTTCCGCCATCGCGGCGATCGTCCTTCCGTTCCGTCGTCAGGTCCGCGCCGCGGGCCCTTCCGCAAGCACTGAAGTCAGGCGCGCCGCTCGACGAAGCCGGTACCGGTGAAAGCCAGCACCGGATCGCCGTTCTGGTTAGTGCCGGTGTTGCGGACGTGGATCAGGCCCCACTCGGGCCGGCTCTGCGAGAGGCGCTTTTCCACCACCTCGGACACGTATGTGATCGTGTCGCCGGCATAGACCGGCTTTACCCATTTGAGATCGCGAAATCCCGGCGACGGACCGAGCGTCGCGTTCGGCTCGCCGCGCGCGGCGCGCTCCGCATCGTCGCGCTGCGCATAGCGGATCCGCAGCCGCATCCAGATCGCGATCGTATGCCAGCCCGACGCGCACAGGGCGCCGAAATGCGAGGCCGCGGCAGCCACCGCGTCGACATGGAATGACTGCGGGTCGTACAGCGTCGCGAACGCCTTGATCTCCTCGGCGGTGAAAGTGTGGCTGCCGAGCGCCAACCGGTCGCCGATATTGATGTCGTCGAAATACTTCATGCGGGCGCGCCCGCATAATTGCGCCGCAGCATCATCTGCGGGCAGATCATCGTCATCACGCGCTCGCCGCGATCGTTGAAGACCTCCCACAGGAATGTCACGAAGCCGCGATCCGGCCTGCTCCGCGAGACGCGCGCGCTCTGCACCGTACCGCGCACCGTCAGGCTGTCGCCCGGCCGCACGGGCCGCAGCCACTTGACCTCGTCGATCCCGGGGGAGCCCATCGAGGCTGCGTCGAGCAGAAATCCGTCGGTGAGCATGCGCATCATGATGCAGCAGGTGTGCCAACCGGACGCCGCGAGACCGCCCAGCATGGTGTGCTTTGCGGCCTCCTCGTCCATGTGCATCGGTTGCGGATCGAACTGCACCGCGAAGGCAATGATCTCCTCACGACTGATGCGCCGCGGGCCGAATTCGCTAACGTCTCCGACGCGGAAATCTTCGAAATAAAGCTTCGGCACGAGGGTCCTGCGCGGCGCTGCGGTGCGTCATTGCGTAGCCGCGCGGCGCCTGCTGCGTCAACCGGGGCGACGTGCAACGCTGCATTGACATCGCCCGTGCCGCGTGCAGTCTCCGCGCGGCCGGCGCGCGACGCAAGCGCTGCGTTGGAGGAGGAGGCCATGTTCTATATCGGCGACCTGTTCCAATGGGAACGGTTCATCACCCCGTCCATCATCCGGCTGTTCTACTGGCTGGTCGTGATCATCGTGCTGCTGGCCGGCGTGTCCGGTCTCGTCGCGGCGATCAACACCATGGTTATCAATCCCGTAGCCGGAGCGGTGACGGGCGTCGCAAGCTTCGCCGGCATGCTTCTCGGCATCCTGTTCGCGCGCATCGCCGCCGAGTTCGTGCTGATGGTATTCCGCATTAACGAGCACCTCGCGGCGATCCGCAATCGCGACGGGATGTAAGCCGCGTGATCCCGAAAAGTGGGAACCGGTTTTCGGACAAGACCACGCGCGGATATTACGTCGCAAACCGGAAGTGCATCACGTCGCCGTCGGCGACGATGTATTCCTTGCCTTCGAGCCGCATCTTGCCGGCATCGCGCGCGCCGGCTTCTCCGCCGGTCACCACGTAGTCGTCATACGCAATCGTCTCGGCGCGGATGAAGCCGTGCTCGAAGTCGGTGTGGATGACGCCCGCGGCCTGCGGCGCGCGCGTGCCGCGCGTGATCGTCCAGGCGCGGGATTCCTTCGGGCCGGCGGTGAAGAACGTGACAAGGTGGAGCAGCCCGTAACCGGCGCGGATCAGGCGATTGAGGCCCGGCTCCTTCAACCCGACCGCCGCCAGATAGTCCTCCCGCTCGCCGCGCGGTAGCACCGCGATCTCCGCCTCGATCTTGGCCGAAATGACGACCGCGGCCGCGCCTTCCTGCTTCGCGCGTTCCTCGACCATGCGGGAATAGTCGTTGCCGGTCGCGGCAGCCGCCTCCTCGACATTGCAGACGTAAAGCACCGGCAGCGAGGTCAGCAGGCCAAGCGAATGAAACAGCTTTTCTTCCTCCGCCTTGCGCTCGACCGAACGCGCCGGCTTGCCCTCGCGCAGCAACGCGAGCGAACGGTTGACGAGATCGAGCGTCTCCTTCGCCTCCTTGTCGTTGCCGCGGATTTTTTTCTCCAGCGCATCCACGCGCCGCTCCAGACTATCGAGGTCGGCGAGCATCAGCTCGGTCTCGACCGTCTCGATGTCGGCCACCGGATCGACCTTTCCGCCGACATGCACCACATCCGGATCCTCGAAGCAGCGCACCACATGCGCGATGGCGTCGACCTCGCGGATATTGCCGAGGAATTGGTTGCCGAGGCCCTCGCCTTGCGAGGCGCCGCGCACCAGCCCGGCGATATCGACGAACGTCAATCGCGTCGGCACGATCTCGGCCGACTTCGCGAGCTTGGCGAGCACGTCGAGGCGCGAATCGGGCACCGCGACCTCACCGACATTCGGCTCGATCGTGCAGAACGGATAGTTCGCGGCCTGCGCCGCCGCCGTCTCGGTCAGCGCGTTGAAGAGCGTCGACTTGCCGACATTCGGCAATCCGACGATGCCGCATTTGAAGCCCATCTATTTGTCCTCGGCGTCCTTCGGGGCGACGAAACCCTTGGCGTCCATCGCGAGATGGACCTTGTTCTGGAACGTGGCGTCCTTGCCTTTCGCGAGCAGCCCGGCGTTATCGGCGATCACGTCGCACAACGTTTCGACCCATGCGCGCTCGCTCTTTGCGAAATCGCCCAGCACATGCGCGTGCACCATGTCCTTCACGCCGGGATGACCGACGCCGATGCGCACGCGCCGGTAATCATTGCCGACATGTGCGCTGATCGAGCGCAGCCCGTTGTGGCCCGCGATGCCGCCGCCAACTTTCACGCGCACTTTGGAGGGCGGCAGCTCGATCTCGTCATGAAAGACCGAGATGTCGCCGGGAGCCGTCTTGTAGAAATGCGCTGCCTCGGCGACCGCGCGGCCGGACTCGTTCATGTAGGTGCCGGGCAGCAGGAGCAGCACGCGCTCGCCGCCGATCGGCCCTTCCGCGGCCACGCCCTGGAAACGCCGGCGCCAGGGACCGATGCCGTGCCGCTTGGCGATCGCCTCGACCGCCATGAAGCCGACATTGTGACGGTTGCCCGCGTACTTCGCACCCGGATTGCCGAGCCCGACGAACAGCAACATGGATCAGGCCCAAATGGGATGAAGCAAGTCAGAAGGCTGCGGGACCTTCGGCAAGGCCCCGCAGCGAGCCTGTTACTTCTTCTCCGGTGTCGCTGCCGGAGCGACCGCAACCGGCGTAGCTCCCGGCGCACCGGTCGGGGCTGGCGGAGCTTCGGCGGCAGCCTGAGCTGCCGCTGCAGCGGCCGCAGCCGCTTCCGCCGCCTGTTTCATCTCTTCGGCGTAGCCCGACGGCGGCACGATCGTGACCAGAGTCACGTCGCCCTGCTCCAGCACCTTCACGTTCGCCGGGATCTGAATATCGCTCAAATGGCGCGAATAGTTGATCTCGAGGCCGGTCAGGTCGACCTCGAACGCCTGCGGGATGTCGTCGGCCGCAACCTGCACGGAGATCGTGTGGGTCACGATGTTGACCGTGCCGCCGCGCTTGATGCCGGGTGCCTGGTCGGCGTTCTTGACGTGGATCGGCACGCGCACGCGCACCATCGCGCCTTCGCCGAGACGCAGGAAGTCGACGTGGATCGGGTTGTCCTTGACGGGATCGAGCTGGAAGTCGCGCGGGATGACGCGATGCTTCGTGCCGTCGACGTCGAGGTCGCATACGGTGGTGAGGAAGTGGCCGGCGAAAATCTTCTGCCGCAGTTCCTTGTAGTCGAGCGCAACCGCGACCGGCGCCTTGTTGTCGCCGTAGATCACGCCGGGCACGCGGCCCTCGCGACGCACCGCCCGAGCGGCCCCCTTGCCGGCCTTCGGACGCGCCGTCGCGCTGAGTTCATTGACGGTCGCCATGGTTCTCAAGTCCTTGTTCAATCAGGAGGAAACACCGGCGACCTGCCTCCAGGGGGGTCGGGGCCGCAGGCGAGCGGCTTATAGCGAGCACGGCCGGAAAACACAAGAAAATCGAGAAAACCCGGAAAAATCGGACCTAGCCGCCGGAATCTCGCGTTCCGGCAACCGGCGCAACGGCCGGACCGGCGGCGGCGCCGGGCTTCGCCTCCAGCGCGGCGATCCGCGCCTTCAGCGCCTCGTTCTCCTCGCGCGCGAGCCGCGCCATCTCCTTGACGGCCTCGAACTCCTCGCGCTGCACCACCTCGAGGTCGCGCAGGATGCGCTCGGCCTGCGTGCGCATGATGGTATCGAACTCGCGCCGCGCGCCGGTCGCAACGCCGGCCGCGTCGTTCATCAGCCGCGCGACTTCATCGAAGAAACGGTTGCTCGTCTGGGCCATGCGCTCGCCTCCGCCGCGTCTTGATCGCCGAACATGGGGACAAATCCCGCCACGAGCAAGAGCGGCGGCGGCCCGGCGGAATTGACTTCGCGGCGGCGCGCCATAGCGTCGTTTGAAACGATTCGGCATCCGCAATGGCGACCCTCACTCTGCCGCAGGTTCTCGCGCGCGCGGCTTCCTCGTATCAGGCAGGAGCGCTCGGCGAGGCCGAGCAGATCTGCCGCCAGATCGTGACGGCCGACCCGAACTATTTTCTCGCACTGTTCCTGCTTGGCGCCGTGCAGTCGAAGGCCGGCAACTATGCGGCCGCGCTCGCGAGCTACGATCGGGCGCTCGGCGTTCAAGCCGATCACGCGGAGGCGCTTTACAACCGCGGCAACACGCTCAAGAGCCTTCAACGTTTCGACGAAGCGGTTGCGAGCTATGACCGCGCGCTGACGGCACGGCCCGACTATCCCGACGCGCTCAACAACCGCGGCGTCGCGCTGCAGGCGCTGAAACGCCACGATGACGCACTCGCAAGTCACGAGCGCGCGCTCGTCATGCGCCCGGATCATGCCGAGGCGCTCTACAGTTGCGGCCTGACGCTGCAGATGCTCGGGCGGTTCGATGAGGCAATCGCGCGCTACGACCGCGCCATCGCGCTGCGGCCGAATTACATCGACGCGCTCGGCAAGCGCGGCGACACGCTGAAGGAGTTGCAGCGGTTCGACGAAGCGCTCGCGAGCTATGATTGCGTCCTCGCGCTGCGTCCGGACGACGCCGAGACGCACAATAATCGCGGCATCGTGCTGTTCGAGCTCAGGCGCCACGACGACGCGCTTGCAGCGCACGACCGCGCGCTCGCACTGCGTCCCGACTATGCCGAAGCCCATAATAATCGCGGCAACGCCTTGAAGGCGCTCAAGCGTTTCGAGGACGCGCTCGCAAGCTATAACTGCGCGCTCGCGCTCCGTCCGCTCTATGCCGTGGCGCTCAACAACCGCGGCATCATCTTCATCGAGATGCGGCGTTTCGACGAAGCGCTGAGCGACTATCGGCGCGCCCTGGCGGTGCGGCCGGATTTCTCCGATGCGCATTTCAACGCCGCGATGTGCTGGCTACTGACCGGCGATTTCGAGCGCGGCTGGGATGAATACGAGTGGCGGTGGAAGTCCACGGAGTCGATTGGCGTCGACCGCGGCTTCGCACAGCCGGTGTGGCGCGGCGAGGACATCGCAGGCAAAACGATCCTGCTGCATCCCGAGCAGGGCCTCGGCGACACCATCCAGTTCTGCCGCTATGCGCCGCTGGCCGCGGCGCGCGGCGCGCGCGTGATCCTGGAGGTGCAAGGCCCGCTGCGCGCGATCGCGGAAACGCTCGCCGGCCCGGCCCAGATCGTCGTCAGCGGCGAGCCGTTGCCGGATTTCGACCTGCATTGTCCGCTGCTCAGCCTACCGCCGGCGTTCGGGACGCGGCTCGAGACCGTCCCGGCGGCCGTGCCCTATCCGCACCCGTCACCGGACGCGGTCGCCGCGTGGCACGCGAAACTCGGGCCCAGACGCCGCCCCCGCATCGGCCTCGCCTGGTCGGGCCGCGCGGCGCACAAGAACGATCACATGCGCTCGACCAGCCTCGCCACTCTGGCGCCGCTGTTCGATCTCGAAGCGACCTTCGTCTGCGTGCAGAAGGACATTCGCCCCGATGACGCCTTGCTGATGAAGGCGCGCGGCGACATCCTCGATTTCGGCGCCGAGCTTGCGGATTTCACCGACACCGCCGCGCTGATGGCGAACCTCGATCTCGTGATCGCGGTGGATACCAGCGTGGCGCATCTTGCCGGCGCGCTGGGACGGCCGCTCTGGGTACTGTTGCCGTTCACGCCCGACTGGCGCTGGCTCATCGATCGCGACGATAACCCCTGGTACCCGACGGCGCGGCTCTTTCGCCAGGACGCCGGGCGCGAGTGGGACCCGGTCATCGCACGGGTGCACGAGGCGCTGGCTGGGTTCGTCCGATGACGCCGCGATAGGACGCGTGCCTGAGTTTGAATTGTTTCGGCCGAGCGTCTCGGAGCCTAGTGGCCTTGACACGGACTCGCGACACAATTCATGTTTCGTGTCGTTGCATTTTTCTGACCGCTCGGGCCTCAGCGGTTTCCGGTACATCGGGAGCCAGAGTGCTAGCCTGGACTTTCTCAGGTTCGGGCAGACCTCTCTTGCGATGATGACATTGGAGATGCTCTCCATGCGAATTGTTCTAATCGCAGCGATGGCGCTCGGTATTGCCTTGGGCACGGTTCGGGCAGGCCAAAACGCTGGGACGATTCACAACGGCTCCGCAGAGAAGATTATCGTTTGGCTCAGTAAGGATGCGCTCCAAAAAGTTGTTGACATGAAGGTCGCGGGAAACGAGCCCACTGAGAGCGATTATAAAAAGGCCGTTGCGTGCGTCGTTTCGGCAGGGACGTCCGTAAATATATTAGAGACGGTCGGTAATTTTTTGACCATAATTGTATCAAGCGGACCTTATAAAGGTTGCAAGGGACTTATTCACGAAAAGGAATTCAAAGCTGATTGATCGCGGCTTTTGGAATGAGAAAAGGGTCTCTTCGAAATCCGGACAGCTGTTGAGCCCGTCAAGGCGCGCCCGCGAAGCACGCTACGGGACTTGTAGTCCTGGTTGCGCGGTATCTCGACCACTCGGGTCAATTTGCAAACCAGCGTGAGGCACTAGGAAATACTTGGTTTTCGAGCCCTGTCCACAAACGCGATGAGCTCGGCGCGATCCGAATTCCAAGTTTCCTTGATGGCTTCGGAATACCCCAAGGGCAGCCATGGCGCTGCCGCGCGCAATTCCTCGAGTGCCTCGTCGTGGCGCGCTTTCCGCCCGGGGACGACCGTCACAGAACCATCGCGGTTCCATAGCATCAGGTCGTGCGACAACCGGTAGGGAATTCCATTTAGGAAGTGCCAGACGCGCAGCCGGTAGGCCCAGACCAGATGGTCTAATACCACCCCGCCGATTGGCTGACTCTCCAAGGATTCCCGAAT
>PLJS01000055.1:0-156 GCA_003140315.1 Hyphomicrobiales bacterium
CGCCGCTACCAACGCGGCGGGTTCGTCACTCCGGCGAACGTCGACGAATATGCCATAGAGTTGTGACGCTGTCCGGGTTGTCGGGGACGGATGGGGATGCACATTCGCTTGAAGTTGCCTGCGAGGAGTAGGAATCCGTTGAATGAAGGCATTGCC
>PLJS01000055.1:187-692 GCA_003140315.1 Hyphomicrobiales bacterium
GCGTCGAGATCAGGATGATCGAGTATGAGTTCGTCCCGAACCAGCTACGGTTTCGCCGCGGACTACCGTACCAACTGCACTTGGTCAATGCGGGAAAAGAGGGGCATGACTTTACCGCTCCCGATTTTTTCACCTCGGTGCAGGTTAGAAATACTGACGCGCTCAATGAGAGTAAGACTTCTGTCTTCCTGCNNACATCTATTTTATTGCACAGAACCCCGGATTGTTCGCTCCGCGGTGCGCCGATCACGATTGGGCTGGAATGACGGCCACAATCGTTATCGACTAAGATCATCAAAGTCCTCACGAAACGGTTGGCAAGGCGGACTGCATGCGTTCGTCGGTGCCGTCGATTGAGGCGTAACTGATCTCNNCTTGTAGGCAGTCTTGCGACTGCGCCTGCGGCGCTTGCTGTCTCGGTTCGAATCAATCCACGCCGACATGGCGGCCGAGCTGGCCTTGGCCTCGTCGGGAATGACGACGCCTTTCCCCTGCGCGATCTTCT
>PLJS01000055.1:789-89823 GCA_003140315.1 Hyphomicrobiales bacterium
AGGCTGTCGGCAAAGCGCTTCATTGCAGGCGTTGGCGGATACGCTGCGGCGCCGTTGCCGACTGCAGCACCAAGCAAGGGGGCCCCTCCGGCGACGGCGCCGTCCTTCAGCTTGCCAATGATGCGCTGGGCGACATCGCACACGGCATCAATCGCGCCGACCATCTCCTGCTTGCCGACAACCACATCGTCGAGCAGGCATTCAAGCTGCGCCGTGACGCCCGGATCGACCAGTGCCGGATCGGCCTGTTTGAGGACGCCGAACAGCGACAGGCCGGTGTCGGTCGGCACGATGTGCTTTCCCTGGGCCATCAGAAAGCTCTGTTTCTTAAGCCCGCCAATGATCTCGGCTCGGGTCGCCGGCGTGCCGATGCCCTTNNCGCCAGGCATTCTGCATCGCCTCGATCAGGGTGCCTTCGTTGTAACGCGGCGGTGGCCGGGTCTCCTTGTCCTCGATTTTTGGATCCTGCAGCTGCGCAGTCTCACCGTTGCGCAGCGGTGGAAGCAATTGCGCCTCGTCACCCTTTTCGTCGGCAGGCTGCCACTCCGGAAATGCTGCGCGCCAGCCGAGATCNNATGACGTCGAACAGTTTTTTCTCATCGGATGACAGGCGAGGCCAGACCTCGCGCAATTTGTCGATCGTGTTGACGTTGGGAATGACGGCATGATGGCTCGCGCCCTCCAGTCCTTTGTCGTAGAAGCTGCCGCTCGCGCCTCTTCGGATCACCGGCGGATCGGGCACGGGGATGGCGTTGAACGACTGCCCCACCCGCAGTGCGGCCACGATCTTCGGTACGTCCGATATCAAGCTCTGTGGCAGGTAGCGCACCTCGGCGCGAGGATAGGTGATGATCTTCTTGCCCTGGCCGTCATAGAGTTCCTGCGCCACCTCGAGCGTCTTGCTGGCCGGCCAGCTGAAGCGCGAGCCGCATAATTTCTGCAGCGACGGCAAATCGTGCAGCTTGGGTGGCCCTTGCCGCTTATCGTCGACGCGCACAGTGAGCGCGCCCTCGAAATTCCGAGCCGCATCGGCAATTTGCTGCGCAATCTCGCGCCGGACGACTCGGTCCTGCGGCGCGTGCCGCATATGAAATTGGCCGCCAGCAACTTTCGCGGTGGCGACAACTTCAAAATAGGCGATTGGCACGAAGTTCCGGATTTCTAACTCACGCTTGCACACAATAGCCAGGGTGGGCGTCTTCACCCGACCGACCCCGATCACTCTCCGCGTGCCTTGTCCCAGGATGACGGTTGCGGTGCGGGTCAGTGACAGATTGTAGATTTGGTCGGCCTGTCGGCGCGCAACGGCGGCGGCGTAAAGCCGGGCATATTCCCCATTGGGTTTTGCCCGACCGAATGCNNAACAGCACGCGCATCACCTGACCGCGGTACTCGTAATGTTCGAGAATTTCCTGACCGATCAGTTGACCTTCGCGGTCGCAATCTGTGGCGAGCCAAACCCGCTTGGCGGTGCATAGTGCCTCGCGAATGGCTCTGAGCTTGGAGGCCTTGTTGCCGCCTTCCGCCGGGCGAGTACCGTAAAGCCCTTCGGGTCGCAGCAGAATCGGCGACCAGCGCTTCCACGCCGGCACGACATCCTCCGGTTCGAGCAGGTCGAACAAATGTCCCTCGGCCGGAAGGATATCTCCGTAGCGGGAACCCACGGCGGCGCGGACATCTTTGGCCTGGCTGGATTTCTCCGTGATGACGATTTGATCGGCCATGACGGGCTCGGTTGGAAGGATCGACTCGACGCCGCAGAATGAGAACATATAGCGAACACCGCGGCCTCGCAAGCTGGCCTTTTGAGAGCATCGCGTTGGCCCGCATTAGCCCGACAAAATTATTGCCGCCGCTGCCCGAGGGCACCAGACGTCCAGCCATGGGTGGCGGCAGTCGTCCGAACCTCGCTTCTGTCTTGCAGAAAGGCCGGAAAAACACGAATATTCACGCCAGTTCGGGAGTCATCTGGGGAATCCCGGTTCACTGTGGCTGGCCGTAACAGCCACCGAGGAGCCCTCCCTGATATGTTGGCCTTTGGGAATGGAACCTCAGGGAGTTGTCATGCGGAAGCTCTTGCTAGGGAGCGTCGCGCTCGCGGCACTTGTTGCCGGTCCTGCGATGGCAGCCGACATGCCGGTCAAGGCTCCGTACTATAAAGCCCCGCCGGAGCCAGTATGGACGTGGACCGGCTTCTACGTCGGTGGCAACCTTGGTTACGGTTGGGGTAATGCTAATACGACTTTAGATCCGCAGCCCGTCCCCCCCTTCACATTTACTGCGCCCACTGCGTTGAACCCCGGCCCGAAAGGAGTGCTTGGCGGCGGTCAGCTTGGTTTCAACACGCAGATGGGAGCATTTGTGTGGGGTCTCGAAACCGATATTCAAGCGTCCGCTATCAACGGTGATATTACTCAGCTGCCTCCTATCGGGCCCGCTGGCCTTCCGACCACGTGCTACCAGGAAGTCAGCCAAAAACTGACTGGTTTGGAACGTTACGGGTTCGCGCGGGTATCACCCCAACTGATCGTTTATTGCTTTACGTGACTGGGGGTCTCGCCTATGGCCATGTCAGTTATTTAGCACAAACGTTTTTCAACCCAGTGGCCTCATATCCCGCAGCTTTCAGCAAGATGGAAACGGGTTGGACAGTCGGTGGCGGGGCTGAATGGGCGCTCAACCAAAATTGGTCGCTAAAGCTTGAATATCTATACTACAAGCTCGGCACCGAGACGGCCACGGCCCAAAGGGCCCCAGTCGTGACCCCGCCGTTCCAGATGCAGTATATTTGGCAAACGACCGCACAAATTGCCCGCGTTGGCGTGAACTACAGATTCGGCGGCCCGGTCGTCGCCAATTACTGATTGCTCGGAAGAGAGCGTTCCTGTGCTTCCGTCGAGCGGCTTGGAAGTGATCTCTTTCGCTACGCGCTTGCTACCGAGCAGGTGAGGTAGCACGTAGGCCGGCGGCATCTTGAATGGCGCCACCAAGGCGAATTTCGCCTTGTATTCGTCGAAGGTCTCGGGGTCTTCCGGACTAAAAAACGTTCTCCAGCGTCAGCTCGCCGATCTTGGTCGACGGCCGGTGGCGCCGCTGCGCTGCCGCTCTCGGAACCGAACACATCAGCGGCGGAGCCCTCAGGCACAAAACGAGCTTCTGTGGGTTGCGCGCGAAATCGAAGAAGATCTCGTTATCGGACCCCACTTCCATGATGAATTGGGCGAAGCACGCGACCAAGCGATGCTAGGGACGGAAACGTCGCTTGATGACCTTCGTGAGCGCCATGGTTCCTAGTTCGCCGGCCGATGAGGCCCGACGCTTTTTGTATCGCAACGGACGAACCGTCGCGGCGCATCAGCAGTGAAGCGCGTCGGCTGACCCAGCATATCGCGCCGGTCTTTGTGGCAATACAATCAGGCAAAAGACAATGAATGTAGCGATTACGGCCGAGGCGAGTGGACGGCTCAGCGAAAGGCCGCCATCGCTCATCGGTTTGCCCAAAAAATCTCCGAGGGTCGCGCCCAACGGTCGCGTCAGAATGAAGGCCGTCCAGAACAATAGCGCGCGAGATACGTTGGTCCAAAAGTAAAATCCGGCAACAAGGGCTAGCGCAGCGCCAAAAATGCACGTGCCGCCGATGTAACCGAGACCGCCCGTGTCTGCCAACCAGTCGCCAAGCGCGGTGCCGAGCGTCTGTGAAAAGGTGATGGCCACCCAGTAGAATACCTCGACCTTCGCCGTGCGCACGGTATTCACCGAGACCGAGCCCTGCGTCGAATTCCAAAGGTCCAGTACTGCGGCGAGACAGATAAGCACCAGCATGGAGCCGCCGATGTAGCCGATACCGGTCGAGCGAGCGGCGAAATCCGCCATGGTGGTGCCAAAGGTGTTGGAAGCGACGATCGTCGTCCAGTAGAGCACGGGATGGAATCTCTTTGACAGAATTTGCGCAACGACCAGCGCCACGAGCAGAACAAGGAAAAGCGCGGTGCCAGCGAGATAGCCCCAGTTGAGCGTCACGGTGACGGAGTCGCCGCCCGTCTCACCCAGCGTTGTCGCGGCGATGTTGATTAACCAGAAGCCAACGGTAACTTCAGGAGCCTTGCTCAGCGCTTGCTCGTCCCGTTTGTCATACATGAGGTCACCTCGCGCTGCCTCATTCACCCTTAGTGCTTTGCAAATAACCCGCGCAGGGAGCATCCCCGACTCACGTAGATTGTGGACCAACGGGCGATGTTCCGATAGCCTTTCTGTTGAGTACCGGACGGCTGAACTCGGCGCGGCGCGGCCGTGCGGTTTCGCGAATATGATGACGAACCACCTGCCAACTCGCTAGGGCTAACACGCGCAGCTGAGCCAGCATGAGCGTCGCGAAACAGATATTTCCCGCCTTAGAACCAGGCTCTGTTGAGCCATATTCCCTAAACTCTGCGATCGGTGATTCTCATCACGCGTGTGCGCAGGAGGTGCTGATGCTCGATCATCCGCAGAAGACTCACGAGCTCATCGCCATCTTGGAGGTGGCGGTCCCGTTCGAGGTCGCCTTAATGCCCGACCTGATCGAGCATCTCGCGCGACAACAGAAACCGGTTGTCGTCAAGCTCACCGAGACCGTCTCGGAAGTCTCGTACCTCGACGATGTGGGCGGCATCATCTGCCACATCCAGCCCGAGGACGCAGAGAGCATGGTCATCGTCTCGCTGACCCACGTACGAGTGCGCCGCACCCTTCCCTTCGCGAAGGCTGTGCTCGACTATCAAAAACATCGAGTGAAGAAGCTGAAGAAGCAAGCTCGGATATAGCTCCTCGGTGCGAGCCACCCGCTCCATCGCGGTATTCGCTCTTACGTCGCCACAGGCTCCCTACCGCGCGAGCGGTTTAGTGCAATCCAGGTTGCGCGACGTTTAAGGAATGGCTCTGCTGAGCCATATTCCACATTCCCGCAACTCAATCTACGCTGGCCAGGCGGTTGGCGGTGGTAACGGGGCTGCCGTTGTATCCGATCGATATTATCAAGTTCCCGGAGGGCGATTTCTGCCCCCGTTACAAAGCTCGCCGTCCCATATCATTCCGACATAACCGGCTCCGAACTTGAGACCTTTTGCGAAGAGCTGAACGGCGACGCTTCGATCGGCTCGACGCTGCTACGGCCGCCAAGTTGATGAAGGCCGACAGGGCCGCAGCAAGACATCGAGAAAGTATTTTCCGCCGATGCCGAGCAACATTTCCCACCGGACGACCGCGGCATCGAAATAGATTGTCGAAAAGTTCGGTACCTTCAATGCAGCCTTCCGCTCCGACGCAATTTACATGCTGACACAATCATATCACGGCGGCTTAAGCATCAAACCTTGTCCGGTCGGCAGAGACAGAACAGCGACGCCTTTGCTCGCGGCAAATTCATCAATTGCAATCTTCTGGGGCCGATACCCAAAATAGGCATAGTCATCGAACAAGATCACTGCGCCGACACTTAGTCGTTCCCAAAAAAAACTGACCGCCGCAACCTCGGGTGGGGCGCAGTTCATGTCGAGATGTAGGTAGGCGATACGCTCGGCCTTCACTCGGTCGAGTGTTTCAGGAACCGGCCCAATTATGAGGTCAACGTTTCTCCACTCGGAAAAATTCCGAGTGACAGCCTCGGATGATTTTGCATAGAAGCCGATATCGAGAAGGTGCTTGCTTTTCTCCAAGGCGCCTGCTTTGAGCTCCTCCGCATTGACGTATCGCTCGTTGAGACCTGAAAAAGTGTCGAGAAGATAGAACGTGCGTCCGAGTGTGTCCCAATTGAGAGCACTCATGATCGCCGAGCTCATAAAGCCCTTTCCGACGCCGCATTCGACGAAATCGCCCGCAATCTTCGTGGCGCAGTGTGCGGCCCACAGGGCCGTGTGGACACGCCAATGCCAGCGGTAGTCGGTACCGGCGGCCTGCATGCCTCGTGCATATGCGGCTTGGAACGCAGGATCGCCCATGAATTCGTGGTTGTGCTTTGTCCGCAGCAGATCCTGATCGTACCAGTCGCCTTCGCGCTTGTTGCGCCAGGGAATACGCATAGCAGTTCTCTTTGCCTCTCAATGATCCGCTGGCTCGTCGATCCAGGAGCGCAGCGGACTCTGAAGGTTAAGGTCTTTCTTGAGTTCCTGATTGAATGCTTCGGTTCGGCGCCTTGGCGAACGTGAGACACGCAACCCAATCGTAGCGCAGGCCAGTGGAATTGTCTGCTGCAACCCGCCGCGCCTCTGGCAGCGGATCGCCGGCGAGAAAGCTACGGCCCGTAATGACGAAGCCGCCAACCAGGGCGGCCTCCGTCACTTCCACTTACTCTACCGTATATGGCGCAGCGGCTCATTTTGACTGTTGTGCTTCTCGATCGCAATCATGCTCTCGAAGAACGCAATGCTGTAGATGTCAGCGGCGATGCCTGTTCGGCGCGCTTGCGCCACGTTGCGCTGATCGCGCGGCTGCATAAAGCGGGAGCCAAGCAATTTCGGCTCCGACATATTGAGCGAGAGCTGTGTGTTAAGACTGTTGAAGAACTCAGTCGTCGTCTGCCCGCGATAGAGCTTGCGGTACGACTTGTAGAAATCGCAGCAGGTATCCTCCACCAAGTATGTACCGCGGTCGGCAAGGCGCGGAAAGACGGCAAGGAACGCCGTGACGATGTCGTACGGCCGATGCGAGCCGTCGTCGAGAACGATGTCAGGCCTGCCGATCTCATCGAGCGTCTTGCCGAGGAAGGCGGGGTCCGCGGCATCTCCGATGAAAACCTTGTCTATGAAGGGCTTCTCATTGAGCGCAGCGCAGGTCGGATCGATGTCAATGCCGTAGATGCGCGCTGCTGCGCCGAAGTAGTGACGCGCCGTTTCTAAGCTCCCGCCGTGCTGGCATCGGCGCTGTGAATCCAGCCCAAGTCAGATAGAGTCCGATCACGAGCGCGGGGGCGAGGAAAAGATAGTAATGCTCGCCATATTGCATCTGCTCAAACAACCAAGAAAGCGTCTTGGGCGGAAGAAACAATAGCATCAGCCCCTTCGTGAAGATCAGCCATCCGACTAGTGTGACGACCACCGGCAGCGCGCCATCAGACCAGACATTGTGGCCGAGTATCATCGCGATACCCATTCCGAGGCTGATGATGGCGTAGGCAAGCACGACTGGTCCGTCGGCAGCTGTGGTTTCGATAATGGCGCTCCCGCGCACTAGGAATGCGACCACGAGCAAGATGGTGAAAAGTCCGATAGACCGTGAAAGGAAAACAGTGAGGCGGGACATGCGGACCTCCCCTAGATCTAAAGAACCAGCATCCTTCAGATTACAGCCTTCCCTCCAATCCTCCAGTGTCGATTGCGCCGTCCGACGGCGATCTTGAGGTTTGCGTCATCGAACGGGGGGAAGTCCACGCGCTGATATGCCCCTGCCGCAAGGTCGAAGCGGACTGAGTCGACGCCGTGACCAAGGAGCGGATCGACATCCGGCCGACGCATTGGCGCATGTGGAGAGGCGATCGCTAAAGCGCGGGTTTTCTGTCTTGGCCGCTTGCGTCCGGCCAAGAATCGCGCGCGCGCCGATTGCGGTCGTCGCATGAAATACGGCATCATCCTCCCAAAGGGAGGAGTTCATGTTCGTTACTCTACGGCGCTGCGTACTTTTGGTTACATGCCTTTTGGGATTGTTCGCCTCGCCCGCCGTGGCGGAGACCTTTCCGAGCCGGCCGATCCATTTCGTCGTCGGCTTCGCGGCCGGCGGGCCGAACGACATCGTGGCGCGCATGCTCGGCGACTGGCTGTCGAACTACATGGGCCAGCAGTGGGTGATTGAGAACCGCGCTGGCTCGGGCGGCATGCTGGCCGCCGGCTACGTCGTCAATTCGCCACCCGACGGCTACACCCTGATGTTCGTCGCGCCCAATAACGCGATCGGTGAGTCGCTCTACAAGAAGCTGCCGTTCAACTTCATCCGCGATACCGTGCCGGTCGCGCGCACGCTGAAGCTCGCGAACCTGATGGTGGTGCCACCGGACTTCCCGGCCAACACGGTCGCCGAGTTCATCGCATACGCGAAGGCCCATCCCGGCACGATCAACATGGCCTCGTCCGGCAACGGCACATCGGTGCACATGTCCGGCGAGTTGTTCAAGCTGATGGCCGGGATCGAGATGACGCATGTTCCCTATCGCGGCTCGGCGCCGGCGATGCCGGACCTGATGAGCGGCAAGGTCCATGTGATGTTCGACAACCTTCCCGGCTCGATCAACTTCGCGCGCAACGGCAAACTCAAGGCACTCGGCGTCACCACCGCGCAGCGCTGGCCCGAGACGCCGGACATTCCGGCGATCTCCGAGACGATTCCGGGCTACGAGGCGAGCATCTGGTACGGCATCTCGGCGCCGAAAGGCACGCCGCCGGAGATCGTCGCGATCCTCAACAAGGCGGTGAACGCCGCGCTCGCCGATCCGAAGCTCGCCGCGCGGTTCAAGGAGATCGGCGCGATACCCGATCCAGGGACGCCGGAGGAATTCGGCAAGCTGATCGCCGATGAGACCGCGAAGTGGCGCAAGGTGGTGGAGTTCGCCGGAATATCGATCGACTAAATCAACCCCAACCCTCTCCGTTTCAGGGAGAGGGAGCCACTAGAGACTGCCGCCCGCTCTCAATCAAAAGCGATCATCATGACCGACCGCAAACGCCCCGAGGATCTCCGCAGCCATCGCTGGCTCGGGGTGAGCGACCTGCGTTCCTTCGGCCATCGCTCGCGCCTGCGCCAGGTCGGCTACGACACGACCGACTGGGCCGGCAAGCCGGTGATCGGCATCATCAATACCTGGAGCGACATCAATCCCTGCCACACGCATCTGCGCATCCGCGCGGAGGAAGTGAAGCGCGGCGTCTTGCAGGCCGGCGGCTTCCCGGTCGAGCTTCCGGCGATGTCGCTCGCCGAAGTCATGGTGAAGCCGACCACGATGCTCTATCGCAACTTCCTCGCGATGGAGACGGAGGAACTTCTGCGCTCGCATCCGATCGACGGCGCCGTGCTGCTTGGCGGCTGTGACAAGACCACGCCCGGCCTCGTGATGGGCGCGATCAGCATGGGACTGCCCGCGATCTACGTGCCGGCAGGCCCGATGCTGCGCGGCAACTGGCAGGGCAAGGCGCTCGGCTCCGGCTCGGACGTATGGAAATACTGGGACGAGAAGCGCGCCGGCAACATCACCGAGGCCGACTGGGACGAGATCGAGAACGGGATCGCGCGCTCCTACGGCACCTGCATGACCATGGGCACGGCCGCCACCATGATGGCGATCGCCGAGGCGATGGGCCTCACGCTTCCCGGCGCATCGTCGATCCCAGCCGCCGACTCCAACCATCCGCGCATGGCGATCGCGGCGGGACGGCGCATCGTCGACATGGTGTGGGAGGATCTGACGATCGAGAAGGTCCTCGACCACGCGGCGTTCGAGAACGCCATCAAGGTGCACATGGCGATGGGCGGCTCGACCAACGCCATCATCCATGTGGTGGCGATGGCCAAGCGCGCCGGCGTGCAGATCACGCTCGCGGACTTCGACCGCATCTCGCGCACCGTGCCGGTGATTGCGAATGTGCGCCCGTCGGGCAAATACCTGATGGAGGACTTCTATTACGCGGGCGGCCTGCGCGCGCTGATGGGCGAGCTCTCCGACCTGCTCGACCTCAAATGCATGACGGTGACCGGCCGCACGATGGGCGAGAACATCGCGGGCGCGAAGGTGCATCTGCCGGACGTGATTCATCCGATGAGCGATCCGATCTCGTCGGAGCCGGCGACCGGCGTGCTCTACGGCAACCTCGCGCCGCGCGGGGCCATCATCAAGCCGTCCGCGGTGGAGAAGCGCCTCCTAAAGCATCGCGGCCCGGCGCTGGCCTTCGACGATTACAATCACATGGCCGCGATGATCGAGCGCGACGATCTCGATGTCACGCCCGACCACGTGCTGGTCTTGAAGAACTCCGGGCCGAAGGGCGGACCCGGCATGCCCGAATGGGGCATGATGCCGATCCCGACCAAGCTGGTGAAGCTGGGCGTGCGCGACATGCTGCGCGTCTCGGACGCGCGCATGAGCGGCACGAGCTACGGCGCCTGCGTGCTGCACGTCTCGCCGGAGAGCTATATCGGCGGACCACTCGCTTTCGTCCAGACCGGCGATCCGATCGAGGTCGACGTCGCGGCGCGCTCCATCAATCTCGCGATCCCGGACGAAGAGTTCGCGCGCCGCAAGGCCGCGTGGGTGCCGCCGCCGCCACGCTACGAGCGCGGCTACGGCGCGATGTTCTCCGCCCATATCGGGCAGGCGGACGAAGGCTGCGATTTCGACTTTCTCTCCGGCCACATCCCGGTGCCCGAGCCGGAAATCCATTGAAGCCCGACGCAAGCTGGAACGGAGAGGCTTATGGCGCTGCTCATCATCGGGCTCGACCACAAGATCGGCGCCGCCTCGGAGTGGCGCGATACGTTCAAGGCGCAGTTTCCCGACCTGCCGATCCGGTTCTGGCCTGATGCCGGTGACGTAAGTGAAATCGAGTACCTCGCATTCATGCATCCGGATTTCGACGCGCTCCCCGCCTTCCCGAATTTGAAGGCCATGTTCAGCCGTGCGGCCGGCGTGGAAGACATTGTCCATCATCCAAAACTGCCAAAGGCTCCGCTCAGCAAGGTCGAGCCGCCGGGCGGCGATCCGATGATGACGGAATACGTCGTCATGCCATGTGCTGCGTTTGCATCGCGAGATGCCCGCGTATTAGGAGGCGCAGACCAAGCGCGAATGGCGCGTCGCGCCGATCATCCGGCCCGAGCAACGGCGCGTCGGCTTTCTCGGCCTCGGACTGATGGCAACGGCGCCGGCGCTGGTGCTGAAGTCGCTCGGCTTTCCGGTGTCGGCATGGGTTCGCTCGCCCCGCGCAGGCGTGGAGATTCCGGTCTTCCATGGCCGCGATCAGCTCGAGCCGTTTCTCAGTCAGACCGATATCGCCGTCTGCCTGCTGCCGCTGACGGACGAGACCGAAGGCATCTTCTGCGCGCGCACGTTCGCCATGATGCCGAGAGGGGCGATGCTGGTGAACATCGGACGCGGCCGGCATGTGGTGGACAAGGATCTGATCGCCGCGCTCGATTCCGGGCAGCTCTCCTACGCGGCACTTGACGCCTTGTGGCCAGAGCCGCTGCCGAAGGAGAGCCCGCTTTGGCTGCATCCCAAGGTCACGGTGATGCCGCACGTCTCGCGGCGGCCGACGGTGGCGCAACTCGTGACCGAAATGGTCGCGAACATCAAAAGTCTGAAGGCCAGCGGACGACTTCTGGAAGAAGTCGACCTCGCCCGAGGGTATTGAGCCGGGGTCGGGCTCGCGCCTTCGGCGCTCCCCGGAATGACAGCCGCGATCACTCCGGCTTGATCTTGATCTCCTTCAGCACAGCGCCCCATTTGTCCTGCTCGGCGCGCATGAAGGCCGCGAATTCCTCGCGCGTCGAGCCGATCGGGCGTGCGCCTTGCGCGGCGAGCTTTGCTTTCATCGCATCCGACTTGATGAAGCCGGTGATCTCCTTGTTGAGCCGGTCGACGATTGCGTCCGGCGTGCCGGCCGGCGCGATGACGCCGAACCAGAGCTCGGCGTCATAGCCGGGCACGCCGGCTTCCGCGATCGAGGGCACGTCCGGCCAGACCTCGGCGCGCTCGCGCGAGGTGACGGCGAGCGCCTTGAGCTGCTTTGCCTGCACTTGCGGCATCACCTGCAGGACACTGAGCACCGCGACCGGCACATGGCCTCCCATCACGTCGGTCAAGGCCGGAGCGCCGCCACGGTACGGCACATGCACGAATGTCGTGCCGGTCATGTGTGCCAGCAGTTCGAGCGAAAGCTGCTGGATCGAGGCGACGCCCGGCGTCGCGTAGGAGATCGTGCCGGGCTTTGCCTTCGCGGCCGCGACCAGCGACGCGATGTCGGACGGACCGAAATTCGGATTGGCGACGATCGCGAGCGGCGAGGAGGCGACAAGGCTGACGGGTGTGATGTCCTTCAACGGATCGAAGCCGAGATTGGGATACAGGAACGAGTTCGTGATGTGCCCCGACAGAATCATCATCAACGTCTGCCCGTCGGGCTTGGCGGCGACGAGCGTGCCGGTCGTCGTGGAGCCGTTCGCGCCGGGCCGGTTCTCGATGATGACCGGTACCCCAAGCACCTTCTCAAGGTGGGCGCCGATGTCGCGCGAGATCAGGTCGGCGGTGCCGCCGGCCGCGAAGCCGATGAGCCAATGGATCGGGCCTGACGGATAGGTCTGCGCGAGCGCTCCGCTCGCAAGCGACAGATACAAGATGAGCGCCGCGATCCCGCGCATCATCATCTCCTCCCCTGCCCTCCGCTCCCCTATGTTGTCTCGATCCTTGCAGATTTCCGGCCGGTCAGCCACATGGTGGTGCGGCGAGGACGAGAGAAAGCAATCGATGGCCGACGACATCCGCTTCGACAAGACCTTCGATCTCGCGCCCGGCAAGCCTGAGGAAGTCGCACCGCTCGTGCGCCGGATCGTCGCCGACAACCCGGGCCCGTTCACCTTCAAGGGCACGGTCACCTACATCGTCGGGCGCGGTAAGGTCGCGATCCTCGATCCGGGGCCGGACGACGAAAAGCACGTCAAGGCGGTGCTCGACGCCGTGCGCGGCGAAACCGTGACGCACATTTTCGTCACCCACACGCACCGTGACCACTCGCCCGCGGTTCCGGCCATCAAGGCCGCGACCGACGCGAAGACCTATGCGGAAGGACCCCATCGCGCATCGCGGCCGCTGCATGCGGGCGAAGCGCCGCGAATGGAAGCTTCAAACGACATGGATTTCCGTCCCGACCATGCGCTCGCCGACGGCGAGGTCGTGAGCGGCGACGGCTTTGCCCTCGAAGGCGTCGCCACACCGGGCCATACCGCGAACCACATGGCGTTCGCACTCAAGGGCACCGACATCCTGTTCTCCGGCGATCACGTCATGGGCTGGTCGACGACGATCGTCGCGCCGCCCGACGGCGCGATGACCGACTACATGGCCTCGCTCGGAAAGCTAACGCGACGCAGCGAAACGCTCTATCTGCCGGGTCATGGCGGCGCGATCCATGAGGCGCCGCGCTTCGTCGCTGGCCTCATCCTGCACCGCAAAGCGCGCGAGGCCTCGATCCTGCACCGCCTCGCCAAGGGCGAGACCGACATCGCGACGATCGTGCGTGCCGTCTACATTGGGCTCGATCCGCGGCTGACCAAAGCCGCGGGCTTCTCCGTGCTCGCGCACATGGAGGATCTGGTCGCGCGCGGCGTCGTGGCCACTGACGGCCCGCCATCGATCAATGGCTTTTTTCGCCTGTCTTAGTCGCCTTCGGATCCGGACCTTTCTTGGACCCCTTGGCCGGCAGATCGGGCGGCGGCTTTTCGGACCTCAGATTGCCGATCGCATCCTCGATATCGTCGGTCAGCGACGCGATGCGCGCCGCGTTGGTGCCGAAATCGTGGCGGCCATAGCGCGAGGTCGAACGCATGTCGATGCGCGCGCCGTCGGGATCGGGACGTACCCGGATCACGACATCGTCGCGAAAGCCCATCACCGGCGTACGGAACACGACTTCGATGCGGCCGTCGCGCCGCCCCGCCTGCGGCGGACGGGCATCGACCGGGCGCAGCTTGCGCTTGTTCATGACCGCCATCGCGGCCTCGAACGCCTGGTCCGGCGTCACCGGCAGGATCAGCGGCAGGATGTTCGGGTAGGCGGCCTTCTGCAGCTCGGCGGCACGCAGGCCCGCATAGAGGATCGGGTTGGCGTCGCGCGAGCGCAGGCGCGCGATCGCCTCGAAACGCGGCGGGTCGATCGGATCGGTCGTGACGTCGGCGATCGCCGGCAAGCGATAGGCTTTTGTCCCGAGATAGGCCGGATAGACGACGAGCCCGACGCCGACAAGGAACGCCGTCATCGCCATGCCGAAACCCGCAAGGCCGTCGCGCCAGATCACGACGAACGCGCCGAGGGCGAGCACGACCGCAATGGTCGCCAGAATCAGCGCGCCGCCGACCACGGCGAGCGACGGAATGATCTCCAGAAAGCCGGCGCGCACGATCACGATGCCGAGCAGGATGACCACGATCGAAAACATCGCGAAACGGCGCGCCCAGACGGCCAGGCGCGAGGTCGGGTCCTCGGCGATCCGCCGGACCAGCAGCGACCGCCTCAGCGGCCCGCGCAGATACGCTTCAGCGCTGCCCATTCGGAGGCCTCCAGCAACGGGGTGGATGAGGTCGATGTCGCCGCGGCATTGATCGCGGCGACCCGCGCCTCGGTATCGGGATGATCGAGCAGGACGCGCATGCCCGGATGATCGGTGCCGCCGATGCGCGTGAGCATGGTGCCGAGCGCGCGCTGGTCGCCGCCGACCTTGCCCATCAGGGCGACGCCATAGCGGTCGGCGGCGGCCTCGACGTCACGCGAATAGGACGACTGCAGCAGCGTGCGCGCACCGATCACCACGGCACCGCCGCCGACGAAATCGCCGAGCATCATGCCGAACAGGAACGACAGGCCGGCCGACTGCAGCAGCGAGCGTGTGCCGTCGCGATGCGCGACGTGACCGATCTCGTGCGCGATGACGCCGGCAAGCTCGTCGGCGGTCTCGGCATTGTCGATCAACCCCTCGAACACGTAGATATGCCCGCCGGGCAGCGTGATCGCGTTGGACTCGCTGCGGCGGACCGCGACCGCGGTCAGCGGAATAGGCAGGCCGGCCGCGGCTTCGAGCTTGTGCACTAGGCGATCGAGCGCGGCCGCTCCCGCGGTCTCGCTCTCGCTCGCCCCGCACGTAAAGGCGCCGCCGTCATTTTTGGTGTCCAGCATGGTGCGCACCTGGACATTGACCGCCTCGCCGAGCGCGCGCTCGACTCGCAACGGGATCAGCGGCACGACGTGCTCGGCCAGCAGCGGCACCGCGAATACGGCGGCGAGAACGAGCGACACCGCGGCCGCGCATGTCCAGGCCACGATCTTCAGCCGCCCGCGGTGCTCGGTCGCGCGGCTTCGATCGACCGGTATGGATGCCGCGCCTATCGCGGCCGCAAGCGCCGGATCGCGCACTTCGAGGCGCGCGAGCTGCTTGATGCCGCTGCGTGCGATGCGCAGCACGCCTTCAGGCGCCGCCAGTTGGTCAAGCTCGTCATAAGGCCAGCGCGCGAACTGGTCCCCTTCGGCGACGTCGCGGACGACAATCGCCTCGGTTCGCAGATCGACGGTGACGGCGCGCCGCGCGCTGGTCAGCCCGTCGAAAAAGATGCCGGTGCCCTTCATGTCCGGTCCGTCATATGCCGCCGACGTGGAGCGCATCGGCGAGCCCTTCGCCGACCGCCGAGCCGGTCGCGGCCGCCGCCTTGACGTGATCGAGCGCCTCGACGCCCTCAAGCTCAAGCGACTCGAAGCCGAGCTTCCAGAGCCGCAGCTTCACCGACGCCTGGTAGATGGTCGAATAGGCGAGCGCCACGACGACATAAGTACCGATCGGAATCACAACGGTTAACACCTCCGTCAGCGTGCCCTTGCCGCGCCAAGCCTCCAGCCCGCCGATGATGGCAAGGCCGATCAAGGCCAGGAGCACGACCACGAGCGCGAACAGCAGCGCGTAGCACACGAAACGCATGTAGAGGCCATAGACGCTGCTTGTGCGCAAGCGTGACCGCACGGTCAATTCACCAAAGCGTAAACCCGAAATCCACCAGCGCAGCACCATGGCCTGGAACACCGGATAGAGCACCGCCGCGGCGACGACCGACCAGCCGAAGCTCAGCGCCGCGAAGACCAGCGCCGAAAACACGCCAGCGGCCTCCAGGCGCGTCATCGCCTCCTCGCCGCCGCGACGCATGGCCTCGCCGACCGCGTCCCAGTCGACCACGTTTGCGGCCGTCACGATGCCGAACAGAAACGGCACCATTACGACCAGCCACATCAGCAAGCCGCGGAAGAACAACCCGAAGCCGGAACCCTCGAACCGGCCGCGCAGGTCGCCATAGAAGGTGTGGCCGAGTTTCAGGCGCTCCAGGCTCGCCTGCGCGAACGGATAGGCCAGACCGAAGGTCGCTGCCATCATCCCCCACCAGAACAGCGCGCAGACCGCGTAGCGCCATGCCGATCCGGTCTGATGGAACCGCAGCCCCCGATAGACCGTCCGGGTGAGGCGATAGCGGCGCGCGCGGTAGACCGCGAACTGGCCGAGCAGTGCGAGCACCGCGAATGCGGCGAAGCCGGAGAGCTGGGCGACGATGCCCTTGGCGAACGCGCCGACGAAGAACAGCGCATTGATGGGGATGAGCAACGCAATCGCGATCAGAAAGCCGAGCAGCAGCTCGCGGGCGGTGCCGATGTATTCAAGCCCGTCACCCGCGACCTCGGTGTTGCTCCACAGGAAGCGCCGGATGTCGGTCGCGAGCCAGAAGCGATAGATGCCGAGGCTCACGAGCAGGAGCACGGCGCCGCGGATCAGCAGGCGCCAGAACGTCCGCTCGACGCCGGTGAAGCGGGTCCCGCCGGACGCCGGCGGCTCGTCGGCGGGCGGCTCTTCAGCAGGCATGTCCTGTGCCGGCGGCTCGGGCTGCGGCGCTGGCTCGGACGGCGTGGTGGCGGTCATCGGGTCCCTGTAGCACGCTCGCAACACGCCTCAACGCGGCACCGCGTCCTACCGCGGCACTGCGCGCTACCGCGGCACCGAGTCCTACCGCGGCAGGATGATCGGCTGCGGCGGCGCCTTACCGCGAATGAGATCGGACGCCTTGTCGGCGATCATCATGGTGGCGGCATTGATGTTGGCCGACAGCATCATCGGCATAATCGAGGCGTCGATGACGCGAAGGCCTTCGAGGCCGCGCACGCGCAGTTCGTCGTCGACCACGCTGGTCGGATCGCTGTCCGGCCCCATGCGGCAGGTGCCCATCGGGTGAAACGTCGTGGTTCCGCGCTGCTTGGCGGCATCCAGCAGTTCGTCGTCGGTCTGCGCATCGGGCCCGGGAAAATCCTCGTAGTCGTAATAGTGTTCGAGCGGCTTCGACGAGAGGATGCGACGCGCGAGCCGCATTGCCGCGACCAGCACGCGCCGGTCGGCCTCTTCGGTCAGATATCTCGGCTGGATCTCCGGCTGCTCAAATGGATCGGCGGAGCGGATGCGGACATAGCCCTTGCTCTCCGGCCGCTGCTGCCAGGGCGCGGATGTCATGCCGGGCTCGGTTTCGAGTTGGCCTTGCATGCCTTCGCGGTAACTCGCAGGCGTGAAGGTGAGTTGAATGTCGGAGGTTTCGAGATGCGGCTCGGACTTCCAGAAACAGTAGACCTGGGTCGGCGAGAGGCCGAGGATGCTCTTTCCACCGGCGCACCATTTGGCGATTTCCGCCGCGAGCCTCAGGCCCCGGCTGCGTTCATTGATCGTGTCGGCATTCTTCACGCGCACCGTGACACGCGGCGCGTAGTGGTCGCGCAGGTTCTCGCCGACACCGGGCAGCGCGTGGCGCACCGCAATGCCGAGTGAACTCAAGAATTCCGGCGATCCGACGCCGGACATTTGCAGAAGTTGCGGCGAGTTGAATGTGCCGCCGGACAGAATGACTTCACGCCGGGCGCGCACTTCGACGGGCTTTCCGCCGTGCCCGCCTTTGAGATAGCGCACGCCGACCGCGCGCTTTCCCTCGAAAATCAGGTTCGTGGCATGCGCACGCGTGATGACGGTCAGGTTCGGCCGCTTCATCGCGGGGTGCAGAAATGCACGCGCCGCGCTCACCCGGCGGCCGTTGTGGATCGCGCGCTGGGCGTAGTTGATGCCGAGCTGGCTTTCCCCATTGTAGTCCGGATTGCGCGGAATGCCGAGACCGACCGCGCCCGCAATGAACGCGTCGGACAATGGATGATGCTGGTCGATATCGGTAACGGTCAGTCCGCCCTCGCGCCCGCGGAACGTGTCATCCCCCTCCCCGATGCGGCGCTCCAGCCGCTTGAAATAAGGAAGCACGTCGGCGTAACCCCAGCCGCGGTTGCCGCGTTGCGCCCAGCCATCATAGTCGAGCCGCTGGCCGCGATTGTAGATGTGCCCGTTGATCGAGCTCGATCCGCCGAGCGTCTTGCCGCGCGGCGCGAGGATTCGCCGCCCGCCGGTCCACTCGCTCGGCTCCTGCGTGTAGAGCCAGTTCAAGCCCGGCTGATGGAACAGCTTGATGAAGCCGGCCGGGATGTGGATGTAGGGATGCCAATCGCGCGGGCCTGCTTCGAGCACACAGACGCTTACGCCCTGCTCCTCGCTCAGGCGGTTGGCAAGGATGCAGCCCGCCGTCCCCGCGCCGACAATGACGTAATCGAACGTGTCCATCGGTTACTTGCGCATGTCCCTTTTCGCAAAACCGGTTCCCACCCCGGATCACGTCCGGGGCATGCTTTTTCGGGACATGCCTACTCGGCGGCCACCGCGGTCGGCAATGTATAGTCCTTGAACTGATCGCGCAGCGCGGTCTTCAGGATCTTGCCCGTCGCCGTGTGCGGAATCTCCGTCACGAACACGACGTCGTCCGGCATCCACCACTTGGCGATCTTGCCGTCCATGTAGCCGAGGATTTCCTCGCGCGTCGGGCTCTCGCCCTTTTTCGGAATGACGATCAGCAGCGGGCGCTCGTCCCATTTCGGATGCCGGATGCCGATAACCGCCGCCTCCATCACCTTCGGATGGCCGACCGCGAGGTTTTCCAGATCGATCGAGGAAATCCATTCGCCGCCGGATTTGATCACGTCCTTGGAGCGATCGGTGATCTGCAGGTTTCCGAACGGGTCGATGGTCGCGACGTCGCCGGTGTCGAAGAAGCCGTTCTCGTCGAGGATCTCGCCGCCCTCGCCCTTGAAATAGGCCTTGGCGACCGCGACGCCCTTCACCTTGAGGCGGCCGAACTTCTTGCCGTCCCAGGGCAGTGCCTTGTCGGCATCATCGACGATCTTCATCTCCACGGTGAAGGGCGCGGCGCCCTGCTTTGCCTTCACGTCGAGGATCTTCTCCACGTCCTTGGCGTCGTAGTCCGGTTTGATCGCGCAGATCGAGCCGATCGGATTCATCTCGGTCATGCCCCAGGCATGCGCGACGGTGACGCCGTAGTTCTTCTCGAATTTCTCGATCATGGCGCGCGGACAGGCCGAGCCGCCGATCAGCACGCGGCGCAAGGTCGAGAGCTTGAGGTTGTTCGTTTCCATGTGATTGAGCAGCATCAGCCAGATGGTCGGCACCGCGGCCGTCATGGTGACGCGCTCGCCTTCGAGCAGTTCGTAGATCGAGGCGCCGTCGAGCTTCATGCCCGGCAGGATCAGCCGGCAGCCCGCCATCGGCGCCGAGAACGCGATGGTCCAGCCATTGGCGTGGAAGAAGGGCACCACCGGCATGATGGTGTCCTGCACCGAGAGGTCGAAGGCGTCCGGCATCAACGCCATCATCGAGTGCAGCACGTTGGAGCGGTGCGAGTAGACGACGCCCTTCGGGTTGCCGGTCGTGCCGGAGGTGTAGCACATGCCGCAGGCGGTGTTCTCGTCGAACGAGGCCCAGGCAAAATCGCTGTCGACCTCGGCGATCCAGTCCTCGTAGGCGACGGCGTTGCGCAGCGTCGTTTGCGGCATGTGCGCGGCGTCGGTCAGGATCACGTAGCGCTGGATCGTCGGCAGTCTGTCCTGCAGCTTCTCCATCAGCGGCACGAACGTCGTGTCGAGGAACATCAAGCGATCCTCGGCGTGATTGGCGATGTATGAGATCTGTTCGGGGAACAGGCGCGGGTTGATGGTGTGGTAGATGGCGCCGATGCCGGTGATGCCGTACCAGGTCTCCAAATGCCGCCAGGTGTTCCAGGCGAGCGTCGCGACGCGATCGCCGAGCTTGACGCCTTCGCGATCGAGCCGCTTCGCCACTTTCAGCGCGCGGATGCGGACATCGCGGTAGTTGGTGCGATGGATCGGGCCCTCGATCGAGCGCGTCACGACTTCGCGGTTGCCGTGCTGGATCGCGGCGTGATCGATGATGCCGTGGCACAACAGTGGCCAGTCCTGCATCAATCCGAGCATTTGCGTCCCCTCCTCTAGGAAATGTCGTTTGTTCTTAAGTTCTTAGGTCGGATTTTTTGGCCCCTTGGCGGCCGAGGTCAAGCCTAAAGGTTAGCCCCTTGGAGCTTTACTGCAAAGCCAGCCCCCAAGTTTCACGATCGAAGGCAAAAGAACGTCGGCGTACGGCGCAAGGGCCGCTTCATCGTTCGGGCCAGAGAGAACGCCGACCGCTGCCACGCGCGGCGCGATCATGTGGATACGTCCCTGAAAAGCTCGGATTCCTCGGGATGATCAATCCTCGTACAGGCAGGCTAGCGCCTTGACGCTGAGCCGCATCGTCACGCGACCCCGTGGACTGACCGCCCTCGTTCTCGCGGCGGCGATGACGGCCGCGGTCTGCGCGAGAGCCGAGGACGCGGTGCCGCAGCCGCAGCCGCGCCCGGCCGAAGCACCCGCGTCCGCGGAGCCCCCCGCCGCACCCTCCCCCTCCCCCTCGGCGTGCCAGCAGCGACTGACGCCCGATATCGCGGTGATCGAGATCTTGCCACCGGTGACCGGCGCCGATGGCTGCGGGGTCGACGACCCGGTCCGCCTCTCCGCCGTGATGACGAAAGAGAAGACGCGCATTCCTGTTTCGCCGCCCGTGATGCTGGGCTGCGCGATGGCGGAAGCGCTCGTGGTTTGGCTGCGCGAAGACGTCATCAATATCGCGAGTACGCTCGGCACGTCGCTGAGCGGGCTCTCCAGCGGCCAAGGCTATCAGTGTCGCGGCCGCAACGGCATCGTCGGCGCGCCGACAAGCCAGCATGGCCGCGGCAACGCGATGGACCTGCGCGCGCTCCTGCTTGCGAACGGGACGAGCGCCAATCCGACCGACACGGCCCTGCCGAAGGAATTCCGCGAGCGCATCAAAGCCAGCGCCTGCGCGCATTTCACCACCGTGCTCGGGCCAGACTCCGATGGACATCACGACATCTATATCCATCTCGATATCGCCACGCGTCGTAACGGCGTCCGGCTCTGCCAGTGGGTTGTTCACGACGCCGCCGACGCCATCCCGCTGCCGCGCGAGCGCCCCGCGGAGGCGCCGCCGCGCGCACCTTGACGCGACCTCTCGCATCGAACACACGGGACCTCCCGCCAACCCATCCCGAGCGCGACAATGAACGACAATCCCATCACCCCAGCGCCGGCGTGGACACCGCCGCAGCCGCCATGGGGCTTCTACGAGACGATCGGCTTGGGCGTGGTGACCTTCATCCTGTGGTTCGCGGCGCAGATGGCGATCGTGGTCTGCCTGTTGATGTGGCAGGAAGCGACCGAGCCCGGCTCCTCCGACATTGCCAAGATGATGACCGACGCCGTCTCGCTTTCCGTCGTCACTATCCTGGGAAGCCCGGTCTGGATCGGCGCTGCAGCGATCGCGGCGCGCTGGCGCGGCTGGCGGTTGCGCGACTACGTGGCGCTGGTCCCGCCGCGCCGCCGCGAGCTGATCTTCAGCATCGCGTGCCTGCTCGTCCTGCTGGTCGCGTCCGATCTCCTCAGCTACGCGCTCGGCCGCGACGTCATTCCGCCATTCATGATCGAGGCCTACAACTCGGTGCGGACGCCGACCGCGATGGTGCTGCTGTTCGCCGCGATCGTCGTCGTGGCGCCGGTGTGCGAGGAGATCGCATTCCGGGGATTCCTGTTCCGAGGCTTGAGCACGTCACGATACGGTGCAACCGGAGGCGTGCTGCTCACGGCCGCTGCCTGGTCGCTGATGCATGTTCAGTACGACTGGTTCGTAATCTGCGAGATTTTCCTGCTCGGCCTGCTGTTCGGCTGGCTGCGCTGGGCGAGCGGCTCGACGCTGCTCACGATCGTGCTGCACATGATCGCGAACTTCAGCGCGTTCGTCGAGACCGCCATCAAGGTCGAGTGGCTGTCGTAGTCAGGCGGCCCGATCGCGCGAAGGGCGTATCAGCACCTCAGCCGAGATGCCCAACGCCCGGTGCAGACGCCGGATCATTGCAATCGACAGATCGCGCTTGCGGTTCAGCACTTCGGCAACCCGCGTGCGCGTGCCAATGAGCGGCTCCAGGTCCTTCCGCGTCAGGCCCTGCTGCTCCATACGAAACTTGATGGCTTCGATCGGATCGGGCGGGTCCATCGGATAGTGCATGGTCTCGTAGGCATCGATCAGGGTCGCCAAAACGTCGAGCCGATCGCCCGCGGGCGTGCCCGACTTGGCACCCCACAACCGCTCGACCTCGGCGAGCGCCGCCTCATAATCCTTTTCGTCGCGAATAGGCTTGACGTTATTTTTCATGGGCGCAATCTCAAACCCGTCAATCGACGCTCACTCTCGGATCAATCGGCGTCGTGCCGCGCAGGCCCAAAATATCTTCGAGCGCCTTTGCGGCGGCGAGGACGCGTGCCTCACCACGCGGCGGGCCGGCGATCTGCAGGCCGACCGGCAGATTTTCGCGCGTGAAGCCGCAGGGCAGCGACAGCGCCGTGCCGCACGCCACCGTGACCGCATAGGCGATCGCAAGCCACTCGACGTAATTAGAAAACTTGTGGCCGTTGACCTCCGCCACATAGCGGTTCTCGATCGGGTACGGCGCGACGACGGTCGCGGGTGTCAGCAGGAGATCGTAGCGCTCGAAAAACGCCAGATAGCGGCGCGCCAGCGCGACGCGCCCATTTTCGGCGCGCTCCAGCTCTTCCATCGTGATCTTGCCGCCTTTTTCGACGTTCCAGATCACCTCCGGTTTGAGCAGGTCGCGGTGGTGGCGCAGCAGCTTCGCCTTGCGCATGAAGAAGTCGTACGCGCGCAGCGTCTGGAACACGTCGTGCAGCCCGGCAAAATCCGGATGCGCTTCCTCGACGCTCGCGCCCAACTCAGCGAAGCGCTCGGCGGCGCGGCGCGTGATTGCGGCGACTTCCGGGTCGACCTTGGTGATGCCGAGGTCGACCGACCAGGCGACGCGCTTCGGCCGCCAATTCGAGCGCGCCGCGGTGAGGAACGAGTCGACGCGCGGCAGCGAGAGTGGATCGCGCGCGTCCTCGCCGCTCATCGCGTCGAGCAGCAACGCGACGTCCTCGACGTTGCGGGCCATCGGTCCCTGCTGGCTCAAATTCATGTCGACCGCGCCGTCGGGCGTGCGCGCGACTCGACCGACGCTCGGCCGCATGCCGACGATGCCGCAGAAGCTCGCGGGATTGCGCAATGAGCCGCCCATGTCCGAGCCGTGCGCGAGCCACGCCATGCCGGTCGCAAGCGCGACCGCCGCACCCCCGGAAGAGCCGGCGGCCGAGCGGCGCATGTTCCACGGATTGAGCGTTGCGCCGAATACTTCGTTGAAGGTGTTGGCGCCGGCGCCGAACTCCGGCGTGTTCGACATCGCGTAGACGATGCCGCCTTCGCTTTCGAGACGCTCGACCAGGATGTCGGATTTCTCCGGGATTTTGTCTTTGAAGATCGGCGAGCCTTGCGTGGAGCGCACGCCCGCGACGTCGACGAGATCCTTGATCGGCACCGGCATGCCGGCGAGCCGGCCGCGCTCGGCGATCGGCATCTTCATCAGCCGATCGGCATGCGCGCGCGCCCGCGCAAAGCAACGCTCCGGCAGCGCGTTGACGGCGCCGTCGACCGCCGCAATGCGGCTCTCCAGTGCATCGAGCAGATCGTGCGGCGTGACCTCGCCACGTTGCAGGCGCGCCACGATCGTGGTCGCGTCGGCGCGGATCAGCTCATCGCTCATGGGGGCGGTCCTAACGGTTGGGCGTCGATTTCTAGCGTCCGGGTCGGTCGTCGTCCATGCGACGGCGGGGAGAATCTGTTTACGTCTTGCTGGCACTGTTCGCGGCCAAACCTGAGAACCGGCACGCGCGATGAAAATGTCCGAAACACGGGACCTCGCAAACAAGCGCGCGCTCGCGCGCCTGACCAAGGCGCTGCCCGGGATATTCCCGGCGCCGGTGCTCGCGCACGCGCTCGCGCGCCGCTGGACGCCGCCGATGCCGCGGCTCGCGGTCGACAGCTATTGGCGCAAGCACCCGCTGCGTGCCGACCGCTTGGCGCGCGCACTCGCGGCGCGCAGCGGGACGCCCTCGGGCTGGACATGGCGGCTAAAGGAGGGGCGCAAGAACGAACTTCCGGCAAGCTTCCGCAGCCCACCAGCGCCGTTCCGCGAAAACGCCTTCGCGCGGGGCCCTGGCTTCTGCTGCGTCTGCGGGCAGCCGGTCTACCGCCTCGGCTGGCATGTCGACCTGTGGGATCGCGGACCGAATAAGAACGCGGTCTGGCACACCGCCTGCGTCACCGCCTGGCGGTTGTGGAACGCGCCGAGCGACTACGCCAAGCTGATCCGCCGCTTGCAGGGGCGCCGTTGCGCTGAGACCGGCGCACGACTGTGGAAGACCTCGGAGGTCGATCATCGCGTGCCGCTGTTTCAAGTGTGGCGCGAGCACCGCGATGCCAAATGGCCGGCGCTGCTGTCGTTCTGGGGCCTGCCTAACCTGCAAATCATCAACCGCGACGCACACGTAGAAAAATGCGCCATCGAGGCGGTCTCGCGCAGGCGCGTGCCCGTCGCGCCGGACGCAACGGCCGGCTGAACGCATCGACGAATTTGCGGTTTTGACGAGCGCGGCTGCGCGCGCCTATACACGCGCCAGCCAAGGAGGCGCCGTATGGCCCCGCTCACCAATCTGCAGACCCGTGCGGTCGAGACCTTGATCCACCCCTACACGAACCAGGTCACGCTGCGCGAGACCGGCCCGCTGGTGATCGAGCGCGGCGAAGGCGTGTTCATCTACGACACGGACGGCAAAGCCTATATCGAAGGCATGGCGGGGCTGTGGTGCACGGCACTCGGCTACAACAACGAGGAACTGGTGCAAGCGGCCGCCGCGCAGATGCGCAAGCTCCCGTTCGCGCATCTGTTCACCGCCAAGAGCCACGATCCGGCGATCGAACTGGCCGAGAAGCTCAAGGAGATCGCGCCGGTCCCAATCTCGAAAGTGTTCTTCTGCAATTCCGGCTCGGAAGCAAACGACAGCCAGATGAAGCTCGTCTGGTACATGAACAATGCGCTGGGCCGCCCGGACAAGAAGAAGATCATCAGCCGCCAGAAGGCCTATCACGGCGTGACGATTGCCTCGGCTTCGCTCACCGGCCTGCCGAACAATCACATCGACTTCGACCTGCCGATCGCGCGCGTGCTGCACACGTCGTGTCCGCATCACTATCGCTTCGCCCACGAGGGCGAGAGCGAAGAGGATTTCGCCACAAGGCTCGCCGCCGATCTCGAAGAGCTGATCCTGCGCGAAGGGCCCGACACGGTCGCGGCCTTCATCGCCGAGCCGGTGATGGGCGCGGGCGGCGTGATCGTGCCGCCGAACACATATTTTCCGAAGATCATGGCGGTGTGCGCCAAGTATGACATCTACATGATCTCCGACGAGGTGATCTGCGGCTTCGGGCGGCTCGGCACGCCGTTCGGCTGCACGGCGCTCGGCTACAAGCCGCATTCGCTCACGGTCGCGAAAGCGCTGTCCTCGGCCTATCTGCCGATCGCCGGCCTGATGATCCCGGACGAGATGTACCAGGCGCTGATCATCGAGAGCAAAAAGATCGGCACGTTCGGCCACGGCTTCACCTATTCGGGGCATCCGGTCGCCGCCGCGGTCGCGATCAAGACGCTGGAGATTTACAAGCGCGACCGCATCTTCGAGACCGCGGCGGCGCGGATGCCGCTGTTCCAGAAGCGCCTCAAGGAGCTCGGCGAACATCCGCTGGTCGGCGAAGCGCGCGGCATGGGCCTGGTCGGCGCGCTCGAGCTCGCGGCCGACAAGCGCAAGAAGCAGCCGTTCGATGGAAAGAAAGGTGTCGGCGCGCAGGCGGTACGCCACGCCGAGGCCGAAGGCCTGATCGTGCGCGTGATCGGCGGCGACATCATCTCGATCTGCCCGCCCATGATCATCGCGCTGGCCGAGATCAACGAGCTGTTCGACCGGCTCGGCCGCGCCCTCGATAAGACGCTGGATTGGGCCAAGCGCGAGCAACTGCTGGCGGCGTAGCCCGGAGCGGCTGCGCGCGGCGAGAGGCATCCCGGCTTTCGCTGCGCTCAAGCCGGGCTACGATCTTTCGGCGATCATCTAAACGCCGCATTTACCCGTTGGGGGTCACGTGGGGCCTGATCGGAACCACGTCATGATCGTCACACGTCGCCGCCTGATGCTCGGCGGGCTCGGCCTCGCCGGGGCCGGCGCGAGCACGGCTGCCTATGCGACCGGGATCGAGGCGTTCGAGCTGCGCACCACGCGTTACCGGCTGACCCCGCCCGGCTGGCCGGCGGCGCGGCGGCTGTCGATCGCCGTGATCGCGGACCTGCATGCGGGCGGCCCCAATATGGGCCTCGCGCAGATCCGCGACGTGATCGACGCAACGCTCGGCCAACACGCCGACCTCATCGTGGTGCTCGGTGATTACTTCGCGACGCACCGGTTCATCACCGAGCACGTGCCGCACGCCGCCTGGGCGGCAGAGCTTGCGCGGCTCAAGGCGCCGCTCGGTGTCCACGCGATCCTCGGCAATCACGACTGGTGGTACGACATCGAGGGCACGCGCGCGGCACTTCGGCGCGAGAATATCCCGGTGCTGGAGAATGATGCCGTGCTGCTCGGCGAGGCGGGCGCGCGCTTCTGGCTGCTGGGCTTAGGCGACACCATCGCCTACAAGCTCGGACACGGCCGCTATCGCGGCGTCGACGATCTGCCCAGCACGCTCGCACGCATGACCACGGACGATCCCGCGATCCTGTTGGTGCACGAGCCCGACATTTTCCCGAAAGTGCCGGAGCGCGTCTCGCTCACGCTCGCGGGTCACACCCATGGCGGTCAGATCCGCGTGCCTCTGGTATGGCCGCGCTATGTGCCGTCACGCTACGGCGCGCGCTTCGCCTATGGGCACATCGTCGAGGGCGGTCGCAACATGATCGTGTCGGGCGGCCTCGGCACGAGCGTGGTGCCGGCCCGGTTCGGCGTGCCGCCGGAGATCGTACGGGTTGAGCTTGGCGCCTGAAGGCGCGATGCTGGAGGCTGCTGCCGCAACCACGTGGGAGATCGGCGATGAAAATGACCCGCGTTCAATACACAATACGAGGCGACTTCGTCGAGGAGAACAAGAAAAACATCGAAGCCGTCGTGCGCGAACTGCGCGCGCAGAACAATGGCGATGTGCGGTACGCGGTCTACGTCCATGACGACGGCCGGACGTTCATGCACCTCGCGCAGCACAACACGGTCGAGGCGGAGCGTTTCCCGACCTCACTGGACGCATTCCGGCATTTCCAGTCGCAGTTGAAAGAGCATCTCGAGGTCGCGCCCAAGGTGGAGAAGTTCACCCTGGTGCAATCCGCAACGCCGATCTTCTAGAGCATGATCCCGAAAAATAGGAACCGGTTGCGGATAGGATCATGCTCGAACCAATAGTTAGATCATGATTCTGCTTGGCGCGATCATGATCCGGACGCCCAAAAAGCAGAACGCCGGGCTTTCGCCCGGCGTTCGCTAGTCCCCCGCGCCGCTAATTCGTCAGTTCGGTTCCACGCGCCCGCCCGTGAAGGCCACCCGCGGATTGTTCGGCGAGTCGCCCTGCCCCGGAGCGAGCACGACCACCGGGCTTCCGACCTTGACCCGGTTGAACAGGTCGATCGCGTCCTCGTTGGTCAGGCGGATGCAGCCCGACGAGATCGCCGATCCGATATATTCCGGCTGATTGGTGCCATGGATGCGGTAAAGCGTGTCCTTCGTCCCGTCATAGACGTAGAGCGCGCGCGAGCCCATCGGATTGTGCGGGCCGGGCGCCACATAGCCCGGAATGTTGCCGAGGCGCTTCTTGATGTCGGAGGTAGGCGTCCAGGACGGCCACTCTTCCTTGCGCCCGACCTTGGCGATGCCGGAGAACGACAGCGCGTCCTCACCCACGGTCACGCCATAACGGATCGCCTTGCCCTCGGGCAGCACGAAGTAGAGGTAGCGCGCATCGCTATCGACGACGATCGTGCCGGCGCTTTCCTTACGGTGATAGGTGACGATGTGCCGGCGAAAGGGCTCGGGGATGTTGGCCTGCGCGTAAGGCGCGGCAGCGAGCAGCTTCTTGTCGCGCGGCGTCATGCTCGTGTCGGAGGCGACTTCCAGAGTCGACTGGACGCAGCCGCCCGCGAGCAATCCCAGCAATAAAAATGCGAACCCACGTACCGCCATGGTTCGTTTTCCTTCGTCTCGCGCGCTCGCCCCAGGATCAGAGTCTGTTAAACCAAAGAAATCGAGGACTCCAGCCGTTATTGGCGCCAGCACACATGCCAGCCGCGACCTGTTGCAGGAATGCCGCAGTCGGTCGACCCCAACTCCAGGAACTGTCCCAGATCCTAGCTTGGCAGGGACTGGTAAAGGACTGTTTACCATGACCGGCTGATCTTAAGCCGTCTGGACGGTTTCGTCCGACGCAGACCTCGAGCCTTCCGATTCGCTGCCAAAAATTCCGCGGCGCGGCACAGTTTCCCCACAACTCTGCCGCAGTCGGGCGCGAGAAGCCGCGCCCCGTCTCTCAGAGAGGCGGGTGCAGTCAAGAAAGGGAGAGAAATGTCCAACCGTGCAAGTCCCGATCAGCGACGCGAGCGCGCCGGATTAGATGCGCGCTATGGCAAGATCGGCATATCGGCGGTCGCAGCCGCGCTACGCTACCAGAGCGAGACGAAGAAACCCGTTAGTGCGCCCGCGGCCCCGCCCTTGGAGGAGCCCGCGGAGGACGCGGCGGCCTGAGAGCCGCCGCTTGGCGCCGCCTTCTCAACTTCCGACGCAGTGGACGATGGCATGCACACGCGCTAGGCATGGCGGCAGGTCCTGCCAGCAGGTTGCGGGCGATGCTGTCCACTTACATTCCGCGCGGTAACACCCTCGAGCGGCGGACGGTCGAGGGGCCGCAGGAGATTCCCGACGGTTCGATCTGGTTCGACCTCGTCTCACCCACGCAGGGCGAGGACAAGGTGATCGAGCGCGCGCTCGGCATCGGCGTGCCGACGCGCGAGGAGATGCAGGAAATCGAAGTGTCGAGCCGGCTCTATGTGGAGAACGGCGCGCGCTACATGACGGCGACGCTGATGTGCCAGTCGGAGACCGCGGTCCCGAGGACCACGCCGGTGACCTTCATCCTCGCCGGCCACAAGCTCGTCACCGTGCGCTACGACGACCCGCGCCCGTTCGCGCTGGTGAGCAACAAGCTCGCGCGCATGTGTCCGGCCTCGGTTTCCGGCGAGACGATCCTCATGGACCTGCTCGACGCGATGATCGACCGCGCCGCCGACATTCTCGAGCGCGCCGGCGCCGACATCGACAAGGTCTCGCACGACATCTTCGAGCCCGAGGGACGACGCGCCAACCAGTCCACGACCTATCAGTTCATCTTCAAGACGATCGGCCGCAAAGGCGACCTCACCTCCAAGGTACGCGAAAGCCTCGTCTCGATCGGCCGACTCTTGCTGTTTCTCGCCAACGAGGCCGACGCGATGAAATGGCCGAAGGATATGCGCGCGCAGTTCAAGTCGATGCAGCGCGACGTCGCCTCGCTCTCCGATCACGCGAGCTACCTCGGCAGCAAGGTGACCTTCCTGCTCGACGCCATGATCGGCGTGATCGGCGTCGAGCAGAACAACATCATCAAGATCTTCTCGGTCGCCGCGGTGGTGCTGATGCCGCCCACGCTGCTTGCCTCGATCTACGGCATGAACTTCAAGCATATGCCGGAGCTCGACTAGGAGTTCGGCTATCCGCTCGCCATCGTGCTGATGGTCATCGCCGCGATCCTTCCCTAGATGTTCTTCAAGTGGAAGCGCTGGCTGTAGCGACGCGTCACGGTTACCGCGGCGCCGTAACTTAAACGAACATCGCAACGCCGGCTTACTGTTAACACCCTGATGCAACACCGCGCGGGATTATCCGTAGTCTTGCGGATAGTCCTGAGCCGCTGAGTTAACTCAACACACACAAGGACGTGGCGTAGTGCATGCCGCAAAGGCGTGCACTCATGTTCCGCGTTCTCAACTGCCTCACAAGCGATCACGACTGGCGGCTCGTCGCGCTCGCCGTTCTCGTCTGCTTCGGCGCGAGCGCGGCGGCGCTGAGCCTGCTGCAGAGTGCGCGCGACGCTCGTGGCGCGACGCGCGCCGCGTGGATCGCCGCCGCGGGCGCCGTCGGCGGCGGCGGCATCTGGGCCACGCATTTCATCGCGATCATCGCCTATGACCCCCCCGTCAACGTCGGCTATGACGTCGGACTGAGCGCGCTCTCGCTCCTCGTCGCGATGACGGTGACGGCGGCCGGGCTCGGCGTCGCGGTGCGCGCGCCGCGGTCGTGGGGCGCGGCGGCGGGGGGCGCCATCGTCGGCGCCGGCATCGCCGCCATGCACTTCGTCGGCATGGCGGCGCTGGAACTGCCGGGCCGGATCGCCTGGTCGCCCGACCTCGTGATCGCCGCGATCGTGCTCGGTATCGCGCTGACGGCGAGCGCACTTGTGGTCGCGGGCCGCAAGGACGCGGTGGCAACATATTCGCCGCCGCGCTGCTGCTCGCACTGGCGATCATCGCCCTTCATTTCACCGCAATGGGCGCCGTCGTCATCATTCCCGATCCGACGCGCGTCGTCGATCCGTTCGCGCTGTCGGAAACGATGCTCGCCCTGACGATCGCCGGGATCACCTCGGCGGTGCTGAGCGTGAGAGCATCATCGGCGCCGCGATGGACCGGCGGTTCAGCCGCAAGAGCGCGCTCCTCGACACCGCGCTGAACAATAAGAGTTACGGTCTTCTGATATTCGACGCGGACGGGCGGCTGGTCGTGTGCAATCAGCGCTACTTCGAGCTTTATCGCCTGCCGCCCGGCTCTCTGCGGCCCGGCGCGACCTTGCGCGAACTCATCGACCAGAGGATGGCGGCCGGCATTTTCGACGGCGATCCCGACCAATATTGCATCGACATCGCCTCGGCGCTTGCCGAGCACAGAACAATCAGCAGGATGACGGAACTTCGCGACGGCCGCACCATCGCGGTCGTCAGCGAACCGATACCGGAAGGCGGCTGGGTCGCGACGCACCAGGATATCACGGAGCAAACGCGTCGCGAGGCATCGTTCCGCTTCCTGTTCGAAAGCAATCCGGTTCCGATGTGGATCTGGGATCACGCGACGCTGCGCTTCCTCGCGGTCAATGACGCCGCGGTCGCGCACTACGGCTACACGCGCGAGCGATTTCTGACGATGACGCTCAACGACATCAAAGTCGCCGATCATGAGATTACGGCCGCCGACGCGGTGGAAGGATATGAAGCGCGTCTGCGCGAGCGGCGCACCTCTTGTCATGTCAAGGCGGACGGCAGCCGGATCCAGGCCACGATCTACGGTCGGCCGATGAGCCACGAAGGCCGCCCGGCGTCGCTCGTCGCGATCGTCGACGTGACCGAGCGCCAACGGGGCGAGGACGAGCTCCGCCGCATGCAGGAGTTCCTCAACACGATCATCGACAGCGTCCCGGCAACCATCGCGGTCAAGGACGCGCGCGATCTCACCTATGTGCTGCTCAATCGCGCCGGCGAGGAGTTGCTCGGCATCACGCGCGACCGGATCGTCGGCAAGACGGCGCGCGACGTCTTCGACGAGGCATCGGCGGACGCGATCATGGCACGCGACGAGCGCATGCTGAAGAGCGGGTCGGCCGTGTCAGAGCAACAAGCGGTCGAGACGCCGGGCAAGGGAAAGCGCTTCGTCAATAGCACACGCGTCATGATCCGCGACGAGAGCGGCGGCCGCCGCTATCTCCTGACCGTCATCGACGATATGACCGAGCGCAAGCAGGCCGAAGACGAGCTGCGCCGCACGCGCACATTCCTCGACGCCATCGTGGACAACATGCCGGCGATCCTAGTGGTCAAGGACGCCGAGCAGCGCTACGTCCTGGTCAATCGCGCCGCGGAGGAGTGCTTCGGGGTCGCGCGCAGCGAGATGATCGGCAAGCACGCCCGCGACTTCTTTCCCGAAGCCGACCACGTGACCGCGCTCGATAACGAGGCGATGCAGAAGCGAGAGATGGTCGAGGTCGGCGACCACCCCGTCATCACGCCGCGTCACGGCACGCGCATGCTCACGACCAAGAAGCTGACCTTGCGCGGTGAGGACGGGGCCGCACAATATCTGTTGAGCCTCTCCGAGGACGTGACCGATCGCGCGCGCGCGCAACGCCAGATCGCGCACATGGCACGTCACGACACGCTCACGGATCTGCCGAACCGTGCGGCCTTCAACGAAAAGCTCGCCGCGGCGTTCGGACAGGCATCGTCGAGCGGCACGGCATTCGCGGTGCTCTGCGTCGACCTCGACCGGTTCAAGGAGATCAACGACGTGTTCGGGCATTCGGTCGGCGACGCGCTATTGTGCGAGGCCTCACGCCGGATGCATGCGGCCGCGGACGGCGCATTCCTGGCGCGCCTTGGCGGCGATGAATTCACGCTGATCGTCGAAAAGGAAGCAGATGAGGCCGAAGTCGTCGCGGAGCGACTGCTCGCGACGCTCGCCTCCGAGATCGAGGTCGTCGGTCACCATCTGCGCGTCAGCATGAGCATCGGCGTCGCGGTCTTCCCAACCGACGGCAAGGAGCCCGCGACCCTGGTCGCCAACGCCGACGCCGCGCTCTATCGCGCCAAGGCGGAAGGGCGCGGATCGATCCGCTTCTTCGCGGCCGAAATGGACGAACGGTTGCGCGAGCGGCGGATGCTGCAGCACGAACTGCGTTCGGCGATCAGTCGCGGCGAGCTTGTGCTGCACTATCAGCCGCAGGCACGCATCGGCGGCGAGATTCTCGGCTTCGAAGCGCTGGTGCGCTGGCATCATCCGACCCGCGGCATGATCCAGCCGGGAAGCTTCATTCCGCTCGCGGAGGAAAGCGGCCTGATCGTCGAGATAGGCGAATGGATCCTGCGCGAGGCGTGCCGCGAGGCCGCCTCGTGGCCGCATCCGCTGCAGATCGCCGTCAATCTATCGCCGATCCAGTTCCGTCATGGCGACCTCGCGCTGCTGCTGCACGGCATCCTGCTCGAGACCGGGCTCGCGGCAAACCGGCTCGAGCTTGAAATCACCGAGGGGGTGCTGATCGGAGATTTCTCGCGCGCCCTGTCGATCCTGCGCCGCCTCAAGGCGCTCGGCATACGCATCGCGATGGACGACTTCGGCACCGGCTATTCGTCGCTGTCCTATCTGCAGTCGTTCCCGTTCGACAAGATCAAGATCGATCGAACGTTCATCGCGAATCTCGCCGCCAACGAGCATTCCGCCGCGATCGTGCGCGCGGTCATCGGGCTCGGGCGGGGCTTGAGCCTGCCGGTGGTTGCGGAGGGTGTGGAGACCGGAGAGCAGCTCGCGTTCCTCACACGGGAACACTGCGACGAGATGCAAGGCTTCCTGATCGGCCGGCCGGCGCCGATCGCGACCTATGCGGAGATGGTCGGACGCAAGAGCGCGCCGGAGCGCAAGGCGGCGGCCGGTTGAGCGGCAGTCGCGATCGCCCGCACGTCACACGTGCTGGCCGCCGTTGATGTGGATCTCGGCGCCATTCACGTAGGAGCTCGTCTCCGTGCACAGCACATAGATGATCTTGGCGACCTCGTCGGGCGTGCCGAGGCGGTGCATCGGGATCTGATGCGCGACGATCTCCTCGGTGCCGGGAGAGAGGATCGCGGTATCGATCTCGCCGGGCGCGATCGCGTTGACGCGAACGCCGAGCGGGCCGAAGTCGGACGCCATCTCGCGCGTCAGGCTGGCGAGCGCCGCCTTGGAGGTCGCATAGGCCGCGCCCGCGAAGGGATGCACGCGCGAGCCCGCGATCGAGGTCACGTTCACGACCGACCCCTTCGCCTTTTTCAATTCCTCCAGCAAACCTCGCGCCAGCATGATCGGCGCGAAGAAGTTGACCTGAAACACATGCGCCCACACCTCGCGCGCGGTGTCGATCGCGGAGAGCCGCTTGCCACCCTCGGCCTTGGGCGAGATCGCCGCGTTGTTGACGAGGGCGTGCAGCTCGCCATTGTCGAGCCTGCCTTTGATCTCGGCGATCGCGTCATCGGTGCTCGCCGGATCGGCGAGATCGACCTGGATGTGATCCTCCGGCCCCATCTCCCACGGACAGTTCTCGGGGAAGCCATGGCGCGAGCAGGTGATCACACGCCAGCCCGCGGCCGAGAAACGCTTGACCGTCGCGTGGCCGATGCCGCGGCTCGCTCCGGTGAGCAACAGCGTGCGGCGGGGTTGGTTGGAAGGTGAACTCGGCATCAACGATTCCCTGATCTCCGTCATGCCCGGCCTTGTGCCGGGCATCCACGTCTTTCTGTCATCAAGCAAGGCGTGGATGGCCGGGACAGGCCCGGCCATGACGAATTAGTTCATGGATACATTCGCGTCTTCGCCCACGCGGCGCCCAACTCCGCGCGCTTGAACTCGATGCGGTCGTGCAGCCGGTACGGCCGGTCGTGCCAGAACTCCATCGATATGGGGAGCACGCGGTAGCCCGACCAGTGCGGCGGACGCGGGACGCTGCCGATCACGTATTTCGCCCCGTAAAGCGCGATCGCCTTCTCGAAGGCGAGCCGGCTTTCCAATGGGCGCGACTGCTGGCTCGCCCAGGCGCCGATCTGCGCCTGCTTTGGGCGCGTCGCGAAATAGGCGTCGGCCTCGGCCGGCGTCACGCGCTCGACGGCCCCGCGGATGCGCACCTGGCGGTTGAGCGACTTCCAATAGAACAGCAGCGCCGCGCGTGGCGCCGTGCCGAGTTCGCGGCCCTTCTGGCTTTCGGTGTTGGTGTAGAAGGAAAAGCCGTGCTCATCGACGCCCTTGAGCAGCACGGTGCGCAGGTTCGGCAGGCCGTCCGCGTCGATGGTCGCGAGCGACATGGCGTTCGGGTCGCGCGGTTCGGAGCGCTTCGCCTCCGCGAACCAGGCGTCGAACAGCCGGAACGGCTCTTCGACTTCCGTGAAATCACCAGATGTTAACCACGTCGGGTATTCTATCGGGGCTGTGTCGGACATGACCAGATCCTCGCGCCTCAAGGCGACGCGCCGTTCGCCCTCGCGGCTCCGTTATAGAGGAAGGCGGCAAGCGCGCCTATGGCGGCTGCGCGCTGCGGCCATCGCGCTGTCGATCGTGCTCGGGCTTGGAACCGGCGGTTGCAGCCTGTCCTACCGGCTCGATTCCTTCCTCGGGAAAAGCAAGGAAGAGACGCCCGAGACTACGGGATCGATCCATCCCGCACCGGCGGCGCAGCCGGGCGACGCCGCGATGCTGCGACCCGACGACCTCGCCTTCGCGACCGCGGCCGCCACAGAGGTCTTGACCCGGACCGACCAGAACGCGAGCCAACCGTGGGAGAACCCCGCCACGGGCGCGCGCGGGACCGTCACGCCGACCGCCGACGCCTATACCCAGGACGGCTTCACCTGCCGCGATTTCCTGGCGAGCTATGTGCACGACGGGTCGGAGTCCTGGCTTCAGGGCGGTGCCTGCCGCGTGCACCAGGGCAAATGGACGATCCGGAATCTCCGTCCGCTGAAACGGTCCTGAGCTGTGCTTGTCCCGGGTCTGCGGCGCACCGTTGCGCGCTGCGCTGCGCCCGGGACAGGTCCGCGTTGCAGATCGGCCACAGTCCCCCCACATTGAAGACAATGAGTCGGGCATCCGTGCCCGGCACGGGGATTCTCAACCGGAGCAGTCGGAATGCGCGACCCGTATGAGGTGCTGGGCGTGCAGCGGTCCGCGAGCGCGGCCGATGTCAAGAAGGCCTATCGCAAGCTCGCCAAGAAGCTGCACCCGGACGCCAATAAAAAGGACCCGAAGGCGGCCGACAAGTTCGCCGAGCTGAACAGCGCCCACGAGATCGTCGGCGACGAGGACAAGCGCAAGGCATTCGATCGCGGCGAGATCGACGGCGACGGCAAGCCGCGCTTCCAGGGCTTCGAAGGCTTTCGCGGGCGGCCAGGCGCGGGCGGGCCGGATTTCGGCCGCGACGGATTCGAAAGCTACACTTGGGGTCCGGAAGGCGTTCGTCGCACGGGCCCGCGCGGCGGTACGGCCGGTGCCGCGCCCGGCGGCCCAGGCGGCGGCCGGTTCGAAGACATCCTCTCAAGCATGTTCGGCTTTGGCGGCGGTCCCGGCGCGCGCGGCGGTGCGGCCTTCGAGGCGGAAGATATCGGGTCGGCGGCGCGCGGGCAGGACATCTCGGCCGCAATGGCGATCACGCTCAACGAAGCCGCCCATGGCGGCGCGCGGCGCGTCGGTCTGCCGAACGGCAAGGACCTCGAGGTGAAGATTCCGCCCGGCGTCACCGACGGCCAGCAGATCCGCCTCAAGGGCCAAGGCATGCCGTCGCCCGGCGGCGGGCCGCCCGGCGACGTGCTGATCGCCGTGTCGATCGCGCCGCATCCGCTGTTCAAGGTCGAGGGACAGAACCTGCGGCTGGAGCTGCCGGTCACGCTCTACGAAGCCGTGCTCGGCGCCAAGGTGCGCGTGCCGACGCTCGATGGTGCCGTCGAGCTCGCGATCCCGGCGAACACCAGCGGCGGGCGGACCTTCCGTCTCAAAGGCAAGGGATTGCCGGGTAAGAGCGGAGCCGGCGACTTGTTCGTCACGGTGAAGATCGTGCTGCCCGACGGCAAGGACGCCGAGCTCGAGGAGTTGATGAAGAAGTGGCGTGACACGAAGCCCTACGATCCGCGCTCCGGGATGGGGTGAACAGGCATCCGCCGGCTTGAAGTGACTCGCCCAATGGGCTAGTGAACGCGAATGCGCAGCAAAGGGCGGCTGCAGACCGTTGCAGAAACGAGGGCGTTTTCGGAGGACATCGATAGAATGCTGTCATCCTCCGAGCGTGACATCGTGCTCGCGGACATCGCGGCCGATCCCGACGGCGGAGACCTCATTCGCGGGACAGGCGGATTGCGCAAGCGTCGCATTCCGCTGCCGGGACGCGGCAAGCGCTGAGGCGCACGCGTGATTACGCTTCACATTGGCGAGCGCTATCCCGTCTACGCGGTGTTTCTTTACGCCAAGAACGAGCGCGAGAACTTATCGCCTGGACAGCAGAAAGCGCTGATGCGGTTGGTGACCGACATAAAAGCGCGGACGAGAGCGGGACAATGAGAAAAAAGCAATTCGACCGGCTGTTTGAAAGCTTGGATGAAGTCCGCGCGCACGTTGCAAGCGCCAGTTTTCCGGCCGCATCAACAGCATGCGTGTCGATGCGGAGGACATTCGGACGGTGCGCGAGCGTTCCGGTCTCACCCAAATTCAATTCGCCCAGACTTTCGGCATTGGGCTTGGGACGTTGCAAAAATGGGAACGCGGCGAACGCCGCCCGAGCGGCGCAGCGCGATCGCTGTTGCGCGTCATGCAAGCGGACCTTCCGCTGGTGGTAAGGGCGCTCGGCGTGAAGCCTCGCAAGAACCGACCGCGCCAGCCGAGAGCCGCCGCTTAGGCTATTCTTGCGTCCGGGGTGGCCGCTTCTCGGAGGGTGCATGGACGACCTCGCCAGCCGTGCTTTCACGGGGCTCATCAGGTTCCAGATCGCGCTCGCCGCCATGATCTTCCTCCCCGCATGGTCGCTCACCTATTGGCAGGGCTTCCTCTACTGGCTGCTGTTCGGCGCCTGGTGCGTCGCGACGACGCTCTATTTTCTGCGCCATGACCGCCCTCTGATCGAGCGGCGCATGCGGGCGGGGCCCGGAGCCGAACGCGAACCGCGGCATAAGCTGATCACGGCGATCGCCGGTATCGCGCTCGTCGCGCTGTATCTGATCTCGGCGCTGGATTATCGGTTCGGCCGGTCGTTCGTCCCGACGGCGCTCGTGCTCTTCGGCGATGCGCTGGTCGTCCTCGGCTTCTACGGCATCTTCCTGACACTGCGCGAGAACAGCTTCGCGGCCGCGACGGTCACGGTCGAAAGCGGCCAGCGCGTGATTTCGACCGGGCCTTACGCGCTCGTGCGGCACCCGATGTATGCGACCGCCCTTCCGATCTTCCTTGCGACACCGCCGGCGCTTGGCTCGTGGTGGGGCCTCGTGCCGGCTGCATTGTTCACGGCGATGATCGTATGGCGCCTCATCGATGAGGAGGCGTATCTCGCGCGCAATCTGCCAGGCTACGCGGAGTATCAGCGCACGGTGCGGTGGCGCCTCGTGCCGGGGATCTGGTGACTACGCCGCCTTCCCGAACGTCTCACGCGCCGCTGCCAGGATTTCCTTCGACAGAGCCGGATCGTCGACCGCGCGGGCGAGCGTCAGCGCGCCCACCAGCCCTGCGAGCGTCGCGATCGCGCGCTTGCGCCGGTTCGCGGCCGTCCCATGCCTGAATAGCCCGGCAATCCATTCGAGCCGCGTGCCGACATAAGCGGTCAGCGCATCGCGGGCCCCTGCCTTCGCGCGCCGCATCGGAGCCCAATGCCGCAAGCCCGCAGCCATCCGCCCGGTCCGCGCAGTGGCGAACCGACAGATAGGCCGAGACATAGCCGTCCAGATCGGTGAAGCGGCTGAGCTTCGCGGTGCCGCGCGCGAGCGCCTTCGTCACCGCCTCCGCGGCGAGGTCGTCCTTCGCGCCCCACGCCGCGTGTGACGCCGTCGATTGTTCGAACACCGGCCTTTTGCTTGATATTCCCCGATTCGCACCGCGTCCGGACCTTCGGAGTCACGCTTGATGGCCCAAAAGCCCTGTGCCATTACGGGGCCCCGGCCCCGAGGCGCCGGCTTTGAAGGGTGCAGCATGGCGGACGCCACGGGTCTGATGCGCGGCAAGCGCGGCCTGATCATGGGGGTTGCGAACAACCGCTCGATCGCCTGGGGCATCGCGAAGGCCGCACGCGCGCAAGGAGCCGATCTCGCCTTCACGTATCAGGGCGATGCGCTAAAGAAGCGCGTCGAGCCGCTCGCCGAGGAGGTCGACGGCCTCGTCGTCGGGCATTGCGACGTAACCGACGAGTCGACCCTGGATGCGGCCTTCGCGGCGGTGCAGTCGGCATGGGGCTCGCTCGATTTCGTGCTGCACGCGATCGCATTCTCCGACAAGGATCAGCTCATCGGCCGCTATGTCGAGACCACGGCGGAGAACTTCGCCAAGACGCTGCTGATCTCCTGCTATTCGTTCACGGCGGTCGCACAGCGTGCCGAGAAGCTGATGCCGAAGGGCGGCGCGCTGCTGACGCTGACCTATTACGGCGCCGAGAAATGGATGCCGCATTACAACGTCATGGGCGTCGCCAAGGCCGCGCTCGAAGCCTCGGTCATGTATCTCGCCGCCGATCTCGGCGAGAAGAACATCCGCGTCAATGCGATCTCGGCGGGCCCGATCAAGACGCTCGCCGCCGCCGGCATCGGCGATTTCCGCTATATCCTGAAGTGGAACGAATACAACGCGCCGCTGCGACGCAGCGTCACGATCGAGGAGGTCGGCGACGCCGGCGTGTATCTCCTATCCGACATGTCGCGTAGCGTGACCGGCGAGGTGCACCACGTCGACGCGGGCTACCACATCGTCGGCATGAAGAACCCGGCCGCACCCGATATCGGGCAATTGAGAGAGCGGGACTGACGCGGCCGAGTTCGATGCCGCCTCCCCTCCTCTATTACATCCGCCACGGCGAGACCGACTGGAACGTCGAGGACCGGCTGCAGGGCGGACGCGACATCCCGCTCAACGCCACCGGACGTGCGCAGGCGCTGCGCTGCGGCGAAATCCTGCGCGGCCTGCTCGCGCGCGACGGCCGCGATGCCGCAAGCTTCGATTTCGTCGCAAGCCCGCTCGGGCGCGCGCGTTCGACCATGGAAATCATGCGCACGGCGCTCGGCGTCGATCCGCAAGCCTACCGTATCGACGCGCGCCTGACCGAGGTCGGCTTCGGGCAGTGGGAAGGGTCCACGATCGCCGAATTGACGCGGCGCGAGCCCGATGCGGTCGCGGCGCGCGAGCGCGACAAATGGCGGTTCGCCCCTCCCGATGGAGAGAGCTACGAGGTGATGTCGCTGCGGATTGCCGCCTGGTATCGCGACCTTGCCGCCGACACGGTCGCGGTCGCGCATGGCGGGACCTTGCGCGGATTGATCGCGGCGCTCGGCCTCGCGTCGGTGGAGGAGGCGCCCGCCGTCAATATCGCGCAGGGCGTGGTCTATCTCATCGCGGACGGGCGCATGACGCGCTACGCGTGACGCTCGCCCTGCCAATTTGACCCCCGCCGTGACGCGGGCTACGACACGCCGCGAGCGAGAATGCCATGTCGTACAATACGTTCGGCCACATGTTCCGCGTCACCACGTTCGGCGAGAGCCACGGGGCGGCGATCGGCTGCGTGGTCGACGGCTGCCCGCCGCGCATTCCGCTCACCGTTGCCGACATCCAGCCCTATCTGGACAAGCGGCGGCCGGGCCAGTCGCGCTTCACCACGCAGCGACGCGAGCCGGACGAGGTGAAGATCCTCTCCGGCACGTTCCCCGACGAGAGCGGGCGCGAGGTGACGACCGGGACGCCGATCGCGCTCGTGATCGAGAATGTCGACCAGCGCTCGAAGGACTATTCGGAGATCAAGGATACCTATCGGCCGGGCCATGCCGACTACACCTATGACGTCAAATACGGCCTGCGCGATTATCGCGGCGGCGGACGGCAGTCCGCGCGCGAGACCGCCGCGCGGGTCGCGGCCGGCGCCATTGCGCGCAAGATCATGCCCGGCCTTACGGTGCGCGGCGCGCTGATCCAGATTGGGCCGCACAAGATTGATCGCGCGCGCTGGGATTGGCACCAGGTCACCGGGAACCCGTTCTTTACGCCCGATGCCGCATCCGTCGCGACATTCGAGGCGTTTCTCGACGGCATCCGCAAATCCGGCTCATCGGTCGGCGCGGTGATCGAGGTCGTCGCCGAGGGCGTGCCTGCCGGTCTCGGCGCGCCGGTCTACGGTAAGCTCGACGCCGAGCTCGCCTCCGCGCTGATGGGCGTCAACGCCGTCAAGGGCGTGGAGATCGGCGACGGCTTTGCGACCGCTGCGATGACCGGCGAGGACAATGCCGACGAGATGCGCATGGGCAATGACGGCAAGCCGCGCTTCCTGTCGAACCACGCCGGCGGCATTTTGGGCGGCATCTCGACCGGACAGCCGGTCGTTGTGCGCTTCGCCGTGAAGCCGACCTCCTCGATCCTGTCCCCGCGCAAAACCGTGGATCGCTACGGCGCGGAGACCGAGATCGTCACCAAGGGCCGTCACGATCCGTGCGTCGGCATCCGCGCGGTACCGATCGGGGAAGCCATGGTGGCGTGCGTGATCGCGGACCACTATCTGCGTCATCGCGGCCAGGTCGGCGAGGGCCCCGCATGGCCGTTCGCCAAGTCCGGAGGCTAGTCACCCGCGTGTCCGATACTCAATCGCGCGTTACTGCGGCCGTCGAAGCCTTCGGCCGCGGCGAGATCCTGGTCGTCACCGACGACGACGACCGCGAGAACGAGGGCGACCTCGTGATGGCAGCCGTTCATGCGACGCCGGAGAAGATGGCGTTCATCGTGCGCCACACCGCCGGCATCGTGTGCACGCCGCTGCCGGCCGAGACCGCGCACCGGCTGCGCCTCGCGCCCATGGTCACCGAGAACGACGCGCCGCACGGCACCGCCTTCACGGTGTCGGTCGACTACAAGCACGGCACGACCACCGGCATCTCGGCCGACGACCGCACCGCCACGGTGCGCAACCTCGCCAACAACAATTCCGGGGCGGCGGATTTCGTGCGCCCCGGCCACGTCTTTCCGCTGATCGCGAAGGAAGGCGGCGTCTTGATGCGCTCCGGCCATACCGAGGCGGCGGTCGACCTGTGCCGGCTCGCAAACCTCGAGCCTGTCGGTGTGATCTGCGAGCTCGTCAATGACGACGGCAGCGTGATGCGCGGGAGCCAGATCAAGGCGTTCGCCGAGCGGCATAAGCTCAAGCACATCTCGGTCGCCGAGCTCATCGCCTATCGCCAGGCGCGCGAGAAGTTGGTCGAGCGCGTTGGCGAGTTCACGGTCGAGACCTCGATCGGCCCGCTGAAGGGCTATGCCTATATGACGCCGTTCGACAAGGTGCCCCACATGGCGCTGGTGCACGGGCGCATCGGCGAGGGCACCGACATGCCGACGCGGTTGCATCGCGCGAACATCATCTCCGACGTGTTCGGCGGCGCGAAGAGCGTGAACGCGGCGCTCGCGCGCTTCAAGCAGATCGGACGCGGCGTGATCGTGGTCCTGCGCGACGGCACGGCGGGCGTGCCGGTGCAGGCGCTGCCGCAGGAGGAGAGCGCCGCGGAGGCCGCGCGCACGCGCGAGTGGCGCGAGGTCGGCCTTGGCGCGCAGATCCTGAAAGACCTCGGCGTGCACTCGATCCGGCTGCTCTCATCGAGCCAGCACACTTACGTGGGCCTCGGCGGGTTCGGGATCGAGATCACCGGCACCGAGGCGCTGGAGGGGTAGCGATCCCGTAGCCTGCATGAGCGTCAGCGATATGCGGGGCGGCTTTTCCGGAAGCAAAATCCCGCATGTCGCTTCGCTCATGCGGGCTACAAGCATGCTTGGGAGGGACGACCATGTTCGCGGCGACGAAAGACATCCCTCTTGCCACCACCATCACGGGCTCGCTGCCGCGGCCGCATTGGTTCACCGAAAATCTGCGTGGCCAGCCGTTCCTGACCGCCTTCAACGGCGATGCGGTCTATCGCGAACAATACAGCGACGCGGTGGCGGCGTTGGTCAGCGACCAGACGCGCGCGGGGCTCGACCTTGTGACCGATGGGGAGATGCGCTTCGACGTCGATATCGGCGGGCGTTCGTGGTTCGGATACGCGTTCGACCGGATGGAGGGGCTGGAGCAACCGCGCAGCGGCGCCGCACGCTCGGTCGGCTCGCATCGGCGCGGCTTTGCGCAACGCGCCGGCACCCCGGGCGACATCATGAGCGAGTTCGTGCGCACCGTGCTGCCGCCCCAGGTGGTCGGGCCGATCGGACCCGGCAATCTGCAGTACGACGCGATCTGGAAGACTGCGCAGCGGCTCACCGCAAAGCCCGTGAAAATGGGAAGCTGCTGCGGGCAGATGCTGGACCGCCAGGCAATGAGCGGTTTCTACAAGGATCGCCGCGAGCAGGTCTTCGCGTTCTCAAAGGCGCTCAATCAGGAATACCACCGGCTCGCCGACGCAGGCTGCTCCGTCATCCAGATCGAGGAGCCGTGCCTGCACAACAGCGAAGGCATCGAAGGCGAGGTCTCGTCCGAGACGTATATCGAAGCCTTCAATCTCGAGACCGCCGGCCTGCGCGGCAAGACCGAAGTGTGGTGCCACACCTGCTGGGGCAATCCGTTCGCGCAGCGGCTTGGCAAGAACCCGACCTACCGGCACGCGCTTCCCTACCTCGACCGGCTCGACGTCGACGCGGTGACGATCGAGGCGGCCGAAAACGAAGGCGCCGAGATTGCCGACGTCGCGGGCACCCTGAGCGCGGACAAGAAGATTTGCATCGGCGTCGTCAGCCATCGCTCGCTGCAGGTCGAGTTGCCCGACGACATCGCGGTGCTGATCCGCACGGCATTGAAGTCCGTGCCGCCGGAACGCCTGCTGCTGAGTTCGGATTGCGGCTTCGGCCGACAGGGCGTGAGCCGCACGCACGCATTCTATAAGATGATCGCGATCGTGCGCGGCACCAATATCGTGCGGCGCGAGCTTGGACTGCCCGAAGCCGACATCCCGGCGAACGACACGCGTTTCATGCTCTAACGCAGATCGGGTATCGCGGGTCCCGACGGAGCTCTGACATGCCCTCGCTCGATTCCGTCACCTTCGATGTCGCCAGCCTCTCGCTGCAGGGCGACGAGGGCAATTCGCGCGTCTGGCTGACGCCGGACGGCGATCCCGTCACGCTCTATTATTTCAGCAAGCCATCGCCGCTGCGGGCAGCGCCGGGCGATCTCAACCGCTGGCGCGCGCAGTCGCGCGCGAGCGTCGGCCCGCGGGGCGGCGCCATGATCGAAGTCGAGTTGCTGACCCTCGACGGCCTCGCCGCGCTCCGCGAGATCGTGAAGGTGCCGCAGACCCCGACCGGCATGGGATATCTCGGCAGCCTGATGCTGCCGTTTCGCGATTTCGGCTACATGATCGCGGTGGCGTGTCGCGAGCGCGGCACGACCGGCATGCGCGACACCATGATCTTCGCCACGCTGATGCAGAAGGGCGAGATCAGCTTGCCGAGCGGCGCCGGACAGCCGGCCGGCTGGATGGCCGACCCCTACGATCCAACGATCGCGACGCCGCCCGGACGCAACCGCGCCGATGATCCCGAGTACGACGCGATATTCCCTGACCATCCGGTGTCGCGGTTGCGCCGCCTGCTCGGACAGATCGCGGGCGCCCTGCGGATCGCCGACGAGGTGAAAAGAGAAGCGGCCGAGGCGTGATCGGCCGCTTCCATCGAAGCGAAGCTCCTTGACGGAGCGGTTATTTCTTTTCCAGCGGCGCGATCGAGCGCAGCTTGCGTTTGACCTTCCAGCTTCCGTAGTTCTTCTTCAGGCTGCCCGGCTTGCCGGTGTTTTCCGAGATCACGTAGGTCTCGAAGTCGCCGCCGACCGCCTGGCTGCAGTCGAGGCAGAGCCGCGTGTTTGGAAGCACCTGAAGCCGCCGCGGTGGGATCGGCTCACCGCAACGATGGCACTCTTGTTCTTCTGTCGACATGGCCGTCTCCTTGTTCGCGAGACAATTCACCAAGTCCATCACCCAAACGCGAAAATGGCCCCGGTTTTTCCCGGGGCCAGTTCGAACTCGTCCATACCGGTCAGATGGCGCAGGCACCGCACCTTGTCAAGTGACGAGGCGCGGCGCGCGCAAAAAGATGAAGCGCGACGCTATCGGCTTCCGATGTCGCCGAGCCCGGCCTGGTTCGCGAGCGAGCCGCCGGGCGCGTCCGGCGCCGTGCTTTCGTCGAGCGTGCCGTTCGGGCTCATCTTGTCGACCGTCTGCGGCAGATGCTGCGAGAGCATCGCCAGCAGCTTGTCGATCGGCAACCCGGCGGCTTGCGCCATCTGCTGGAGCTGTTGATTGCCGAGCGCGGCCTTTAGCTGGTCTGCCGACACCGGCATGTTCGCGCCGTTCGAGAGCCAGGACGAGACCTCGCTGCCGAGGCCGCCCGCCTGCAATTGCGTGAGCAAGCCGCCGAGATTGCCGAGATTGGTCTGGCCGAGCAGTTGCGACAGAAGCCCCGGCAGCAACTGGGATTCCGCGCTGCGCATCGTGCCGCCGAAGAGCTGGTCGAAGAGGCCCATCCTACGTCTCCTGTGTCGCCATCGGACCGTCGCACCACGCGCGGCGTGGATTCATATTAAGCCCGGAACACGACGCGCGAAAGACGAAAAGAGCGGTATGCGCGGCCGGTCCCGGGGCAAACGTCCCGGCGGCCGGCTCGCATCCGCAGCGTGCTGCCGCTATCAAGGGATCGAATGCGGGGAGCGATCATCTTGCTTGCGGCGCACGACAATTACCTGCGGGCTCGCGGCCAGGGGCATAGCCGCGTCACTTACATCGAGCTGTTCTTCGACCTCGTCTTCGTGTTCGCGGTCACACAGCTCTCGCACGCGCTGCTGGAGCATCTCACCCCGCTTGGCGCGCTGCAGACCGCGATCCTGATGCTCGCGGTGTGGTGGACCTGGATCGACACCGCCTAGATCACCAACTGGCTCGACCCGGAGCGGGCGCCGGTGCGGCTGATGCTGCTCGCGCTGATGTTCGGCGGTCTCTTGGTCTCCGCCTCGCTCCCGAAAGCGTTCGAGACACTGGCGCCATCCTTCGCGCTCGCCTATGGCTGCATCGCGATCGGCCCGAAGCTCTTCATGCTGTGGGCGCTCAAGCGCCACGACGCCGGAAATTTCCGCAACTTCGTGCGCATCACGATCTGGCGCTCTCTCGGTGCGGCGTGCTGGGTCGCGGGCGGCTTCGTCGACGCGCAAACGCGGATGGCGGTGTGGCTGCTGGCGCTCGCGATCGACACCGGCTCGCCGCTGATCGGATTCTACGTTCCCGGCCTCGGGCGCTCGGCGACGACCGAGTGGGACGTGGAACGCGGGCACCTTGCCGAGCGCTGCGCGCTGTTCATCATCATCGCACTCGGCGAGTCGATCCTGATCACGGGGGCGACGGCGGCGGGGCTCGAAGCGAACCTCATCAACAATGCGGCCTTCGTCAACGCCTTCGCCGGCAGCGTCGCGATGTGGGCGGTGTATTTCAATATCGGCGCGGAGCGGTCGAGCCGGGTGATCACGGCGTCCGACGATCCCGGCCGTCTCGCGCGCTCGGGGTATACTTACATTCACGTCCTCGTCGTCGCCGGGATCATCGTGGAGGCGGTCGCGGACGAGCTCACGCTGCATCATCCGGGCGGCCATACCGACCTTGCTACCGCGGCGGTGATCCTCGGCGCCCCGGCGCTCTATCTTGTCGGCAACCTGCTGTTCAAGCGCCTTTCGGCGCCGTACCTGCCGCTCTCGCACCTCGTCGGACTTGGATTGCTGGCGCTGCTGATCGCGGCCGTGCCGGTCGCCCCGCCGCTGGCGCTGTCGGCGGGCACGACAGCCGTGCTGATCGTGGTCGCGGTCTGGGAGTGGGCGTCGCTCAGCCTGCGGGCCGGAAAGCCGCCGATCGGGCACGCATGAACGCACGCCGGCACGGCAACTTTCAAATGCGACGATGATCTCCGACGCAACTTTGCGTCGACCGGCGCCTCGATTGCGCTCGATCGTTTCCGCGCTCGCTATCTTAAGACTCGCATTGTAAAGAGGCGCCGCAATCATGCATCCCTTCCGCGCTCGGCTCCCACGTCATGCTCCAGATCGATAATCTCATCTTCAACGGCTGGGGCCGGCGGTTCTTCGATTCCGCGTCCGTGTCGCTGCCCGTCGGCGCCAAGGTCGGTCTCGTCGGCCGCAACGGCGTCGGCAAGTCGACGCTGTTCAAGCTGATCCTCGGCGAGCTCACGCCGGACGGCGGCGAGATCAGCCTGCCCAAGGCTGCGCGGATCGCGTCGGTCGATCAGGAGCACCCCGCGACACCCGTGAGCCTCATCGACACGATCCTCGCGGCCGACCTGCAGCGCGACGCGCTCAACGCCGCGCTGGAGACTGCCGAACCCGAAGAGATCGGCGAGATCTACGCTCGGCTGATCGAGATCGACGCCGATCGCGCGCCGGCGCGGGCGGCGGAAATCCTCAGCGGTCTGGGCTTCTCCACCGCCGACCTCGCGCGGCCGATGTCGGAGTTCTCCGGTGGTTGGCGCATGCGCGTCGCGCTCGCGGCGGCCCTGTTCGCCGCGCCCGAACTATTGCTGCTCGACGAGCCCACCAACTATCTCGACCTCGAAGGCGCACTCTGGCTCGAGGCGCGCCTGCGGAAATATCCGCATACGGCGCTGATCATCAGCCACGACCGCGAACTGCTGAACAGTTCGGTCGACGCCATCCTGCACATCCGCGAGGGCAAGCTCGATCTGTACACCGGCGGATATGACGACTTCGAGCGGATGCGTGCCGAGAAGGCGCGGCTCCAGACGGCCACTCGAAACAAGCAGGAAGCCGAACGCGCGCATTTGCAAAAATTCATCGACCGTTTCCGCGCCAAGGCCAGCAAGGCCACGCAGGCGCAGTCGCGCGTGAAGCGCCTCGCCAAGATGACGCCGATCGCCGAGGTGGTCGAGGAGCGCGTGGCGCCGTTCACCCTGCCCTCGCCGGCCCGTCCGCTCGCGCCGCCGTTGATCGCGCTCGACGGCGTGACCGTCGGCTATGACGGCAGGCCGGTGTTGCGCGATCTCAACCTGCGGCTCGATGTCGACGACCGGATCGGGCTCTTGGGCGTCAACGGGGCCGGCAAGTCGACCTTCGCCAAGACGCTCGCCGGCGCGCTCGATCTGCAGGCCGGGAGCATCCACAAGGACGGCCGCATCAAGGTCGGCTGGTTTCACCAGCATCAGATCGAAGCGCTCGACGGAGCCGACACGCCGCTCGAGATCATGCGGCGCGAGCGGCCTGACGACTCGGAATCCTCGCGCCGCTCAAGGCTCGCCCAGTTCGGGCTGAACTTCGACAAGCAGGAGACGACGGTCGGGAACCTCTCGGGCGGCGAACGTGCGCGCTTGTTGCTTAATCTCGTGGCGATGGCGGCGCCGCATCTGTTGATTCTCGACGAGCCGACCAACCATCTCGACATCGACTCGCGCCGCGCACTGCTCGATGCGCTCAACGACTACGAAGGCGCCGTGATCCTGATCACGCATGACCGCTCGCTGATCGAGCTGGTGGCGGACCGGCTCTGGCTCGCGGCGGACGGGCATGTGAAGCCGTTCAACGGCGACATGGACGATTACGCGAAGTTCGTCCTCGAGCGCGCGAAGAATGGCATCCGGGCGCCGGGGCCGTCGATCGAGCCCGCGGCGCCGCGATCGAAGCGCAAGCAGAAGGCGATGGCTGGCGCGTAGTCTGTAGCCCGGGTTGAGCAAAGCGAAACCCGGGACAGATCTCGCGGCTGGGAACCCGGCTACGAGTTACGAACAATCGCTCAGTTCTTGTAGTCCGGCTCTTGTCTGTCGAGCATGCGCTTGAGCGCCTCGAAGTGCCAGACATACGGCTTCTTGCCGCCATAGCCGGGTGAATTCTTGAACTCCGCGATCGTGTCGTCGATCACATTCTGCGGCAGGACGTGGAGCGGGCGCTGCGTCCACATCGCGTAGATCTGCACCTGCGCGACGCGCTCGGTGTAATAGAGTAGGTCGTAGGCCTGCGCGATCGTCGGCGCGACGATCGCGACGCCGTGGTTCGCCATCATCAGCACTTTCTTGTCGCCGATGACGCCCGCGAGACGCTCGCCCTCGGCCGGGTCCGTCGCCGGGCCGCCATAGCTGTCGTCGTAGGCGGTGTGCATCGAGATCGCGAGCTCGGTCTGGCCGATCGGCAGGATGCGCTGGTCTTCCAGCCGCGTCAGCGCGCTCGCGAACGGCATATGCGTGTGGAACACCGCGCCCGCCTGCTCTTTCAGGCGATGGATCGGTGCGTGGATGGCGTAGCAGGAGCGCTCGATCAGCCCTTCGCCATGAAGCAACGTGCCGTCATAGCCCACTTCCATGAAGCAGCTTGCCGTCACCTCGCTCCAGTGCAGCCCGAACGGGATCTGATAGTAGCGGTCGTTCGCGCCCGGCACCCGGAAGGTCAAGTGATTGAAGATGCCCTCGTTGAAGCCGTGCATCACGGCGAGCCGGTGCGCGGCCGCAAGATCGAGCCGCGCCTGCCAGCGTGCAGCCCCAAGGTCGACGCCCGTTCCAATCGCTTCCTGCAGCATGGCCGCTCTCCCGTCAGTCGGATTTGTCCACAGATTCGACCAGACGGGCGCTCCCGTCAATGCGTCCGGCCGCAACCCCCTCCCCGCCGAGACGCCGGCCTCAGTTTCTTCCCTCGCCCCGTGAAACGGGGAGAGGGAACGCAAGAAGGACCGGAGCCAAACACTTGCCTCGCGACCGCGAGACGATATCTAGCCCGGCATGGACGCCATCACGACCGCCGCCCCCGATCTTGCCCTCGACACCCGCTCCGGCTGGCCGGCCGATCTGCGCGTGCTGATCGACCGCTATCCGCGCGAGGTGTGGACCGGCCACGCCAACCTCGGGCAGATGGCGCAGTTTTGGCTCCAGCGCCACGACATGTTCCGGGAGATCGGAGCGGCGCTAGCCGATGCCACCACCGCGTTCCGCGAGGGGACCGCCACGGCCGGGGACTTCCGCGCCTGGTTTCCGCCCCGGCTGCAGTTCTTCCTGCAGCAGCTTCACGCCCATCATCAGATCGAGGACCTGCACTATTTCCCAGTCTTCCAGGCGGCCGAGGCCCGGCTTGCGCGCGGCTTTAACGTGCTGGAGTCCGACCACGGGGTCATCCACGAGGCCATCTTGGGCACGGTCGAGAGCGCCAACGCCTTCATCGCCCGCGATGCAGCGGATGCCGACGCGCTGCGCCGGGCGGGCGAGCAATACGCCGCGACCGGCGGGGCGCTGCTCGACAAGCTCACGCGCCATCTGCGTGACGAGGAGGACCTGATCATCCCCCTGATCCTCGACCGCGGCGAGGCGGCACTGGGCGTCGGCTGAGGCGCCCCGATCCCGCGTTCTTATCCACAGCCTCAAAAACTGTTGCGAATCGCCGCCATCGATTTAACGTGAGCCTCGATACGCACAGCCACCCGCCCGACGGGAGCGACGAGACCGGGGGTCGCGTGTCGGAAGAGGCAGACGCTGCCGGGCGCGTCGTACCCCTCCCCGCAGATTTGAATTGCGATCAGTCAGCGTTCGTTCATGATTGATGCGTTCGAATGAGTCAGTTCTGCCGTTCCCTCGTGCGATTCGTTCCCCCCATCGAGACACACAAGCAAAGATGGACTCGACACTCTGGAGTCGGACCCCACTGGTCCCAAGACCCAATCGGCATGGCACGGGCGCTTTCGCCGCCGCAGACTTGGCCCAGGGGACGATCGTCGTTCCGCAATGGAATGAATCCTTCTACGACGGCATGGAAGGCTGGGTCCGGCTTGACCGGCGCCAGGTTCGCCAGTTGCCGCGCGACATCCGCCAGCTCTTCCTGCGCTACGGGCTGGACCAGGACTTCGACCAGATCATCGGTCCCGTGGACATCGGCTACGTGACCACGCCGGACAACTTCATCAACCACTCCTGCGATCCCAACCTGCACTACGACGCTGACGGCAACGTCGTGGCGGCGCGGCAGATCGGGCAAGGCGAGGAAGTCTTCATCGACTACGGCTGCTTCATCGTGAACTTCGACGAGCCGTTCAAGTGCGCCTGCGGGGCGCACAACTGCCGCGGCCGCATCCGCCGGCAGGACTGGAAGAAGCTCGCCGAAACCTACGGCCTGAACATGCCGCGCTTCCTGCACGGGCGCATCGCGCGCAAGCTGAACAATGATCGAAAAGATCGCCGGTATCACCGAAATTCGGCGCCAAGCTTCCTCGGGGAACATAAGCCCTCCGCGGCTTGAGCTTTATCTCGAATTGGAGCGTTGCGTTCCCGGCGGCCTGACGCTGCTGCGCAACGATGCCGGCTATTTCGTGCTGATCCGCGCCGGCCGCGGCTATGCGGGCAATGCCGCCACCATGGTCGAGCACTTCTATGTGTATCGCGACGGCGGGGCGCAGCCGGCCGAGCGTGTGCCGGACGAGGCTGTCTCCGACCTCATCGCCTTCATCACCGAGAGCCACGACAACGTCTGGCTCGCCTTCGACAATCTCGCCCCCAACGGGCACGCGCTCGACACCGCGGAGCTGGCCTACAACCTGCTGCCGATCGCGGGCTCGTCCTACGAGGCCTACGTCAAAGGGCTCGGCAGCGACCGGCGGCGCGCGCTCGACAAGGCGCTGCGCGAGACCGTGAACGCGCGCGAGGAGGTGACGACCGACCGCGCCGCGATCCGGCAGGCCATCGCCACGCTGATCCGCGAGCATAGCCACGCACGCTACGGCGCGGACTCGCTGCTCGAGCAGGAGGCAAATCGCGTCGAGCTCGATGCCTCGGTCGAGGTGTTCCCGACCGAGATGCGCATGCTGCGCGACGGCGAGCGCTACGCCTTCATCGTGTCGAACGAGATCGACGGCTCGCTCTACCTGCCGCTGGTCGGCGGCACCGACCCGTTCATGATCAAGCGGGTCTACCACGCGCTCATCAAGTCGGCCTTCGAATCGGATGGCCGCATCGCGCAAGTCGACGCCGCGTCAGCCTCCCCGTACCTGAAGCGCCAGATGGGCTTTGCCCCGATGAGCTTCCACGCCGTGCTGCAGGGCGACCTGGAGTGGACGCATTATATTATGTGAGTGAGGCACGGCCCCCTCACCTCCCCCTGAAAGGGAGAGAGAGCGCGCGGTGAACAACCTTTCCCCGTCATCCTGAGCGACCGTNNGAAGCGAGCCTCGAAGGATGATCAGCCCGGGCCGTCGCCCTTCGAGGCCCGCGCTGCGCGCGGGCGCCTCAGGGTGACGGCGATAGGGTCAATGCTGCACACCTAAGAACTGCTGCAACTCAGGCGTCTTCGGATGCGCGAACACCTCCTCGGGCGGACCGATCTCGTGCACACGGCCCTGGTGCATGAACACGACGCGGCTGCAGACCTCGCGGGCAAAGCGCATCTCGTGGGTCACCATCAAGAGCGTCATGCCTTCCTTGGCGAGCTCCTTCACAACGGCGAGCACTTCGTTGACGAGCTCGGGATCGAGCGCGGACGTGATCTCGTCGCACAGGAGCGCCATCGGCTGCATCGCGAGCGCCCGGGCGATCGCGACACGCTGCTGCTGGCCGCCTGACAATTCCTCGGGATAGGCGTCGAACTTGTGCGCGAGGCCGACGCGGTCGAGCATCTTGCGCGCCATCGCTTCGGCCTCGGCTTGCGGCACCTTCTTCACCACCATCTGCGAGAGCATCACGTTGCGGCCCGCGGTCAAATGCGGGAACAGGTTGAACTGCTGGAAGATCATGCCGACCTTCAACCGCAGCGCCTTGAGGTGCAGCTCGTCGGGCAGAAGCTGCGCGCCCGCAACCAGGATCGAGCCCTCGTCGATCGTCTCCAGCCCGTTGATGCAGCGCAGCAGCGTGCTCTTGCCCGAACCGCTCTTGCCGATGATCGCGATCACCTCACGCGGCTCGACGTCGATGTTGATGCCTTTGAGCACTTCGTTGTCCCCGAAGCGCTTCTTCACCTCAGTGATTGCGATGAGCGACATTGAGCTTCCTTTCGAGGACCTGGCTGCTCATGGACAGCGGATAACAGAGCGCGAAATAGATCAGCGCGACGAAACCGTAGACGACGAACGGCTGGAACGTGGCGTTGGTCACGATCGTGCCGGCCTTCAACAGTTCGACGAAGCCGATGATCGAGGTGACGGCGGTGCCCTTCACGATCTGCACCGAGAAGCCGACGGTCGGCGGGATCGCGATCTTGAAGGCCTGCGGCAGCACGACCCAGCGCATCTGCTGCACGTAGCCCATGCCCAGGCTCGCCGAGGCCTCCCACTGGCCCTTGGCGATCGCCTCGACGCAGCCGCGCCAGATCTCGGCGAGGAACGCGCTGGTCCAAAGCGTCAGCGCGAGGCCGGCCGCAAGCCACGGCGGCACGTTGAGGCCGAACAGCGCGAGCCCGAAGAAGGCGAGGAAGAGCTGCATCAGGAGCGGCGTGCCCTGTAACACCTCGATGTAACCCCACGCGACATTCCGCAGGACGCGGCTCTTGCCGGTACGCATGAACAGGAGGATCAATCCGACGATCCCGCCGAATACGAACGTCGCGAGCGACAGTACGATCGTCCAGCGCGTCGCAAGCAGGAGATTGCGCAGGATGTCCCAGGTAGTGAACTCGTTCATCGCGTGGCCTTTCGGGGGAACAGCCACCAGCCGACCCCACGCAGGAGCTGGCGCAGCAGGATCGCGAGCGCGAGATAGATCCCCGTCACGACGAAATAGATCTCGAAGGCGCGGAAGTTGCGCGATTGGATGAAATTCGCCGCAAACGACAGGTCCTCCACGGCGATCTGCGAGACCACCGCGGAGCCGAGCATCACGAGGACGATCTGCGAGGAGAGCGCCGGCCAGATGCGCTGCAGCGCCGGGATCAGCACCACATGCCGGAAGGTCTCGAAGCGCGTCATGCCGAGGCTCCATCCGGCCTCGAACTGGCCCTTGGTGGTGGCCTGGATCCCGGCGCGCACGATCTCGCAGCTATAGGCGCCGAGGTTGATCACCATCGTGAGGATCGCGCCCTGCATCTCGCCCAACTGGATGCCGAGTGAGGGCAGGCCGAAGAAGATGAAGAAGAGCTGGATCAGGAACGGCGTGTTGCGGATCAGCTCGACATAGCCGGACACGATCGGCTTGAGCCATCTCGGCCCGAGCGCGCGCGCCCAGGCGCAGGCGATCCCGAGCGCCACGCCGAGAACGGCGCCGAAGGCGATCAGCTCGAGCGTCACGCCGATGCCTTTGAACAGCACCGGCAAGTAGCCGAGGATCGAGGAGAAATCGAAGGTGTAGGTCATTATGGATTGCTTTCGCGAGCATGTGGACGCAGGAGCCGCGAACTCTGGTCACCTCCCCCTTGTGGGGAGGTCGGCACGCGCAGCGTGCCGGGTGGGGTCTTTTCATTCTCTACCGGTCGCACGAAGACCCCCTCCCTAACCCTCCCCCACAAGGGGGGAGGGAACGCGCCGGAGCGCGCGGCCCGTTTTCACAAGGCGAATGCTCAAATATCCGCCGGCAGATCCTGCCCGAGCCATTTCTGCGCGATGACGTTGAGCGAACCGTCCTTGCGCGCGGCCGCGATGATGGCGTTGACCTTGTCCATCAACTTCGGCTCGCCCTTGTTCATGCCGACGAAGCACGGCGAGTTCGCGATCAGGAACTTGATCTCGGGCTTCTTCGGCGGGTTGCGAGCCAAGATCGCGGCTGCCACCACGTTTCCGGTCGCGACGAGTTGCACTTGCCCTGAGAGAAACGCCGAAATCGTGCCGTTGTTGTCCTCGTAGCGCTTGATGGTCGCGCTCGCGGGCGCGATCTCGGTGAGCTTCAGGTCCTCGACCGAACCGCGCGTCACGCCGATGGTCTTGCCGGCGAGGTCCTCGGCCTTGGCGACCGGCAAATCCCTCGCACCGAACACGCCGTTGAAGAACGGCGCATAGGCGTTCGAGAAATCGATCACCTTCTCGCGGTCCGGATTCTTGCCGAGGCTTGAGATCACGATGTCGACCTTCTTGGTCTGCAGATAGGGGATGCGGTTCGCGCTGGTCACCGGCACGAGCTCGACCTTCACGCCCATCTGCTTGCCGATCAGGTTCGCCATGTCGACGTCATAGCCCTTCGGCGCCATGTCGGCGCCGACCGAGCCGAACGGCGGGAAATCCTGCGGCACCGCGACCTTGAGCACGCCCGCCTTCATGATGTCGTCGAGCGTATCGGCCGAGGCCGGCGGAGGCGCCATGATCACGGCAGCGGCGAGCGCGAGAAGAATATGGCGGCGTTTCATCTCTGATTCCTTGGTTTTTCGACCCGGATGGCCCTTTTGTGCGGGGCCCGCGAACGTAAATGACATGCAACTGACATGCCAGCCGATGGCCTCCTCGGTCGCCAAGGCAGATCGATTTGCGCCGATCAGCGCATGAATCGCGCCACGATCTCGACATGCGGCGAATAGCGGAACTGGTCGATCGGGGACACCGCGTCGAGCCGATAGCCGCCATCGGTCAGAATGCGCGCGTCGCGCGCGAAACTCGCGGCATTGCACGAGACCGCGACCACCATTGGCACTTTCGAGGCGGCAAGCTGGCGCGCCTGCGCCTCCGCCCCTTGGCGTGGCGGATCGAACACCACGGCGTCGATGCGCTTTAATTCCTCCGGCAAGAATGGCTGGCGGAAGAGATCGCGCTGCTCGGCCCGAATCGGCTTGAGGCCGGACGCGCCTGCGGCGCCCTGGCGCAGCGCCGCGACGGCCTCGGCATCAGTGTCGGCCGCGATGACGCGGGCGCGTTCGGCCAAGCGCAATGCGAACGGACCAACGCCGCAGAACAGGTCGGCAACCGCTTTGGCATCGCCCGCATACTCCATGACCAGCCGCGCCAAAGCCGCCTCGCCTTCGGCGGTCGCCTGCAGGAACGCGGCCGGCGGTAGCGTCACGGTGGCGTGACCGATGCGGATGGTCGGCGCGGCTCGCTGCGCGACCAGTTCGCCGTGACGGGTGAGGCGCGCAAGCCGGTGCGTCTCGGCCAGCGCCGCGAGCGCGGCCAGGCGCTGCGGCGGCACCGGACCCGAGCCGCGCACGTCGACATCGAGGCCGGAATCGGTCGCCGTCATCTGGATGTCGAGCGGCTTCGCCATGGGTGCAAGCACATCGGCAAGCGCCCAGGCGGCTGGGATCGCACCGCTGAGCGACGGCGCAAGGACCGGACAGCGGTCGATCGGAATGATGCGATGCTGGCGCGCGGCCGCGAAGCCGACTTGCAACACGTCGCGGCCCGCGCGCCGCGCGTGGAACACGGCGCGCCGGCGGCCCGCGCCATGCGCGTCGATCAGTTCGCCGACCGGCGCAGCGATACCGACCGCGCCGAGCGCCTGCACGACGCTGTCGCGTTTCCAGTCGCGGTAGCGGTCGAAGCGCCAGTGCTGCACGGCGCAGCCGCCACAGATCCCGAAATGCGGGCAGACCGGCGCGATGCGCTCCGCGCTCGGCGTCTCCACGCGCAGCAGATGCCGGCGGTCCGGATGGCCAGGCACCCCCTCGACTTCGACGGTCTCGCCTGGCAGCGCGTAGGGCACATAGACCGGGCGGTCGGCCGCGTCGGCGATACCGTCGCCGTGATGACCGAGGCGGACGATGGTGAGGCGTTCGGTCACGACGGACAAGCCGTATTTCGTGCTCGCATCTAGCGAAGCAACTTGTCGCTGATATTTTGGGAACCATGCAGGATTCGAACGATCGACACGATATCCGCTTCGACACGATAAAAGATCATGTAGTTGCCGACCGGAACAGCACGCAGCTCCGGATCGAGTTCTCGACGCAGTCGCTGCCGCTTGGGCCTGACGCCGAGCGTTTCAATCTTTTCGACAATCTTGTTGGTCGTCGCTTGTGCGACGACATTGCCAGCGGCATTCCGAAAATAGTTTGCTATCTCTTGTAAATCGGTACGTGCGGCGGCCGTATAAACAACGCGGTAGGTCACGGTCTCTTCGACTGCTTGAACATCGCCCGAAGCTCCGCGTGAACGTCTTCCGCGGGAATCACACGGCCCGCCTCGAGGTCGGCAAGACCTTCATCGATATACGGCTTGGCCCAGGAGAGGTCTGCGGCGTCCAATTGGGCCTGCGTGATCTGGTACTCGGCAATCAGCGCTTCCACGGCGTCATCGACAGACTTGAAGTGGCCTTCGGCGACTTGAGCCTTGAGCCATTCCTCAGTGTCGGGCTTCAGACGGATGTTCATCGCAATCCTCTTGCCTAATTATATCACAGGCTCCGCCTACCATGCGAGACCACCCTTCAGTCACACCGCGCCCCAAGCAGGAACTCGGCATTGCCGTCGCCGCCGAGAACCGGCGACGGAATGATTCCGGCGACCGTCCATCCGAGCGACGCCGCGAACGCCGCGATGTCTTCGCACACCGCGGCATGCACCGCCGGATCGCGCACGATGCCTTTCTTGTGCGCGCCGCGCCCGGCCTCGAATTGCGGCTTGATCAGCGCGACGAGCGTCGCGGGCCGGCGCAGCAACCGCTCGAGCGCGGGTAGGACGAGCTTGAGCGAAATGAAGCTGACGTCGACGGCCGCAAAGTCCGGCATTTCGGGCAACGTAGCGAGATCGAGCGTCCGGATGTCGGACGCCTCGAGCGCGACGACCCGCGGATCGTCGCGCAGCCGCGCATGGAGTTGGCCACGACCGACGTCGACCGCGTAGACGCGGGCGGCGCCGCGCGCGAGCAGCACGTCGGTAAAGCCGCCGGTCGAGGCGCCGACATCGAGGACCACATGTCGGGCCGGATCGAAGCCGAAATGGTCGAGCGCGCGCTCAAGCTTCACGCCGCCGCGCGAGACCCACGGGTGCGCGGGCTCGGCGTGAAACTCGGCACCGACCGGCACTTCGTCGGACGCCTTGCGCACGGGCGAACCGTCGGCGATCACGTGGCCTGCCGCGATCGCGGCCTGCGCCTTGGCGCGGCTTTCGAACAGGCCGCGCTCGACCAACAGGATATCGGCGCGCTTGCGGAGTGTCATAATGTTGACTTAGCAATGGGACACCGCTCCGACCAGAGCGGGGGCTCGGACGGCGCGCGGCGCGCGCATTACGGCATCACGGAGGGACCCGATGCATCGTTTCGCGATCGGTTGCGTACTGGCCTTGGTCGCCACACCGCTGGCGGCCGAACAGGCGCGCGAGTGGGTCTTCGATGACAATCCCGAGATGCCGATCCTGCAATACGGCGCGCCGGAGAGCGACGACATCCTGTTCGCGGTCACCTGCGAACCGAAGGCGAAGAAGATGACGGTCGTGGAATCGGTCGTCTCCAAGAAGATGAGTCCCGGTGGTACGGCGACGTTCAAGCTGTCGGCCGGGACCTCGAATCTCGATCTGACCGGCGACGCCGTCACCAGCGAAAGTGATGGCGGGGTCAGCATCGAGGTGAACGGTGCGCCGAACCCGCGCGTGTTCGCGCTGCTCAAGGCCGGGCCGTCGCTCACCATCGACGTGCCGGGCGGCAAGGAGACGATACCGCTCGCCGGAGCGGCGCCGCATGTCGCAAATTTGGAGAAGCTCTGTTTCGGCCGGAAGTAGCTAGGCCCGCCGGACGGGCGTAACCTTGGTGTCGCGGCCGAGCGCCTCAAACACCTTGGTGACGATGCCTTTCGCGTCGAGGCCGGCCTTGGCGTACATCGTGTTCGGCGAATCCTGATCGATGTAGCTGTCCGGCAGCACAATCATGCGCACCTTCAGCCCACCGCGATCGAGCGCGCCTTCCTCGGCGAGCGTCTGCATCACATAGGTCCCGAAGCCGCCGATCGAGCCCTCCTCGATCGTGACCAGCACCTCGTGCTCGCGCGCAAGGCGCAGCACCAGATCGGTGTCGAGCGGCTTTGCGAACCGCGCGTCCGCGACTGTGGTCGAGAGGCCCAGGTGGCCGAGTTCGTCGGCGGCCTTCAGGCATTCGGCAAGCCGCGTCCCGAACGATAGCAGCGCGACCTTGTGGCCCTCGCGCAGGACGCGGCCCTTGCCGATCTCGAGCGGCACGCCGAACTCCGGCATGTCGACGCCGACGCCCTCGCCGCGCGGATAGCGCAACGCCGAGGGACGATCGTCGATCGCGACCTGCGTCGCCACCATATGCACGAGCTCCGCCTCGTCGGCGGCCGCCATCACGACGAAGCCCGGCAGGCAGCCGAGGTAGGCCACGTCGAATGACCCCGCATGCGTCGGCCCGTCGGCGCCGACAAGCCCGGCGCGATCGAGCGCGAAGCGTACCGGCAGGCGCTGAATCGCGACGTCGTGCACGACCTGGTCGTAGGCGCGCTGCAGGAAGGTCGAGTAGATTACGGCGAAGGGCTTGTAGCCTTCGCTCGCCAAGCCCGCGCAGAACGTCACGCCGTGCTGCTCGGCGATGCCGACGTCGAAGGTGCGGGTGGGGAATTCCTTGCCGAACAGATCGAGCCCGGTGCCGGACGGCATCGCGGCGGTGACCGCGACGATCTTGTCGTCCTTGCGCGCCTCTTTCACGAGGCTTTCGGCGAACACTTTGGTGTAGACCGGCGCGTTCGACTTGGCCTTGGCCTGAACGCCGGTGACGACGTCGAATTTCACCACGCCATGGTATTTGTCGCTCGAGGCCTCGGCCGGCGCGTAGCCCTTGCCCTTTTGCGTGACGACATGAACCAGGATCGGGCCGTTCTTGGCGTCCCGCACGTTCTTCAAAACGGGCAGAAGCTGGTCGAGATTGTGCCCATCGATCGGCCCGACATAGTAGAAGCCGAGCTCCTCGAACAGCGTGCCGCCGGTCAAGAACCCGCGTGCATATTCCTCGACGCGCAGCGCTTTCTTCTCCAGGCCCTTCGGCATCCGGTGCGCAAGCTGGATGCCGATCTCGCGCAACGACGTGTAGGTGCGCCCCGAGATCAGCCGCGCGAGATATCCCGACAGCGCGCCGACCGGCGGCGCGATCGACATGTCGTTGTCGTTGAGGATCACGATCAGGCGCGAGTCCATCGCGCCGGCATTGTTCATCGCCTCATAGGCCATGCCCGCCGTCATCGCGCCGTCGCCGATCACCGAGACGACGTGATTGTCTTTCTTCTGCAGATCGCGCGCGACCGCCATGCCGAGGCCGGCCGAGATCGAGGTCGAGGAATGCGCCGCGCCGAACGGGTCGTATTCGCTTTCCGCGCGCTTGGTGAAGCCCGACAGCCCGCCGCCCATGCGCAGCGTGCGGATGCGGTCGCGCCGTCCGGTCAAGATCTTGTGCGGATAGGCCTGATGACCGACGTCCCAGATCAGCCGGTCGCGCGGCGTGTCGAACAAATAATGCAGCGCGACGGTCAGCTCGACGACACCGAGACCGGCGCCAAGATGACCGCCGGTGATCGAGACGGCGTCGATCGTCTCCTGGCGCAATTCGTCGGCGACCTGCCGGAGTTGGTCGACCTTGAGGCGGCGCAAATCTTCGGGCGTATGGATTTGATCGAGCAGCGGCGTATTCGACGACTCAGGCACGCTCGTTTCTCCACGCATTACCCCGGCCTTCAAGGGGCCGGAAAGGCGCTTGTTTATCGACGCTTACACCAGAAGGAAGCGGAAGGGCAAATCAGTCTTAACGCGCTTTCGCCCGCGCAGAAGGCAAAACTGAGGCAGAGGGAACCCGCGCCGTTGTGGTACGTTTCTTGTTGTTGGCCACAACGAGTTGAGTGAACGTCATGGAAGCGCGTCCCACCTGGAAGGGTTACCTTAAACTGTCGCTCGTCTCTTGCGCGGTCGCGATGTACACGGCGACCTCCACGTCGAGCCGCATCCGCCTCAACATCATCAATCGCGAGACCGGCAACCGCATCCGCAACCAGGCGGTCGATGCCGAGACCGGCGACGTCGTGGAGAACGACGCCAAGGTCAAGGGCTACGAAGTCGATGACGGGCATTATGTGCTGCTGGAGGATGACGAGCTCGACGACGTGGCGCTCGAGTCGACGCACACGATCGACATCGAGTCGTTCGTTCCGCGCGAGGAGGTCGACGAGATCTATCTCGACGAGTCGTTCTATCTCGTGCCCAATGATCCGGTCGCCTACGAGGCGTTCGCCGTCATCCGCGAGGCGATGAAGAAGAAGGGCATGGTCGGGCTCGGCCGTGTCGTCACGCACCGGCGCGAGCGGTTGCTGATGCTGGCCTCGCGCGGCAACGGAATCTTGGCGACCGCGCTGCGTTACAACACCGAGGTGCGCAAAGAGGACGCGTATTTCGACGAGATTCCGGCCGTGAAGGTGCCGCCCGACATGGTCGCGCTCGCAGAGCATATTCTTGAGTCGAAGCGCGGGCATTTCGATTCGAAAAAGTTCGGGGACCGCTACGAGGACGCACTGCGCGACCTGATCCAGGCCAAGCGCGCCGGCAAGGCGCCGCCGACCACGCCGTCGCCCAAGCCCAGCAACGTGATCAACCTGATGGATGCGCTCCGCCGCAGTGTGAAGGCCGAGAAAGGCGGGACCGCCGCCCAGGCGAAATCCTCGCGCCCCCGCGAAACCGGAAAGCACGCGGCGCCCAAGAAGAAGACCGCCAAGCATAAGCGCCTCAAACGCGCGGGCTAGTGTCGTGGCGCTGCTCGAAACCTATCGCAAGAAACGCAAGTTCGGCGTCACCGCCGAGCCGCGCGGCCGCCAAGGCCGTTCGGGGGGCGACGCCTTCGTGATCCAGAAGCACGCCGCGACCCGCCTGCATTACGACCTGCGGCTCGAGCTCGACGGCGTCATGAAAAGCTGGGCGGTGACGCGCGGCCCGAGCCTGGTGCCGGGCGAGAAGCGGCTCGCCGTACAGGTCGAGGACCACCCTGTCGAATACAATGCTTTTGAAGGGACGATCCCGAAAGGCGAGTACGGCGGCGGCACGGTGCTGATCTGGGATCGCGGGCGCTGGGCGCCGGACCACGATCCGCACAAGGGCCTTGCCAAGGGCCATCTCGACTTCACGCTCGACGGCGAAAAGCTGCACGGCCGCTTCCATCTCGTGCGCATGCGCCGCCGACCGGGCGAGAAGCGCGACAATTGGCTGCTGATCAAATCGGAGGATGACGCGGCGCGCGCGCCCGGCGACCCCGACATCCTGGAAGAGAAGCCGAAATCGGTCGTATCGAAGCGCACCATCGAGCAGATCGCGAAGGCCGGCGACGCCGTGTGGCACTCGAACCGCTCGGTGAAGGAGAACGTCAAGGCGATCAGGAAGACGAAGAGCGCGAAGACGCGCTCCAAGCCAGCCGCGAAGAAGAGCGCGAAGCCGAAATCCCGCGCCGCGCTTGCGACGGCCGAAGTGCTGCGCGAGCGCTCGGCGCCGCGTAAAGCGGGCGCCCTCCCCACCTTCATCCCGCCGCAGCTTGCCACCTTGAGCACAAAAGCGCCGGACGGTGCGGGCTACGTCCACGAAGCGAAGTTCGACGGCTACCGCATCCAAGCGCGGCTTGAGCACGGCAAGGTCAAGCTGTTCACCCGCAAGGGGCTCGACTGGACCTCCAGATTCAAGCCGGTCGCGAACGCGATCGCGCAACTCGACGCCGACACTGCGTTGATCGACGGCGAGATCGTGGTCGAGGACGGCAATGGCGTCAGCGATTTCTCCGCGTTGCAGGATGCGCTCAAGCACGGCAAGTCGAACTTCGCCTATTACGTGTTCGATCTCATGCATCTCGATGGCGCCGATCTGACGGCGAAACCGCTCGTTGAACGCAAGGCGATGCTGGAAACGCTGCTCAAGAAGACCGACCGCAACGGCATCGTCCGCTACAGCGAGCATTTCGAGATCAGCGGTGCCGAGATGCTCGCCCACGCCTGCAAGCTCAACCTCGAAGGCGTCGTCTCGAAGCTGCGCGACGCGCCCTACCGTTCCGGCCGCTCCGACGCCTGGATCAAGTCGAAGTGCCGGCAGGGCCAGGAGTTCGTCATCGTCGGCTACAAGGACGCGGCGAACCTCAAAGGTGCGATCGGCGCGCTTGTGCTCGGCTACAACGACGGCGGCACGCTGCGTTACGCCGGTCGATCCGGCACCGGCTATTCGATGGAGATCGCGCGCGATCTATGGAAGCGGCTGCAGCCGCTGCGCATCGAAAAGCCGGCGTTCGGCCCGCTGCCGCCGGAGGAACGCGGCCGCAAAGGCATCTGGGTTACGCCGAAGCTCGTCGCGGAGATCGATTTCCGCGGCTGGACCGCGCAGAAACATGTGCGCCATGCGGTGTTCAAGGGCCTGCGCGAAGACAAGCCGGGCCAGGAAATCGTGCGGGAGACGCCGATGCCGACGAAAGCGAAGAGAACATCAAAGGCCGCCGCGACGAAACCAAAATCAAAAGCGAAAGCCGTGAGCGACGCGCCGGTGAAATTCACCCACCCGGACCGCATCTATTGGACCGACGTGGAGATCACCAAGCAGCAGCTCGGCGACTATTACGCCGCCGTCTGGGACCATATGGCGCCGCATGTCGCGAACCGGCCGCTCGCCCTGCTGCGCTGCCCGGAAGGCGTCGACGGACAATGCTTCTTCCAGAAGCACGCCGCCGCGGGGCTTACGAGCGAGCGCATCAGCCGCATCAAGGACACGAAAGGCGAAGAGCTGATCTTTATCGAGGACCTCGACGGCCTGCGCACGCTGGTGCAGGCGGGCGTGCTGGAGATCCACGTCTGGGGTTCGACCATCGACGACATCGAGCACTGCAACCGCATCGTGTTCGATCTCGATCCAGGCGACGACGTGCCGTGGGCCGCGGTCAACAAGGCGGCGCGCGAATTGCGCGAGCGGCTCGACGCGATCAAGCTCACGAGCTTCGTGAAGACGACCGGCGGCAAGGGCCTGCATGTGGTCGTGCCGGTCGACGGCGCCGGCTGGGACGAGACCAAGGACTTCGCCCATGCGCTCACGCTGGCGGTCGCGGCGGATTCACCCGACAAATACGTGGCGAAGATGACCAAGAGCATCCGGGCGGGAAAAATCTTCATCGACTATCTGCGCAACGGCCGCGGCGCGACCGCGGTCGTCGCCTATTCGACGCGCGCGCGGCCCGGCGCGCCGATCTCGACGCCGGTCGCGTGGGACGAGCTCGGGCCGAAGCTCACGCCAAACAAATTCACGCTGCTCAATATCGGCAAGCGGCTCGCGGCGCTGAAACAGGACCCGTGGGCCGACATCGCGATGCTGCGGCAGAGGTTGCCGACCCTCATGTCACTGAAGAAATAGATCATCCGCCCGCGGTGTAAGCCCGGTTCTCCGGCAGTGGGATAAACTCGATCTCGTCGCCCGGCACCTTGCCGAAGCGCCCTTGCGCCCATTCGTTCTTGGCCTGCTCGATGCGCTCCTTGCGCGAGGAGACGAAATTCCACCACACATGGCGCGGGCCATCGAGCGCGGCGCCGCCGATCAGCGCGACGCGCGCCGGCGTGACGGCCGTCAGCGTGATCCGGTCGCCCGGGCGGAATACCAGCAGCCGCCCGGCCGCGAACTTATCGCCCGCGATATCGATCTCGCCCGCGACGATGTAGACCCCGCGCTCCTCGTAATCGGCGTCGAGCGGCAGCGCACTGCCGGCTTCAAGCGTCACGTCGGCAAACAGCGTCTGCGAGGTCGTGGCGAGCGGCGAGGTCGCGCCGAACAGGCTGCCGGCGATCAGGCGGACGTGCTTGCCCTCGCCATCGACGATCGGCAGCTCCTCGCTGCCGAGATGCGCGAAGCGGGGCTCGCTCTCCTCGTCCCTGCCCGGCATGCCGAGCCAGAATTGCAGGCCGTGAATCGGTTCATGGCCAGTGCGGCGCTCCAATGCGGTGCGTTCGGAATGCACGATGCCGCGCCCGGCGGTCATCCAGTTGACCTCGCCCGGCCGGATCGCGGCCTTCACGCCAAGCGTGTCGCGGTGGATCACCTCGCCGTCATAGAGGTAAGTCAGGGTGGAAAGACCGATATGCGGGTGCGGCCGCACATCCAGGCCGTCCCCGGTCTTGAACTCGGCCGGGCCGAAGTGGTCGAAGAAAACGTAGGGCCCGACCGTGCGGCGTGTCGAATGCGGCAGCGCGCGGCGCACCGAGAAGCCGTCCGACAGGTCGACGCTGCGCGGAACCACCACCACCTCAAGCGCGTCGCAGGCGTAGCGGTCGCCCGCGGCGGGGTCCTTGCCGGGAAAAAAGCTCATGGATGCGCCCTCAAAGACGGGGATAAGCCGAAAACCAATGTTGGGAGCGCCGGGCTACTTGTCAAACACCCCATGCCCGGAATCCCTGCGTGCATGATTTGCAGAGCGGCAATTCCGGAATCGCAGCGCGGTTTTCGCACAAACGTGAACAATGCGGTCTAGTAGTCTATGTTAGGGGCGAGGTGCGGGTCCGGGCAACCCGCGTGCAACGCCGGAATGACTGCGGCGCTGGGGAATACATGTCTGCTGCGAAGCCCGCTACCTTGATTACCGGTGCATCGTCGGGGATAGGCGCGTCGCTTGCGCGTTTGTTTGCCGAGCACGGTCACGACGTGATGCTCGCGGCACGCCGCGAGCCGGAGCTCAATGCGGTCGCCGACGGCATCGCGGCGGGCGGCCACCCGAGACCTCATGTCGTGGCGCTCGATCTCACCGCGCCGAATGCCACCCAACAGCTTGGCGAGGCGCTCCGTACGCGCGGCCTGGAGCCGCAATATGTCGTCAACAATGCGGGCTTCGGACTGCTCGGCCGCGCCGAGACGCTCGATTGCGCCGACCAACTCGCGATGATCGATCTCAACGTGCGCGTGCTCACCGACCTGTCGGTGCGTTTCGTCGAGAGCCTCGCACGCCACCGCGGCGGCATTCTCAACGTCGCTTCGATCGCGAGCTTCATCCCCGGGCCCGGAATGTCGGTCTATCACGCGACCAAGGCCTATGTGCTCTCGTTCAGCGAGGGCCTGCGGCGGGAGCTCAAGCCAAAGGGCGTGCGCGTCACGGTCCTGTGTCCCGGACCGGTGCTGACTGGCTTCCAGACGCGCGCCGGCATGTGCGACAAACATTATCCGTCAGGCTTCCTCCGCTCGGCCGACCAAGTCGCGCGCGAAGGCTACGAAGGACTGATGAAGGGCCGCAGCACGGTCGTGCCGGGCATGCAGAACAAGATCGTCCCCTGGCTGCCGCGCCTTCTGCCGCGCGCGATGCTCGCCGACAGCGTCTATGCGCGTCTGCGCACCTGGGAGGACGTATAGTCCTCGATCACGGCGCTTCATGCGTATAATGCCGCCTGTCTCACAGAGTACAGGCCATGGACCGCATCATCGTCGCGCTTCGCATGTTCCTTGCGCTGGCGCTGCCCTATTTCCGTTCCGAGGAGCGCTGGCGCGCGCGCGCCCTGCTCGCCGGCGTGATCGCGGCCGAACTCGGCTTCGTCGGTGTCGCGGTCGTGGTGATCCAGTGGAACGCGCGCTTCTTCAATGCACTGGAAGCGCGCGACTGGGACGCATTCAAGCATGAGCTCGTGATCTTCGGCTTCATCACGGTCGGCGCGATCGTGGTCGGCATGTGCCAGTATTACTTCGGCACCACGCTGCAGATCCGTCTGCGCCGCTTCATGACCGAGCGCTATCTCGCGATCTGGATGGCGCAGGGCCGCCACTACCGCATCCGCTTCGTCGACAACACGGTCGACAACATCCACCTGCGAATCGCGAACGACGTACTCTTGTTCGTACAGCGCACGCACGAGCTCGGCACCGGCCTGTTGCAGAGCGTGGTGGCGCTGATCTCGTTCGCCATCATCCTCTGGGGCCTGTCGGCCTCGACGCCGCTGCCGTTGTTCGGCCGCGACTTTTCGTTTCCCGGCTACCTGATCTGGACCGCGCTCTCCTATGCGGGCATCGGCACGCTGGTCGCGCATCTGATCGGCTGGCGCCTGATCCCGATCCAGTTCAACCAGCAGCGCACCGAGTCCGATTTCCGCTTCGCCATCGCGCGCGTAACCGACAATGCCGAGCCGGTCGCGCTGATGGGCGGGGAAGCGGTCGAACGCGCGGAGCTCACCACGCGCTTTACCCGCCTGGTGCGCAATTGGACCGCTCTTGTTGCGCGTCAAACTCGTTTGATCGCCTTCACGGCCGGATACGGCCACGTCTCGACCGTGTTTCCGATCCTGGTGGTGAGCCCGGCGTATCTGACCGGCGCGATTCCGCTCGGCGCGCTGATACAGGCGCATCTCGCCTTCCAGCGCGTCGAGGGCGCGTTCGCGTTTTGCATCGGCGCGTATCCGAAGATCGCCGAGTGGAAGGCGATCGTCGATCGCCTCGCGCAGTTCGAAGCCGCGATGACGGTGGTCGATGAATATCGCGACCCGCGCGCCAACATCGAATTCACCGCGGCGGCCGGCAAAAATCTGTCTATCGACGGGCTCGCCGTCCGGCTTGCCTCGGGCGAGGCGATCGCGACGCTGCCGGCGACGATGCTGGCGCCGGGCGAGCGGCTGCTGGTCAGCGGGCCGTCCGGCTCGGGCAAGTCGAGCGTGTTCCGCGCGCTCGCGGGGCTATGGCCGCTCGGCGATGGCGTGGTGCGCGTGCCTGCGGGTGCGCGGCTGCTCGCGCTGCCGCAGCGGCCGTATTTTCCCCTCGGCACGCTGCGCCAGGCGATTGCCTATCCGACGCTGGCCGAAGCCGTCGACGACACGGAGCTGCGCCAAGCCATGGCGGCCGCGGGGCTTAGTCACCTCGCGGCACGCCTCGACGAAGAGGCCGAATGGGGCACGATGCTCTCGGGCGGCGAGCAGCAGCGTGTCGCCTTCGCGCGCGCGCTTATTGCTCGTCCCGACGTCTTGTTGCTCGACGAGGCCGTCACCACGCTCGAAGAGGCGGACGGGCGCGAGCTCTACCGCATGCTCGCCGAGCGGTTGCCCGCCACCATCATCATCTCGATCGGCCGCGCCACCGCGCTCGGCGGCCTGCATCGGCGCGAGATTGAGCTTGATGCGACGCCGGCCTCCGCCCGCCCGCTGCGCGTCGCCGCGGTGCCGGCATGAGCGACACCAAGATGAACCTGTGGGACGCCAAATGGGACCTCGATCCGGCCCAATGTCCCTGCGACATCCATTTCAACGAGTGGATTGAGGCGAATGGCATTGCCGGCAAGACGATCTACCATTTCGGCACCGGCACGCATCACATCGTCGGCATCGCGCAAGCGCAAAACGGGCGCCGCAATGCGGTGTTCGCCATCACCGCATCGAAGATCGAATACGAGACCTACATCGATCTCGTCAGCGAGGATCATCACGTCGCGAAAAGCTACGTGGCCTATTTCGGCGACATCTATCTCACCGATCCACGCATGCTGCCTGTGTTCGACGTCGTGACGCTGTTCCACGCCAACGAATACATCCACGACGACACGCCGAGCGCCGAATACAGCGGCCTCGACGACGCGAAGCTTCTCGATCTCATGACCGCGAAGACCAAGGCCGGCGGATATGTCCTGTTCTACAAGGGCTCGTTCGCGTTCGACAAGACCGGGGCGATGACGGCGGCCTGGGCGAAGGCAAGCGGCGCCACGCGCGTGGCCGATTTCAAGTCGCTGATGGTGTATCGGCTACCGTCATCCTGAGGTGGCCGAGCAACGCGAGGCCCTCGAAGGATGGCGGCGCGTCTTTCGAGGCTCGGCGGCTGCGCCGCCTCGCACCTCAGAACGACGACTTCAATTCACGTCCAGCGGCTCGGTGCCGGTCGGCTTGCCGGCGGCGTCCAGCGTGATCTTCTCCACGCGCGCCTCGGCCTGGCGCAGCAGTTCCTCGCAGCGGCGCTTCAAGGCCTCGCCGCGCTCATAGATCGTGACCGACTCCTCGAGTGCGACGGCGCCGCCCTCAAGCTTCTGCACGATCTGCTCGAGCTCGGCGAGCGCCTTCTCGAAGGAGAGCTTCTTGACGTCGGCATTGGGGTTGTCGGCCATGGGCGCCGTGATAATCCGACTCGACGCCGCTGTCACCATCCGTCCCTCATATGCCTCGCACATCGAGCCGAAGCCATCGTGACGACCCGGCCGGAACGGCATTCGCGTCCCGATGGAAGCCCTCCGGCGGCAAACTGCCGGGAAAATTTCTCAAACCGACCCGCACCGCGCCATCCCCGACTTCGATGCCTTCGGCCGTGCCGAGGAAGACCGGATAGCCGCCGCTGCGATCGGGCGGCGGCGGATCGAGCGCGCCCACCCGCATGATCACGGTCGCGCCGCCCGCCGCCACATCGCCGATGTTCGCAATCAGCGGCGCGAGCGCCGCCGACGCCGTCTCGGGCAGCGCCCACAGCAGGAAGCTCTTCGCGAGATCGCGCGCGAACGGCGACGTACGCCGATCATCGAGAAAAGCGCGATCGAGACCGAGGCGCGTTTCGACAATGCGGCCGCGCCGGTCGGTCAGCACCGCGAGCGCGGCGAGCTTCGGGAAAGCAGTTCCACCGGGGCGAAAGCTCGTCCAGATGCCGCGCGCATCCTGATCGGGCGCGCCGCTCGGCGTGAGGCCGAACCAGGTGAAAAAGTGACTTGCCCGCTCGCTCTCGAGCGATCGCCCCAACGGCGCGGACCGGCGCGCGAACAGCCGCTTTGCCGTTTCGACAAGGGCGCGCAGAGGCGACGTCATCCTGCGATTCACCCCCGCATCAATGCGGTCACATGCGCGGCGACCGAGCGCGAAAGCCCTTCGAGGTCGTAGCCGCCTTCCAGCAGCGACACGACACGCCCGTTCGCGCGGCGGTCGGCGACCTCCATCAGCTTTTGCGTGACCCAGGTGTAGTCGGCCTCGACCAGATTGAGGTTGGCGAGCGGGTCGCGCACATGCGCATCGAAGCCGGCCGAGATCACGATCAGGTCCGGCGCGAAACCGTCGAGCCGCGGCAAGATCGCGGTCTCGACCGCCTCGCGAAACTGGTCGCCGCCGTCGCCCGCCCGCAGCGGCGCGTTGACGATGGTGTTGCGCGCGCCGCGCTCGGTGAGCGCGCCGGTGCCGGGATAGAGCGGCATCTGGTGGGTGGAGCAATACATCACGGTCGCGTCGTTCCAAAAAATCTCTTGGCTGCCATTGCCGTGGTGCACGTCGAAGTCGACGATCGCGACGCGCTCGGCGCCGTGGGCGGCCTGCGCGTGACGCGCCGCGATCGCGGCGTTGTTGAACAGGCAGAAGCCCATCGGCGTCGCGGTCTCGGCGTGATGGCCGGGCGGGCGCGTCGCGACGAACGCGTTCCTGGCCTTGCCTCCCATCACCTCGTCGACCGCGCGCAGCGCACCGCCGGCCGCGCGCAGCACCGCCTCGAAGGTGCCGGGCGACATCGAGGTGTCGGCGTCGAGCCGCACCATGCCCTCCTTCGGGCTCGCATCGCGCACCTCGACGACATAATCCATCGGGTGTGCGCGCGCGATCGCCTCCAGCGGCGCAAGCGGCGCCTCCTCGCGCGCGAGCATCTGGAATTTCTCGTCCTCGAGCGCACGCTCGATCGCGCGCAGGCGCTCGGGCCGCTCCGGGTGACCCATGGGCATCAGATGATTGAGGCAGGCGGGGTGGCTGAGCAGGAGCGTGGACATGGATACAAGCCTAAAACACGGCGGCGATGGGACCTAGCGCTGTTTCAGGAAAGCTTGGCGAGGCTGACGCCCGCCGGCGGTTTCATGTCGTCGGGCACGAAGAAGTCGATCTGCAACGGCTTTGTGGAATCGGCCCGGTACTTGTCGAAATCGGTCACGCCCTCGCCGGCCAGGAACGTGTCGTCGATCAGGAAATTGCCGGTGAAGCTCTTTGGCTTGTGGAACAGCGCATAGGCCGCGTCCGCCAAAATGTCCGGCGTGCGCGACATCGCCATCAGCGCGTCGCCGCCGAGCAGGTTCTTCACCGCGGCCGTCGCGATCGTGGTGCGCGGCCAGAGCGCGTTGACGGCGACCTTGCCACGCAGCTCGCCGGCAAGACCGAGCACCACCAGGCTCATGCCGAACTTCGCCATCGCGTAACCGGTGCGGCCGGAAAACCATTTCTCCTTCATGTCGAGCGGCGGCGAGAGCATCACGATGTGCGGGTTCTCGGCCTTTTCCAGATGCGGGATCGCGTATTTCGACACCATGAAGGTGCCGCGCGCGTTGATCTGATGCATCAGGTCGAAGCGGCGCATGTCGGTCTGCGCCACCGGAGTCAACTGGATCGCGCTCGCATTGTTGACCACGATGTCGATGCCGCCGAAATGCGCGGCGGTCTGGTCGAGCGCTTTTTTCACGGTTTCCTCGTCGCGCACGTCGACCACGAGCGGCAAGGCCCTGCCGCCCGCCTTCTCGATCTCCTCGGCCGCCGAATGGATTGTGCCGGAAAGCTTGGGATGCGGGGTCTCGGTCTTTGCCGCGATTGCGATATTCGCGCCGTCGCGCGCGGCGCGCAGCGCGATCGCCAGCCCGATGCCGCGCGAAGCCCCGGTGATGAACAGCGTCTTGCCATGAAGCGGCATCGCGGCCTCCCTCGCAATTTTGTCGCCCGTGCCTACATCAGCCCCGACAGATTGACGAGGGCACCATGCAGCTCACCGGCATCCATCACCTGACCGCGATCTCGGCCGACGCGCCAGGCAACAAGAGGTTCTACACCGACACGCTCGGGATGCGGCTCGTGAAGAAGACCGTGAACCAGGACGACGTATCGGCCTATCACCTGTTCTACGCGGACGGGCTCGCGCGCCCCGGCACGGACTTGACGTTTTTCGATTGGCCGGCGGCGCGTGAGACGCGCGGCACGCATGCGATCGCGCGCACGGGCTTGCGCATTGCCGGACCGGAGAGCTTCAAATGGTGGAAGGAGCACCTCAATCAAGCCGGCGTCACGAGCGGCGAGATCGCCGAGCGCGACGGCCGCCTCACGCTCGATTTCGAGGACCCGGAAGGCCAGCGGCTCTCGCTCGTCGATGACGGCGGCGCGGGCGAGGCGCATCCTTATGACAAGAGCCCGGTGCCGGCGGCGCATCAGGTGCGCGGGCTCGGACCGATCACGCTGAGCGTGCCGAAGCTCGATCCGACCGAGGCGGTGCTGACGAAGCTGATGACCATGCGGAAAGTCCGCACCTATCCGCATCCGGACAATGCCAGGCACACGGTGCATGTCTACGAGATGGGTGACGGCGGCGCCGCAGCCGAGTTGCATGTCGCGGTGCAGCCAGACCTGCCGGCGGCCGGCCAAGGTGCGGGCGGCGTGCATCACGTCGCGTTCCGCACGCCCGACACCGCCGGCTACGACTATTGGGCCGACCGGCTCAACGCGCTACGCGTGCCGAACAGCGGCAAGGTCGACCGCTTCTATTTCCAGAGCCTCTATTTCCGCGAGCCGAACGGCATCCTGTTCGAGATCGCGACTGACGGGCCGGGCTTTGCCACCGACGAGCCGCTGGAGACGCTCGGCGAGAAGCTCGCGCTGCCGCCGTTTCTGGAAGGGCGTCGCAAGGAGATCGAGGCCGGGCTGAAGCCGCTTTGACGTCTTATCCCTCCCCCGCAGGGGGAGGGTGGCCGCCGCGCAGCGGCGGACGGGTGGGGCCTCGCCTCCCGCTTCACTCCGGAATCAAAATATCCATCGGTACGCGCAACGCGGCAGCGAGTTGCTTCCATACCGCCGTCGTTCCGCGGCGGGTGCCGTTCTCCAGCGTTGAAATCGTGCTCTGGCCGATGTCGGTCTTCATCTCGCCGAGCTGTGTCTGCGTCATGCCGCGCCATTCGCGGATGACACGCAGCGCGCTTTCGCCCCGCGCGATTGCCTCGGCGACGTCCGCCGGCAACTCCACGTCTTGCCCCGCGGCGAGCGCCGCGCTGCTCATGGCGACGATACGAGCAGTACCCTCATCCTCGCTGCCTGCCCGCTTCGCACGCTTAACAAGCGCGTCGTAGTCGCGGCGCGGCAGAACGATGAGCTCGTCATTCTCGGTCTTGATGATCTGGGGCTTCATGACCATTCCTCACTCATAAATTTCGCGCCGATGTCCGACAGAGCGCACCGAGATTGTTTCCGCGGTCTCGATAAAGATGACCCGATAGTCGCCGACACGCAGTCGCGCGCCCGATTGTCCGGCCAGCGCTTTCACGTCCCCCGCGCCGGTCTCCGCATAGCGGCGCAGTTTGCCGACCAGCCGCTCACGGACATCGGCGGATAGTCCGCGGAGTTGCCGCGTCGCCATCGTCGTATAGAAGATCGCCTTCATCGCCAATATTTCATATCGAAATATTTATTGCAATATGTAATATTTCACCCTACTACTTCTTCCTCGCCAAAAACGCCTCGAACGCAACCTTCGCCTCCGGCGACACGAGCCGCCGCTTGAACTCGGCGGCCTCTTCGTCCATCCGCGCGACGACCGCATCGGGCGCGCCGCGCATCAGCGCGCGTGAGGCGGCGACCGCTTCCGCCGGCAGCGACGCGATCCTCTGCGCGGCCTTCAAGGCCTCCGCCTCGACTTGACCGGCGGGCGCGACCGCGTTGACGAGACCGCAGGCTTTCGCCTCCTCGCCGTTGAGCGCCTTCCCCATAACCAGCAACTCGAACGCGCGCCGGTGGCCCATCAGGGCGGGCGCGATCAGCGTCGAGGCCGCCTCCGGCACAAGGCCGAGCGAAACGAACGGCGTCTGGAAGCGCGCATCGCTGGCTGCGACCGCATAGTCGCAGTGGAGCATCATGGTGGTGCCGAGCCCAACCGCATTGCCTTCGACCGCCGCCACCAGCGGGCGCTCGCAGCGCGCGAGCGCGTGCAGGAAACGGATCACCGAAGAGCCGAGCCCTTCGCCGCCCATCGCGGCCTTGAGAAAATCCTGCAGGTCGTTGCCGGCCGTGAAGGTGCCGGCAACGCCGGTGATCAGCACGCAGCGGACTGGCGAGGTCCCGCCCGCGCCTTCGAGCGCCGCAGCCATGGCGTCGTACATCGCGCTCGTGAGCGCGTTCTTCTTCTCCGGCCGGTTCATCCGCACGGTGCGGACGGCGCCGTCGTCGGTGACGAGCACGTGGTCGGTCATGAAACGCTCCATCAACCCAATGCTGTCGCAGCAACCGACTCCGCGCCTTCGGTGACGGTCGCCTCGAGCCCGCGCGCCTGCACAGCGATGTTCTCGGCGAAGAAGCGCGCGAGCGCGACACGGCCTCCGCCATCTCCAACGCCATTGAGGCGGCTCGCCGCAAGCCCCTCCTCGGCGAGCGCGCAGCCGCCGGCGGCGGAAGCGAACAGCCGCAGATACGGCGTCGCGCCGGCGAGCGCTGTGTCAGGCGATTTGCCGAGTGTTGCGAGCAGCCACGCGGTTGCGCGGTCGAGCGCGTCGACGGCTTCGGCAAGTCGTTCAGCCGTAGCGCCGAAGCCCGGATCGTTCGCGGCCTGCACGGCAGCGACCGTTGCGCGCAATTCGTCGAGATAGGCCTGCACCACGGCGCCGCCGCCCATCGGCAGCTTGCGCGCCACGAGATCGATCGCCTGGATGCCGTTGGTGCCCTCATAGATCGGCGCGATGCGCGCGTCGCGATAGTGCTGCGCGGCGCCGGTCTCCTCGATGAAGCCCATGCCGCCGTGCACCTGCACGCCGAGCGAGGCGACCTCCATGCCGATGTCGGTCGAGAACGCCTTCGCGACCGGGGTGAGCAGCGAAGCGCGCTCATGGGCCGCCTTGCGCGCGGCGTCATCGGGCGCGCGATGCGAGCGGTCGATCGCCGCGCCGGTCGCATAGCAGATCGCGCGCGCCGCACGCGTCAGCGCCCGCATGGTGAGCAGCATGCGTTTCACGTCGGGATGCGCGATGATCGGCGCCGTGCCGTCGACACCTGTGGCGCGCCCCTGCCGGCGCTCCTGCGCATAGGCGAAAGCTTGCTGCGTCGCGCGCTCGGCGATCGCGACGCCCTGCAGCCCGACGGCGAGGCGCGCATTGTTCATCATCGTGAACATGCAATTGAGCCCGCGGTTCTCCTCGCCGACCAGCCAGCCGACGGCGCCGCCATTGTCGCCATAGACCATGGTGCAGGTCGGCGAGCCATGGATGCCGAGCTTGTGCTCGATCGAGTGGCAGCGTGCGTCGTTGCGCGCACCGAGCGAGCCGTCGTCGTTGACGAAGAATTTTGGAACGAGAAACAGCGAGATGCCGCGCGTGCCCGCCGGCGCGTCGGGCAGGCGCGCGAGCACGAAATGGATGATGTTGTCGGTCAGATCATGCTCGCCGTAGGTGATGAAGATTTTGCTCCCGATGATCCGATAGGTGCCGTCGCCCGCCCGCTCGGCGCGGGCGCGGAGAGCACCCACATCCGAGCCCGCCTGCGGCTCGGTGAGCTGCATCGTGCCCATCCATCCGCCGCTCACGAGCTTGGCGAGATATTTTGCTTTCAGCGCCGGCGCGCCGTGCTTGTCGAGCGCCTCGATCGCCCCGATGGTCAGCACCGGGCCGATGCCGAAGGCCATCGAGGCCGAATTCCACATCTCGATGCAGGCGGCGTTGAGCGCGTGCGGCAGCCCCTGCCCGCCCCACTGCTCGGAGGCGGCGAGCCCGTTCCAACCGGCCTGCGACCAGGCCGCATAGGCCTCCTTCCAGCCCGGCGGCATTGTGACGACGCCATTCTTGAAGGGGGTGCCGTGCTTGTCACCGACCGGGTTCAGCGGCGCGATCACCGTCGAGGCGAACTTGCCGGCTTCCTCCAGCACGGCGTCGACCACATCCTCCGACAAGTCGCCATAGAGCCCCTCGTCGAGCGCGCGCTTCAGGCCCGCTGAGTGCTTGAGCGTGAAGGCGATGTCTTCGACCGGCGCGCGGTAGGGCATGAGCATGGTCTCTTGACGGTTCGTGCCGGCCAATGTAGCGGCGCATGAGCCTATTTGTTGACAGTCAACATATATGCGGACAGATCACCAAGAAAGCGGCCGAAATTGCCCGTCAAACTGGCGACCCGCACCCTCAACGCCGACCGAGACGCGGTGGCAGCCGCCGCGCGCGTGCTTGGCGAGGGCGGGCTCGTCGCGTTCCCGACCGAGACGGTCTACGGGCTCGGCGCCGACGCGACCGATGGCGAAGCGGTCGCCCGGCTTTACGCCGCGAAGGGCCGGCCGCGCTTCAATCCGCTGATCGCGCATGTGGCTGACATGACGGCGGCGCGCGAACTCGCGAGATTCAACGCGGATGCCAAGGCGCTGGCCCGCGCGTTCTGGCCGGGGCCGTTGACGCTGGTGCTGCCGCAGGCGCGCGGCTGTCCGGTCGCCGAGCTTGCGACCGCTGGCCTCGACTCGATCGCGGTGCGCGTGCCGGACCATCCGGTTGCGCAGAGTATTCTGAAGGTGTTCGGCAGACCTATCGTCGCGCCGTCGGCGAACCGATCCGGCCACGTCTCGCCGACGACCGCCGCGCATGTGCAGGCCGATCTTTCAGGCCGCATCGACCTCATCCTCGACGGCGGACCGACGAGCGTCGGCGTCGAATCCACCATCGTGGCTTGCCTCGGCGTGCCGACGCTGTTGCGTCCGGGCGGCGTGTCGCGCGCGGCGATCGAGCGCGCGCTCGGGCGCCCGCTCGCCGATGCGGAGCCATCCGGCGAGGCCCCGCTTGCCCCCGGCATGCTCGCCTCGCATTACGCACCGAAGACGCCGCTGCGGCTCAACGCCATCTCGGTGAACCCTGGCGAAGCGCTGCTCGCGTTCGGTCCCGACGCGCCGAAGGGCGCCGCGAAGACCCTCAACCTGTCCGCCTCGGGCGACTTGGTCGAAGCCGCCGCGAACCTGTTTTCTCATCTGCGCGCGCTCGACGCCGGCGGCTTTACGGCTATCGCCGTGATGCCAATCCCATATGAGAGCCTGGGCGATGCGATCAACGACCGCCTCGCCCGCGCCGCCGCGCCTCGACCCTGAGCCGCAGTCCGGCTAATTTGCCGTCATGAACCCGCGCGTCAAACCACCCGTTTCCCCGGACCTCCTCCCCCGCTTCGCGGCGATCGTGGGCGAAAAATACGCCATCACCGATAAGGCGGCGCAGGAGCCGTATCTCATCGAGATGCGCGACCTCTATCATGGCGCGACGCCGATGGTGCTGCGGCCGGGCTCGGTCGTGGAGGTCTCGGCCATCCTCAAACTCGCCAACGACACCGGCACGCCGATCGTGCCGCAGGGCGGCAACACCGGGCTCGTTGGCGGGCAGCTTCCGTTCGACGGCGAGGTGCTGCTCTCGCTCAACCGCATGGACAAGATCCGCGAGGTCGACGCGACCTCGAATTCGATCACCGCGGAGGCCGGCGTCTCGCTCGGCCGCGTGCGCGAGGCGGCGGCGAACGTCGACCGGCTCTATCCGCTGCTACTTCCCTCCGAGGGCACCTGCACGGTCGGCGGCAATCTCTCGACCAATGCGGGCGGGACCACGGCGGTGTCGTGGGGCGTCGCGCGCCAACAGGCGTTGGGCCTGGAAGTCGTGCTCGCCGACGGGCGCGTCCTCAACAACCTCAACAAGCTCAAGAAGGACAACACCGGCTACGATCTGAAAAACCTGTTCATCGGTGCGGAAGGCACACTCGGCGTCATCACGGCGGCGACGCTGCGCATGATCCCGCGGCCGCGCTCGGTCGAAACCGCGTTTGTTGGCGTGGCTTCGCCGCAGGCCGCGCTGGACCTCTTCGGCATCGCCAATGAGCGCAGCGGCGGCAACATCACGTCGTTCGAATTGATGGTGCGGCTCGGCATCGTGGCGGTGCTGAAATATGACGGAGGCTCGCGCGATCCGCTCGGCGCCGCGCATCCCTGGTACGTGCTGATGGAGCTGTCCTCGCAGGCGCGATCGGGGCTGCGCGAGACCCTGGAAGACATTCTGGCAGAAGGCGTGGAGCGCGGCCTGGTGCAAGACGCCGCAATCGCCAGCGCGCTCGATCAGTCGAAGGCCTTCTGGCGCATCCGCGAGATGTTCGGCGAGGTGCAGCGCCAGATCGGCGGCTCGATCAAGCACGACATCTCGGTGCCGGTCGCGCACGTGCCGGCCTTCATCGCGGAAGCAAACGACGCCGTGGTGAAGCTGATCCCCGGTGCACGGCCGCTGCCGTTCGGCCATCTCGGCGACGGCAACATCCACTACAACATTTCCCAGCCGGTCGGAGCCGACAAGGCTGCGTTCCTGAAGCGCTGGCATGACGTGAACGCGGTCGTGTTTGACGTCGTTCTCAAATACGGCGGCTCGATCTCGGCCGAGCATGGCATCGGCGTGCTCAAGCGCGACCTGCTGCCGACCATCAAGGACCCGGTCGCGATGGAGCTGATGCGCGCGCTCAAGCGCACGCTCGATCCGAAGGGGATTTTGAATCCCGGGAAGGTGCTGTAGCGGCGTCATCCTGAGGTGCCCGGCGCAGCCGGGCCTCGAAGGATGGCCACACGCAGAGTGCTCGCGTCGTCCTTCGAGGCTCGCTACGCTCGCAGCTCAGGATGACGCTCCGAGAGGTTCGATGCCGCCACCCTCCATCTCCCCAATCACCGACGCCGATGTCGCAGCCGTCATCGCGCTATGGCAGCGCTGCGGTCTGACGCGACCATGGAACGATCCGTCAGCCGACATCGCGTTCGCGCGGCGCGGGCCAAATTCCGCAATCCTCGCCGGACGCGCGGACGACACGATCGTCGCCACCGCGATGGTCGGCCACGACGGCCATCGCGGCTGGGTCTATTACGTGGCGGTCGATCCCGACGCGCAGCGCAAAGGCGCCGGCCGCGCCATCATGGCGGCGGCGGAGGACTGGCTGCGACAGCAGGGCATCGCCAAGGTCATGCTGATGGTGCGGCCCGACAATACACAGGTGCAGGCGTTCTACGAGACGCTCGGCTATGACGAGCAGGAGCGCGTCATTTACTCCAAGTGGCTCGATGGAAGAGAGATGACGCCGTGAATTCGTAGGGCGGGTTAGCGAAGCGTAACCCGCCGTCTTACGGATAGCGGTGGGTTACGGCCTTCGGCCTAACCCACCCTACGAGATCAAAACAAACTCGCCTGTCCGTCGTCCGGCTTCGGCTTTTCCTTCTTCGCGGATTTCGCCAGCGTCGCCTCCACCACCTCCGGCTCGCGCAACGGCTCGATCAGCATCGGCGCATCGTTCGCGGTGCGATTGACCGCGCTCGACACCTCATAAGCCTCAAGCAGCTCATCGCGCGCCGGCTGGATCACAGCCGCGGCCGTCTGCGCGCCCACCTTGGGGTCGAGCCAGAAATCGAACGCCTCGGGCGGCACGATCACCGGCATGCGGTCGTGGATATGGGCGATCGAGCGGCTCGCCGTGGTGGTCACGATCGCGGCGGTCTCCAGCTCCTCGCCGTTCGGCCCCATCCAGCTTTCCCAAAGTCCCGCGAAGGCCATCGGGCCGCCGCCCTTCAGGCGCACGAAATAGGGCCGCTTCTTCTCGCCCTCGCGCTTCCATTCGTAGAAGCCATCGGCCGGGATCAGGCAGCGGCGGTATTTCATGGCGTTGCGGAACGCCGGCTTCTCGGTGACCGATTCGCCGCGCGCATTGATGAGGAGCGAGAAGCCGCGCGGGTCCTTCACCCAGGCTGGGATCAGCCCCCAGCGCACCAGGGCGAACTGGCGCTTGCCTTCGACCACGCGCACGATCGCGACCGGCTGGGTCGGCGCGATATTGTAGCGTGCCGGAAAATTCGGCTGCTCCAGATACCGGAACAGGGCCCGCATCGCCTCCGGCGGGGTGATCGAGGCATAACGTCCACACATAATCGGGTCCCAAACGCCTTCTTTCTTAATCAGGATTTAACCACGACCGACAAGACTTGCGAGTTCCATGAGCTCGACGATGACCGTTCAGCCGATCTTGCTGCCCTCCGACGGCGCCGCGCCAACGCTCGATCCGGCGCGGCTTGCCGCGGCCAACATCAATCCCAAGACCGGGCTCGCGACCGATTACCTCAATCACTTCCACGAAGCGATCATGCTGCTCGACATCCTGCCGCACACGCCGGAATGCATCGTGGAGCTGATCGGCTGGGAGCCGCTGAGCTATCCGGAGCATTTCGCGGCCTCGCCGTTCCGGGACCGCGAGCTGGCGATCGCCGCCTACGAGGCGGCCGAGCCGATCGCGCGGGTGCGGCTCGACGAACTTGCCGACACCATGAATGCGCTGCTGGTCGCGACCTGCGAGGCGCTGTTGCGGCGCTCTTCGCTCGAATCCGCGGCCGCGCTCGCGACCGAGACGGCGGCGCGTCTCAAGCCGCTGGTCGCGCAGGCCGGTGCCGTCATCAACGGGCAGGAGCTCGGCGCCTCGGAAGACATGACCACGGCCGAGCAGCAGGCCACTGTCGACGCGCTGTTCGAGCGCTAGCATTTCCGTCATCCTGAGGTGCGACCCCGCCGCTTGAGCCGGGGGAGCCTCGAAGGATGACAAGCTGGGGCCGTCGCCCCGCGCTGCGCGCGGTCACTTCAGGGTGACGGTGCAAGGACCGATATGACTTCCGACCCGCGCGCTTATCCGGACCGGCCCTATCTCGCGGTCTCTGCCGCGATCATCCGCGACGGGCGGGTGTTGATTGCGCAGCGCGCGAAAGCCGGCGCGAGCCAGGGACTGTTCACGCTGCCGGGCGGCGTCGTGGAGGCGGGCGAGACCCTGCACGAGGCGATCGTGCGCGAGGTCGCGGAGGAGACCGAGATCGCGATCGCGCCGGTCGCGCTCGCGGGCCACCGCGAGTTCATCATGCGCGACGCCGAGGGCCGGGTGCAGCGGCACTTCGTGATCCTGTGCTTTGCGGCGCACTGGCTTTCCGGCGAGGGACGACCGAACGAGGAACTTGCCGAGCTGCGCTGGGTGCGGCCGGCCGAGGTCGATGGCCTGCGCACCACCGAGGGTCTCGCCGAGATCGTCGCAGCGGCGTTCGAGCGCATCGAAGCCGCAGGTTCCGGCGGGTCATAAACCACGGCAGGCCTGCCGCCTTGCCCTTGCCGCATCGGCGGGGCATATCGGCGCTTCCATGTTGACCCGCGCACTTGTGATCCTTCTCGTCATTGCGGTCACGGCCGTTGCCCAGGCGCAGCCGGCCGCGCCCGCGCGGCCGTCCTACGAGAACGACCTGATGCGGCTCTCGGAAATCCTCGGCGCCCTGCATTACCTGCGCGACCTGTGCGGCGCGCGCGAGGGCCAGGCCTGGCGCAACGAGATGCAGGCCTTGCTCGACGCCGAGGCGCCGAGCGGAGAGCGGCGCGACCGCCTGACCGCCAGCTTCAATCGCGGCTATCGCGGCTTCCAGCAGAGCTACCGCGCGTGCACGCCGGCGGCCGACTTCGCGATCCGCCGCTACCTCGACGAGGGCTCGCGCATCGCGCGCGACATCACGGCGCGCTACACGAATTGATGCGCGGCCGACATGCGATCGCTTCGGTTTTCTCAGCGAAGGCGCATTAACCTTTCCTAAAGTTGTGCCTAGGTTTCGCGCAGCCGCATGCTAGATTCAGTACCGCGTTACAGGGACGGGCGCCTCCGGTGCCGCTAGACGGATTAATCGTACGATGAGCATGGCGCCGCGTGTCGTTGTGGCCAAACAACCGGCCAACGAGATTGAGGAAAAGCAGGTGGCGTTGAGCTATCTGCACGAAGCCTGGACCGAAGCGCGCCTCGACGGCGTCGACGGCGACTGCCTGGCGCAGGCCTCGCTGTTCACCGCGCTGAACGAGCTCGTCACGACCTATGGCGAGGAGGCGACCGCGAAGTTCACCGAAGGCTTCCCGGCGCGTATCCGCAACGGCGAGTTCTCAGTGCAGCGGTCGCGCCAGTAGTCTCTTGTGAGCATGATCTTGTCCGAAAACCGGTTCCCACTTTTCGGGATCATGCTTTGACAATCCCCACACATTCGCATTCTGCCCGGCGCTTCTGGTAAGCTCCGATCGTCATCGATCGGATGCTGACGCCATGCTGCCGCGTCTTGTTGCATCGCTGTGCGCGCTCGCGCTCGTCGCCGGTCCGGCGGGCGCGCAGAACCGTGTGCGCACCGAAACGATCCGGCCGCAGGGGCCGACGGTGATCACCCCTCCGGCGCAGACGCAGCCGGCGCCGCAGGCGCCTTCCTCTCCCGCGCCCACTCCGCAAGCACCGCCGCAGATACAGGCCGCGCCTGCTGCGCCCGCCGCGCCCGCCGCGCCGGCGAAACCCGCGCAGCCGCCGCCCTCCGCGCTCGCGCGCACCCAGACCGCACCCGAGATCGGCTATGACTTCGCGCGCCTGCCGTCGTCCGTTGCCAAAATGCGCCAGCGCATCCTCGATGCCGCGCGCTCGGGCGATCTGGAAAAGCTCGTCACCGTGATGCAGGGCAACGAGATCATGCCTATCTTCACGTTCGGGCAGGACAAGAACCCGCTCGCCTATTGGCGCAGCAACTATCCCGATTCCGCCGGCGTCGAGGTCCTGTCCATCCTCGTCAACCTGTTGGAAGCCGGCTATGTGCGCATTGACAAGGGCACGCCGCAGGAAATGTACGTGTGGCCCTATTTCGCCTTCACGCCGCTCGCGACGCTCACGCCGGAGCAGAAGGTCGAGCTGTTCCGCATCGTGACCGGCTCGGACTACAAGGAAATGACCCAGTTCGGCGCCTATATCTTCTATCGGCTCGGCATCGCGCCCGACGGCACCTGGCACTTCTTCGTGTCCGGGGATTGAGGCGGCGCGCGGCGCACCTTACGTTCCGTCGCACACATGACAGGTCACTCGATGAAAGCCGCCCTGCTGCCCGACCGCGGCGTCGTCAAGGTCGCGGGCGAGGACGCGCGCAAGTTCCTCAACGGCCTGATCACCGCCGACGCCGGCAAGGTGACGCCGCAACGCGCGGTGTTCGCGGCGCTGTTGACGCCCCAGGGCAAGATCATGGTCGACATGATCGTCACGGAAGCTCCCGCCGAAGACGGCGGCGGCTTCTTCATCGATTGCCCGCGCGCGCTCGCCCGCACGCTGACCGAGCGGCTCAACTTCTACAGACTGCGCGCCAAGGTGATGGTGGAGGACCTCTCCGAGGTGCTCGGCGTGATGGCACTCTGGGATGGAACGGGCACGACCGAATACGGGCTCTGCTACGCCGATCCGCGCCTGCCGGCGCTTGGCGTCCGCTGCATGCTGCCGCCGCATCAGGTCCCCGAGGCGGCCGCCGATCTCGGCGCGAGCCTCGTCGAGGCTACCGCTTACGAGGCGCACCGCATCGCGCATGGCATCCCGCGCGGCGGGCTCGACTTCAACTACAACGAAGCCTTCCCGCACGAAGCCGACATGGACCAGCTCGGCGGCATCGACTTCGAGAAAGGCTGTTACGTCGGCCAGGAGGTCGTCTCGCGCGTCGAGCATCGCGGCACCGCGCGCAAGCGCGTCGTGCCGGTCGTATTCGAGTTCGCACCGGAAACAGGCGTCGCCGTGATGGCGGGCGAGATCGCGGTCGGCGTGATGGGCTCGTCGGCGCGCGGCGGGCGTGGCCTCGCATTGCTGCGGCTAGATCGCGTCGGCGAGGCGCTCGCCGCCGGTCGGACGCTGATCGCCGGCGGCATGGCGCTCCATCCGGTCAAGCCGGAATGGGCGCGGTTCGCGTGGCCGGGCGAGGCGAAGGCTGCGGAGTAAGGGCTCAGCGCAATTCCGTGCGGATGTCCTTGAGCAGTCGAAATAACGTCAACGGCTTGCCCACGAAGCTGGCAAAACCAAAGTGCTCGTAGAACGCTTTCGCTTCGTCATCCTTGGCGTGAACAACAAGGCCGCGCACACCGGCAATCTCGGAAACCATTTGGGTCCGCCGCAGCGCGTCACGCAGCAGCCCCGAACCAAGAGATAGCCCGCGGAAACGGAGATCAACGGCCAATCGGGCCAGAACCACGACCGGCACCGGATGGCGCGGCAACCCTTTCGTCAACCGCTCTGGAGCATCGTCGAACAATATATTACCGACCGCGAGGCTGTGATAGCCGGCGACGGTTTCACCGATCATCGCGACATAGGTTTGCGCGCTATCGGCACGTTGGCAGTTGAGAGCGTGTTGGCGGAGGAAATGATTGAGCGGCGCCAATCCGCAATCGAACTCGGCAAGCTTATGCGCCGCGCCGAGCTTTTCGACGTGCGGCTTCTGGTGATCAATCAAAGACGCTCGGCTCTCTCAGCAATCGCTCGAGCCTTTCGTGATATCGCGGCGGCGCATCGAGCGCCTTTTGGAAGACTTTCCATTGTTCAGCGTTCAGCTTGATCGATCGCTGCTCGGCAAGAATGGCTTCGGCACTCGTCAGCGCACTGTCGAGGACGAATTCGGTAAGGGACTTGTGCTGCAGTTCGGCGGCAGCCTGCAGCGACCGCTTCGCCGACGAGGTGAGGCGCAGATCCAGCTTCTCGCTGCGGCGGACGCGTTTGGCATTTGCCGTCATGGGCGCTTATCCTATGGTGCTATAACATTGACATATGTGCCCGACATTGTCATGACAAAAATGCTCCGCACTAGCAGGCATTTCCTCCTCCGCTGATGGCGCCCATGTCCCCCCTCCCCCATCCCGACGGCCTTGTCCGCTGCTCCTGGCCGGGACAGGACCCGTTCTATGTCGCCTATCACGACACCGAATGGGGCGTACCGGAGTATGACGACCGCGCGCTTTACGAGAAGCTCATGCTCGACGGTTTCCAGGCCGGGCTCTCCTGGATCACCATTTTGCGCAAGCGCGAGAATTTCCGCCGCGCCTTCGATGGTTTCGCGCCGGAAAAAATCGCGCGCTACACGCCGAAAAAGGTCGAGCGCCTGATGCAGGATGCCGGCATCGTGCGCAACTGGCAGAAGATCGACGGCGCGGTCGCGTCCGCGCGCGCCTATCTCGATATCATGGAAAAGGGTCCCGGCTTCTCGGCGCTATTATGGGACTTCGTCGGCGGCGAGCCGAAGATCAACAATTTCCGCAGCATCAAACAGGTGCCGGCCGAGACGCCGGTATCGCGCGCGATGTCGAAGGAGTTGGCGAGCCGCGGTTTTAAATTCTGCGGCCCGACCATCGTCTACGCGTTCATGCAGGCGACCGGGATGGTCAACGACCACCTGGTCGACTGCCATCGGCACAAGGAGCTGACCGGCGGACGCAAACCGGCGCCCGCGCCGGTCACTTCGCGATCAGGAAATCGTCCTTCTTGAGCTTGGTGCCCTTCATCTCCTCGCGCATCCAGACCGGCGTCATGCCGCGGCCGGCCCACGTGACTGAGGAATCCTTGCGCGAACGGTATTTCGGCGTCGCCTTCTTGCGCACGCCCTTGCGGCCCTTGGCCGTCACGGCGCGAATAACTTTTCCGACTTTTTTGCTCGTCATCCCGGAAAGCTCGGAGAGTTTCTGCTCGAAATAGGCCTGCTGTTCGCTGACCTTATCCCGCAGCATTTTTTCCAGGCCCTCGATGTAGTGACGAAGCTGGCCGACATCCATTTTGGCCGGCGACTTCGCGCCGGGCGGGCGGCCTCTGCGTTTGGACTTCTTTGCCATATTTGACCTTCTTGGGGTTTGACCGGGTGCACCGTCTAAAGCCAAAACCCGAAGGAATCAATGCACCGCGGGTGGATGCACCATAGTCGATGTCTATCGAAAGAAGAAACAACGGGAATTAGCCTCACCCGTTTAATCCATGATCAAGTCGCTTAAAAGCAGGCGGTATTTCACATGATCGTGCGTTGTAATGCCGCCGCTGTTTCTCGGGATAGTTGATAAGAGATTACCATTTCGCAACTTAGTCCGGCGGCGCGGCGCGGAACAGGCGCACGAACGCGTCGAGGTCGCTGCCGCCGAGATCCGAGATCGCCCAATAGGCGATGCCGTTGTCGACCCAGCGGATCAGATTGTAGCCACGGATCGTGCGGCGCACGTCCCGCGGCGCCGCGTCGAGCGCGTCCGGGACCGCCGAAAGGCTGATGATGTGCTCGCGATGCTGATAGACGAGCGTCGGCACCGGCGCGCTCGCGATCACGTCGATGCGGCCGCCGACCAGCGGAAATCCTTCCGGCGCAAGATCGACGACGCGCGGGGCCTGCGGGGTGCGGCCGTTGAACCAGGGCTTCACGGTGTGCCGGTCGGACGAGCGCACGTCGATCGGCGCCGGCGCCATCAGCGCGCGCAAATGATCGTCGACGATCGCCGTGGCGATACGGTCGTCCGGCGCTCCGCGCTGCGCGAGCCAATTCGTCGCCAGAAACGTCGTCCCGCCCGACGCGATCAGCGCCAGCACGACGGATGCCGCAAGTGCGCGCCAGGACGGTCCAGGCTTCGGCTGCGCGCGGAACAGCCCGACCGCCGTCTCGACACGGCGGCGCAGTTGCGGCGGGAGCGGCTTCGGCTCTACGCGGTCGCGCAAGGCGCGCCGCAGCGTCTCGATCCGCATGCGCTCGGCCGCAAGAGCCGGATCGGATTCGATCCGCCGTTCAACGCTGAGCGCATTCGCGGGATCGAGTTCGCCGTCCAGATAGGCATGAACGAGCAACACGGATTCGTCCGTAGGCGTCGGTGCATTGACCGGGTTCGTCATGGTTCATCCGCCCGAATGAGGTCGATCAGGCGCGCCCGCGCGCGCGCAAGCCGCGACATCACGGTGCCGACCGGCACCGCCGTCACCTCGGCGATCTCGCGATAGGACAAGCCCTGGAGGTCGCGCAGCACCAGCGTCTCGCGAAATTGCAGCGGCAGCATCGCGATCGCGGTTTCCAGCCGCGCAGCGTCCGCCTTGGCGATCAGCTCGGTTTCGGGCGTCGGCCGGCTCGCCGCATCCGTGCCGCTCAACGGTTGCGCGCGCTCGACCGCTTCGAGGTCGTCGACGGCGACGAGCATCGAGCGCCTGTTCTTGCCGAGCCACGAATAGGCGGTATGGCGCACGATGGTCAGCGTCCACGCGCGGGAACTTCCGCCGGCAAATCCCGCGAGCGCCCGGAACGCGCGCAGGCAGGCCTCCTGCACCACATCCTCGGCGTCGGCCTGGTTGCCGGTGAGCCAATGCGCCAGCGCATAGGCATCGCCCAAATGGGGCATGACCAGTTCGGAAAACCGCTTGCCGTCATCGTCGCCGCTCACTCTGTCCCCATTCGAACGAGACTCGGCCGTGCGCCGGCCTATTCCCATCTTGGCGAAATTTGAAGGCTCCGCCGAGACTATATGCGCCCCGGAGCGGCCGCGAGGCCTTCGGGCCGATTTGGCAGGAGACTCCGCTCCGTTCAGATCTATTCCCGCCGTGCTCAGGCTTTTTCTGTTCACCGCAACGCCAAGGGCCGGGAATAACGCGCGCGGCCTCCGAGTCTTAGGTCTCGTCAGCGCGGAGCAACCAAACGCCGCCTCCGCGCATAACGGGAGAGCGCCATGCCAACTCTGTCACGTCGCGATTTTGCCGTATCCGCCGGCCTCGCCGCGGCACTCGGCCTGAATGCACGGCTTGCCGTGTCGCCGGCCTTCGCGCAGGTCACGCCAGACCCGGCACAAGGCTTCGTCACCTACAAGGTCGGAGCGGCCGAAGTCACCGCGCTCTATGACGGCATCTGGGAGAAGGCGCACGATCCGGCGTTCATCGCCAATGCGTCGGTCGAGGACGTCAAGAACGCGATGATCAAGGCCGGCTTCACGCCGGACTTCGTCTCGATCCCGTTCACCGTGGCGGTGGTGAAGACCGGCGGCAAGACCATCCTGTGCGATAGCGGCACCGGCGCCCAGGTGCAGCCGACAGCCGGCAAGATGATGGCCAACATGAAGGCTGCCGGCATCGATCCCGCCAAGATCGACACCATCCTGATCTCGCATTTCCATCCCGACCACATCTTCGGCCTGATGGAGAAAGGCACCAACAAGCCAGTGTTCCCGCAGGCCGAGATCGTCGTGTCCGACGTCGAATACAAGTTCTGGACTGATCCTACTGTCGTCGACCGGCTCAACGAAGCGCGCAAGGGATTGGCCAAGCGCATCCAGGCGGTGTTCCCGACCTGGACGAACATCAAGCAGGTTTCAGGCGAACCTGAAGTCGCGCCCGGCATCCGCTTCGTCAGCGCGCCCGGCCACACGCCCGGCCATCGCGCGTTTCATCTTTCTTCCGGTTCGAGCCAGCTCATGATCTCCAACGACACGGCTTATGTGCCGGCGCTCGTCGTCGCCAACCCCGGTTGGCACGGCCAGTACGATCAGGACCCCGCGACCGCCGAAGCGACGCGCCGCGCGCTGCTCGACCGCGTGATCGCCGACAAGATTCCGATCTGCGGCTATCACTTCCCGTTCCCCGGGGCGGGCACCATCAGCAAGGACGGCACCGGCTACGCGCTCACGCCGATGAAGGCGTGAGTCGCAGCCTTCGCCAGTCGCCTGGGGGCTCAATCAAACCGGAGACCATCATGAGAAAACTCATCCTCTGCGTTTGCCTGCTGCTTGGCACGACGCTGATCCCGACCGGCGCGCTCGCGGTCGACAACGTGACGTCGACGGATGCGCCGGACCTCACCTCGGTGCGCGCCAAGATCAAGGCCAAGGACTTCAAGGGCGCGCTTGCCGAGCTCACGCCGATGCTCACGACCCATCAGCATGCCGATGTCTACAATTTGATGGGGTTCAGCCTGCGCAAGACCGGCGACCGCAAGCAGGCCTACACGTTCTATCGCAAGGCGCTCGACTTCAATCCGGACCACAAGGGCGCGCTCGAATATCAGGGCGAGCTCTTCGTCGAGACCGGCCAGATCGACAAGGCAAGGGAAAACCTCGCGCATCTCGTGCGGCTGTGCCCCGCGGGCTGCGAGGAGCGCGAGGATTTGGAAAAGGCGATCGCCGAAGCCCCGAAGACGAATTGACACTGCTCCGTCGTCCGCTCGTCCCCGCGCAAGCGGGGACCCAGCTTTCTTCGAAGAGCTGGATGCCCGCTTGCGCGGGCATGAGCGGGATGGGGACCCGGCGCTCGACCGCGAATCTGCTACGCTCGCGGCGTGGCCGGTGCTCCGTCAAATCCAAAGCCCACGCGCGCGAAACGCACGACGCAATCGGCGCCGCGCGCCTGGCAGCGCATGCTCTCGGGACGACGTCTTGACCTTCTCGATCCCTCGCCGCTCGACATCGAGATCGAGGACATCGCGCACGGGCTTGCCCGCGTCGCGCGCTGGAACGG
>PLJS01000011.1 GCA_003140315.1 Hyphomicrobiales bacterium
GTCATCATCTACCGCGCCGACGGGTCCAATGGCTGACAACTTGAAGGTCAATAGCCGGTTACATCTAAGAGCCCTTAGTGAACAGAATGTTATGCAAGGCGGCCTGGGTAATTAATGACGTGTTATTATCGGCATATTCTAAGCGTACGAAATACGCGCACTGATATTATGTCGTTAGGAACACGCAATTCGGTTTTGCACATTGCTCGTTTCAGCAGAGCTCCAGCCGCTGTAACTCCGAGCGAATCCAAGTGGGGCCCATGACGACCACCTAGGTCCAGACTCGACGACGATCGCAACCGTCGGCATCGACCGCGGGATATCCGAATTAATCCGATACCTGCTCCATTCCGCGAAGGGGTCGCAATATCGGCGTCATGCACTCAGAGATTAGAGGACTCGAGCCAGAGAGATCGTGGTATGTATAGAGCGCTATCAACTCGTACGCTGTTCTAAAAAGAACACATTGGAATCGTTTTAGTGTACGTCATAATACGTATTATTTGCGCCCGCATAGCGTCAATGATGTAGTAAGTTGACTACCAACTTTACCGTTACTAGATACCACGAGCCCATCTAGGGAGCTCGTGTCGTGACGTCATGGCGCCGTGAATGGGGTTTGCTGTACCTCTCGCTTCTTGGAAAGAGCCGATCAAATCGAAACGATTGATGCCGGTCAACTGAACTCGGCGGGGTGGTGCAGACCTAACGTGTGGTCGGCGGCGGGACTTCCAGTGTTGGCCCATCGCGTCGTTCCGCTGCGATGCAATGATTCGTCGGCTATTGGATGCAAAGCGGAAGTGACACGGACATCGCGAAGGGAGGGGCGGTTATCATGTGCGCCGCGAGTTTTTGAAATCTCAATCTTCCATTTTGCGAAACGCAAAAAAATTGCCAAATAAAAATGCCGTCTTGTCAAATTCGCGAAATGTGTTGCGCTCGATCGCCCGCGATCGTGCGACTTTTCGACGCACGGCCGCTGAGAACGTTAGCGGTTGAGAACGATCGCCTTCCGAAGTGCGCCCGTTGCGGGTCGCGCGCGTCGGCGCTGCTGTCCCTTCGTGTCTCGTTATCCCCTGCCAGTGTCGTCTACTTCCCGTTGGCACACCCGCCCGAGTCGGGCGGGTAGCCCGACGCGCGCGACCCGGGATAGCGAGTCTTATCAGCACATGCCGTTCGGGTACCCCGCCTTACCCTAAAGGCGGGGCGTAAGGAGGGGTTGAGAACCAAGTCCCGATGCTCCCCAACACCGTCGACCCGCCGGTTGGATTTGAATTTCCCCTTCGTTGAAAATGAATTCTGCATACTGGGTCTTTTTATATGGGTCTCATTAGATGCGTCTCATTAATAGAGGAGCGAGCGTTATCGTGCGGTCTAGAGCGGACGATATCGCTCGGTCTAGACCGAGTGTTTTCGCTCGGTCAGGACCGATCACAGCTTCCTCGGTTTGAGGTTCAATTCGTAGATGTTGGTCTTGCCCTGTCCGCGCCGCTGGATCGAGAGCAGGCCAATGGCCTCAAGCGACTTGAGGTGCTTGCGGACATTGGTCTCGTGCAGCCCAGACGACGCACGGGGCGGGGAAAGCCAGCCGTACTCAAGAAGATCATCAAGGATGCCGGACTAAGTGAGGACGAGTTTCGATCGTTGCTGTAGCGCCAACCGGGTTCATGCCCTTCCGCAGACCAAACTTGCGCGGGAAGAGCCTTGACCGGTGGGGGAAGGTTTGGCGGGCCTGAAAAAAATGTTAGGTGGGTGCGCTATGCTGCGAGGAGCGAATCGAGCTGGGGGTGTCTCTTGGGGTGCTCGGAGAAAACCTCACTTCGATAGGTTAAGCCAATCAATATGTTACGGCGTACTTGCGACGCCTCTCCTGCACCAAGCTTATAGGCACCAGTCTGACCCGCCGATCCGCGCCGCCAGAGGTTTGAATGACCATCCGTCTTCACCGCGGCGACCTGCCTGATCTGACGCGCTATACCGGCGCGGTCGCGGTCGACACCGAGACGATGGGGCTCGAGCCGCAGCGCGACAGGCTCTGCGTCGTGCAGCTTTCGCCCGGCGACGGCTCTGCCGACGTGGTGCAAATCGGCAAGGAGATCCGCCCGGCGCCGAACCTGAAAGCGCTGCTCGCCGATCCCTCAAAGCTGAAGATCTTCCATTTCGCGCGTTTCGACATCGGGATGCTCTACAAGTGGCTCGGCGTCATGCCGCAGCCGCTCTACTGCACCAAGATCGCCTCGCGCCTCACGCGCACCTACACCGACCGGCATGGCCTGAAGGACCTCACCAAGGAACTGTTGGGCAAGGACATCTCCAAGCAGCAGCAGTCGTCGGATTGGGGCGCCGAGACCCTGACCGACGCGCAGGTTGCCTACGCGGCCGACGACGTTTTGAACCTGCATGCGCTCAAAGCGAAGCTCGACGTGATGCTGGCGCGCGAGGGGCGCGAGGCGCTTGCGGCCGCCTGTTTCGGCTTTTTGCCTACGCGTGCGCGGCTCGATCTGTCGGGCTGGGCCGCCGAGGATATCTTCTCGCATTCCTGAAGCCTTAGAGTCTGACTCAAAATGAGCTGAGCAAAATCAACGAGTTTCGAATCCGCTTCGTTGAGGTATCAGATTCCTCCAAATCGCAAAGCGCCCGAATGATCGGCTTCTTTGCGATAGTGTTACGAGTTTTCTCTTTGATGGTGGCTCGCGCAACTCATTGAAATGACTCAGTTTCATTTTCGG